>CAZJOQ010000036.1:0-22760 GCA_964547625.1 uncultured Nitrospira sp.
GTTGATCTCAAAAACTGCGGCAACCTGACACGTGGACTGCCGTTTTTAGGATAATGAATGGATCAGAGGCCAGACCGGGCCAGAGTCCTGAGAGCGCGATCGGCATCGCGAGCATGATACCCATCAAGGCCTCACCGGTAATCAGTCCGGCTGAAAAGAGCAAACCTGACTGTGACGGATCAAGTCTGCCACCCAGTTTTCTGCTGGCCAATGCTGCAATTACTCCACCAAGAACAATAGCTGCAGAGAGTTTCAGCGGCAGATAAATCCCAAGCGCTACAGCCAGGACTGGAAACCGGAACGCGCTGCCGCGACGTTCTTGCAGATGATCTACCAGAATCACCAGCGCACCAATCGTCGCCCCCACACCCACGAGCGGCCATGGTAGGCCAGCACCAAACACACTCCGTGTTAGGTTGGCCATGAGGGGCGCTTGCGGCGCTGTGAGCGGATGAGGATGGCTGCTTGTTGGTTCGCCGATCCCGTACTTAGCCTGGGGCAGAGAAAGCACCGGGACCAACACCAGGGCCCCGGTCACCACACCGAGAACTTGCATGACTTGTTGTTTCCACGGCGTCGCCCCAACCAGATGACCCGTCTTGAGATCTTGTAAATTGTCTCCACCCATGGCGGCAGCGCAGCAGACGACGGCCCCGATTACTAACGCAGCGGCCGGTCCAGCCGGATGTCCAGCTCCCAAGAACAGGAGCAGCAATAGTGCGGCCATCATGATCGTAGCAATCGTCACCCCTGACACGGGATTGCTTGAACTTCCCACCAAGCCGGCCATATAAGCCGCGACTGACGAGAAGAGAAAGGCGGCGATTACCATCACGAGAGTCATGACCATTCCGATCAACCAACTGTCCACAACTCGCGAATAGATCCATGCCATCGGGATCAGTGAGAGCACCAACGGCACGACAATCCACGCGAGCGACGCATCCTGTTCCGTTCTGGCTAATCCCAGCCTTGTTTCTATCGATCCAGAGGCGCGATAGCTTGCTCGGAGTGTCCGCAGGCTGTTCCAGACCGGCTCGCGCAGTCTCGTCAGCGTCCACAAGCCTCCGGCTAACATCGCACCGATTCCGACATGCCGAATCTGCTCATTCCAGATCCCATGGCGGCCGCCAGTCCCGTCCGTTTCTGAGGCAATCCATAGGTGAGCCCATACGCCGGCATCAGGAACATCCATCCGATGACACCACCGAAAAGACCACCATGGCGGTTCGCAGTCCCAAGATAAAACCCACAGCAAGCAATGCCGGTGAAAGATTCAGACCACCCACCATAAAACACGGTCTTGCCAACTTGTGCTGCAGCTTCTAACGAGTCCGACCACAATCGCAGGCCGCTCTCTCCAAATTTCACCGATGCACCCAACACGGCTGAAACCAACAACGATCGAGACGGCGCCGTCGAATCTCGAAGGCGAGTAGAATTTTGATCCACTGCGGCCACCTTCAACACTTCCGCCGTGGCTACCCCTTCGGGAAAAGGCAAGCGAGCCGTGACAATAAGCGCGCGGCGTAATGGAACGGTAAAGAGCACACCGAGTACCCCTCCGACGATCGCAATGAGAACCGTCTCCCAATAGTCGAACTCCGACCAATAGCCGACCAGGAGGAGCGCGGGAATCGTAAAGATGACACCCGCAGCCAGAGCCTCGCCGGAAGATGCGGCGGTTCGCACGATGTTATTCTCGAGAATGTTGGAGTAGCGGAACAGACGCAAAATCGCCATGGACGCGACGGCTGCCGGAATAGAGGCGGACACCGTCATTCCTGCAAACAATCCCAGGTAGGCATTGGCTGCGGCTAGGACAGCGGCAAGAATCACCGACAACACAACTGCTTTGACGGTAATTTCAGGGAGTCGGACTGTGGCCGGGACGACAGGCTGGTCGTCTTTCATCGGGCAGAGCAAGCAGTGAAAGCGCAGGAGATGGAAGATATTGGCGAGAGAGTTTTAGGTGTGGTTATTCGGCAAAGATCAATTTGAATATTCATAATGTCAGCGTCGCACACAACCGTACCCGATTTCAGACCATGGCATGATCCGCCAGAACCGTTTCTGCCGCCTTGCGTCCTGATACCAATGCGCCATCAAGAGTGCCGCTCTCCCGGTAATCACCGCAGAGATACAACCCATCGGCTATACGAGAAGGCGTCCCGCTCTCAGAGGAAGGAAGCAGGTCAATTGGAGGCAGTGCGCGGTGGATTCGATAGGTCCGTAGATGACGCCATTCATCTACCTGTCGCCCGAACCACGAGCGTAAGAATTCACACACAACGTCTGGAAGATTATCATAGCGCTCCTTGCGATCCGTCACCGTTGTGGAGATGAGGGCGTGTCCATTGGGCGCGTATGAGGGGGCAGCCTCGCTCAACACGCAGACCGTATTAACCACCCCCTTACCTTCTCCATTAAGCATCAACCAGGGTCCGTGTTGCGGTGGAGCCGGCGCATCAAAATAGATCGTGGTGGAGACTCGTGCCTCTCTGCCCGACACACCCTCACCACGTAACTGAGACGCGGTCTCGGCATCTGTCGCAATCACTAACACATCTCCCGAGAGTGTTTCACCGGACTCCAGCCGTACGTTGGCTCTATCGATCTGCTGCACCCGCTGGTTCAGGCGGATCGTTCCTGGAGGTAACGTCGCCGCAAGCTGGTGTGCGATCGCGCCCATGCCTTGTCGCGGCAGCGCGGTCACCCCTCGTGAGAATGCGGCCCAGACATGTTCAAACACCCAGCATGGGGTTGCCAGCGCAGTCTCCAAAAAGACACCACTGAGAAATGGCTGAAAAAATCGCGTGAGCATCGCCTCTGAAAACCCATAGGACTTCAGACCTTCGCGCGTCGGTTGGGCCGATCCACCAGCCACGGAGCAAAGCCGATGTTGCAGAGCGCTCTGACGAAGTCGAAAGGCCAAATACTTGTCGGCGAACGAGCCGATAGGGTTGAACAAGGTCGACAGGAGACCTTGTGGACATCGCAACGGATCACTGACACGGTAAAAGCGCCCGCTGTAGCGAATCATCGCCCCGGGATGAAAGGGTTTCAGATCAAGGGCCGTATAATCTAGTGTTCGGCGTGCTTCCGGGTAACCGGTCAGAAAGACCTGAAATCCACGGTCGAGTTGGAATCCCTCCAGAGTATCCGTCCTGGCGCGCCCGCCGATTCCATCTGAACTTTCAATCACGATGCAAGTGACACCTGCGTCAGTCAGGCGACGCGCACAAGCCAGCCCCGCGAGTCCAGCACCGATAATGACTGTGCGAGGCAGTGCCGTCATAGTGAACTATTGTAGCGAGTCAGGGAGAAAGAAAACCATGCCTATCCGATGCAAACTCTTTCGCCTCACTATTCACGAAATAATCGGACCGGTACCTTTCTGCCTTTGATGCGAACACGACCCAGGATTTCAACGATGCCGGCGGCCATGGATTCCGGAACATCGACAATGGAAAACCGATCATCAATTTCAATGGCGCCGATGATGTTGGAGCGGACCTTTGCCTCGTTGGCAATGGCACCCACAAGATCGCCCGGCCTGATCCCCACCTCGCGTCCAGCTCCAATATATACTCGTGCCATGCCGGCCTGTCGCTGTCCCTGACGTGGTGGCCCCGTCGGCCGACGATCCGGTTGGGAGGATAGAGTGCGGGACCGGTCATCATAGCGACCAGCCTGACGGACTGGCCTTCCGAATTCAGGCTGCCGAGCAGGCATTCCAGGAATCTCCTGTTCTGGACGTTCCCCACCTTGAGCCCGAACAAGCAGCTTGATCGCGGCTGCGGCCACGTCGGCCGATGAATGGGAGGCGGCCAGTCGATCGACGAGCGGCACAAACCCATCGAGTTTTCCATCTTGCAAGACCTCGACCATGGCAGCCTGTATACGTTCCAACTGTTTGGCGCGAAGATCAGCCACGCTGGGCACCGGCACAACTATGACCTGAGCCTTTGTGTGTTGCTCGATACTCCGTAACAGTCGTTGTTCACGGGGATCGAGGATCGTGATCGCCGCACCTTCCCGACCGGCTCGACCGGTCCGGCCGATCCGATGGACATAGACCTCAGCGGATGATGGTAGATCGTAGTTGATCACATGAGACACCTGCGGAATATCCAATCCGCGCGCGGCTACATCGGTCGCAATCAGTAACTCTGTTTGTCCGGTTTTGAACGCCTGCATGACACGGTCACGCTGCCCTTGACTCATGCCGCCGTGGATGGCCTCGGCCCGGCACCCGCGGGCAGTCAGCATTGCCGTGACCTCATCGACCTCCAGCCTCGTGCGACAAAACACGAGCGCGGACTTCGCACCGGCTATGTCGATCACACGGGCCAGCGTGGCCGCTCGATGGGGTCTGGCCACGACATAGGCTGTCTGCTTGACACGCGGGGCAGTACCGGCCTTGACCGGTTCCTTGGCGATCGTAATCTCGACCGGATTGTGGAGATGCCGGTGGGCGATCGAACGAATTCTTGGCGGCATCGTTGCAGAGAACAAGGCGGTCTGTTTCGTCTTGGGTGTTTGTTTCAAAATGGCATCGAGATCATCTGCGAATCCCATATCGAGCATTTCATCCGCTTCGTCCAGAACGACGATCTGTACATGCTCAAGTTTGAGGACCCCTCGACGAATGTGATCGAGCGCCCTGCCGGGAGTCGCCACGACGATATCCACACCGCGCTTGAGTGCGTAGAGTTGTGGCCCTATAGCCTGCCCTCCGTAGACCGGCAGCACACTGATTCGTAATTCTTTGCCATAGCGCTGGACTGCTTCTCCGACTTGGATCGCCAATTCTCGCGTGGGAACGAGTACCAGTGCCGACGGGCGTGTTTTGGAGCCATGACCGATGCGCTGAAGCATCGGCAAGGCAAAGGCCGCCGTCTTCCCCGTTCCGGTGGCGGCTTGTCCGAGAAGATCTTGTCCGGCTAACAGCGGGGGAACAGCCTCGCGCTGGATCGGAGTTGGCTCCTCGTAGCCGAGGGCTTCCAAGGTTGTGAGGAGTGACGCCTCCAGACCTAATGAAGCGAACCCCGGCGAAAAGCCTGTCGCAGTCGGTGTCGTGGACTCGGAGCGCTGGCTATGTTTCATGGGTGATCGTACTGCCTTTCCGTCGTGGATGAACACATGGTCATCGTGAGAGCGATATGCCGATTCATAGGGAGCTGATGTTACGTTGAATGGCGTGACAGCGCAAGGGAGTGTTGTGGCTATTCAGCCATGTCGCTGCTGTAGAGATGACGAAGATCGGCTGCGAGCGAGCGCTAATGAAGAGAAGACGTGTCGCGCCACCAGGGATGGGAATGGGCGGCTTGAGACGGCATCGCGCCAGATTTATGGGCGGACGGGAGATTCTACCCCGGCCCGCCCAGAGTCGACCACCAGCTGATCTCGTTCAGAACCTATACGAACGGAGCATCAGACCGCAATACCTGTCTTCATATTCATCTCGAAGCCAGGGCACGCACCGATACGAGCTGGTCGTGTGTCGGGAGAAGGAACATCACTTGCGCAAGCGCACGATAGGCCGCTTCCAGCTGACGGCATCGATCCACAAATCGACTGGACGACAAACGAGGGAAGTAGTCCCGATGCCGTTCATAGAACAGCGCGCGTCGTTTCCAGCGCTCGGCTTTGAAGATGAACAACCTGGTGACCAACTCCAACAGATGCTCTCGAGATAACCGCATTGGCCCTCCTCTCGCCGGAGCAGGGATGATGGATGTGGATATGGCCAGTCCCTTCGTGACTTCCTTCATATCGAATTCCTCCTTGTGCGATGCGCAGCACCTCGTCCTGCTTATCATGCCCACGGGGCCACAGGCGCCAAGTGCCTGAGCTCATCTTGTTACATGAAGATAATCCGGCAACATGAAGAGATGATTAGGCTAAGATGAAAACTTCCTCATAATACTCAGACGAGTCTTCACCACCGGTTGATGCAGCAGACGAACCCCCCCTTATCTCGTCCAGGGAGAAACATCGGATTACAGTCTCATGGAGGAAGACAGGATGATCGGAACGGGGATGGAGGAAATAAAGAAGGACTCGGGCTACTGACCAGACGCCAGCCTGTGTTTTAGAGGCGAGGTATCGAAATGATTGTGCGACGTCAGATGAATCGCACGCATGGTTTTTTAAGCCTTAAAAGCCGCTACAGCCTCCTCTTCCGTGTTGCACAATTGAACACTTTCTCCATACACGCGGTTCAATAAATTAAATCCGCTGGCTTCGAGGGCTTCTTTTACCATCCCTTTCGCGGCGGCAATCTTCATCTCTCCCTGCACACTGTTGAGCTGCTTGCACGCCAGAATAAGAACCCGGATGCCACCACTGCTGATATAGTCGACATCAGCCAGGTTGACGACAACTTTTCTGGCGCCCGCGTCGACAATCTTTTTCATTTCCTGGTTCCCGTGCTCGGCTGTGGTAGCCGCAAGGCTTCCCTGCATGTTCACAAAGGTGATGCCGGCGTTCTCACGCGAGGTCACGGTCAATGTGTGTCGGGTTCCCTGGTCCATTTTCTTATGCTCCTTTTCCAATGAAGATTGGACTAGTTCTGATCTGTTGCGCAAGCAGTAAATTTATCGCGCCGCGCCGCGCACATGTCACAAGTCTGGCCAATCATAGCAAAGACAGGCGCACGCTTCCATCCTGGCAACAGCGTAGGTGTGAATAGCTTGATTTCTTCGTGAATCAGAGCATCCCCAAGGATGAAACGGAGCTCTAGCCTCGCTCTTGGACCTTAGACAGAGCTTCATCCATCGTGGAAGCGTGAAGGCTCGTCATCAACGCTCCGCTGAGTTGAAGGACCATCCTGACATGGTCACTCCCTCCCGAGAGTACCACCCTTCCACCAATTTGCATCATCGCGACTACAGCCTTTAAAATCACCCGCAACCCAATAGAGGAAATATACGAAATCTGTGAGAGGTCTAGCACAATCTGCCGTTCCCCTCGCCTGATGTGGTCGGTCAGCACACGCTCCACTTCCGGCGCGCTGTTCGTATCGAAGCGGTCCCGTGGAGTGACAATCAGCACGGTCCCACTATGACGTGTTTCAACCCCACTTCCGTCCCTCCGAGAGTCTTCCGGTAATTCTTGCGGAAGTCTCCCGACTTCGAGTGCGCTGATTCCTGTCATATCGGTACGACTGCTTGAAGCAGGTGCCCCGGACACCAGCCTCTTTTTTATTGTCAGAACATTACGTCCCACATTCCGATGGTACGTTACGTCGTCAAACATGGCCCGGACCAGATGAATCCCCAAGCCACCGATTTCACGTTCATGCAACAACACCGACAGGTCCGGAGGAGCGACCGATAGCGGGTTAAAGGGGATGCCATCATCCCGAATAGTCAGCACGACACACGCGTCAAGCACTTCGCCTTCCACTTCTATCTGATGCTCCGTCGGATCATTGGGGAATGCATACTGCACCACGTTGTTCAGCAGATCATCCAGCGCCATATTGAGGGTGGGGATAAGCGGTTTGGCGCCTGGCCATTGCGCAACATACTGCTCAAACGCCATCTGTAAGTCAGGGATGGCAATCAACTGATTGGGCATCGTTTGGTGAAAGACCTTGACCGCAACGTCAGGCGGAGGGACACCGTGATATCGCAGTCCCAGCATAGTGATATCGTCAGCCTGAGGGGCTTCTCCGGCAAACCCCCTCACCGCATTCATGACTTCACTGAGGCGATCGACGACAGAGCCAGCTTGGGACTTGGTAAGGACCGATTTCAACCGGCTGTTGCCGAACAGTTCGCGCCGCCTATTATCAGCCTCAGTGACTCCATCAGTGTACAAAAAGAGTTCATCACCCGGACCCAATTGAATCGTGCTTTCCTTGAATGCGATACCCGGCATGGGGCCTGCCATAGGTCCGTCTTGGGCCGTCATCCATTCGAACTGTCCACCCCGCCTCTTCAGCAGCGGAGGGTTGTGCCCCGCATTCGTCGCGAGAAGCGTCCCATCACGAAGATTCAGGATGCCCAGGTACAGCGTCACAAACATGCAGGAATCGTTATCTGCGCTGAGCGCATCATTCACATGGGTCACGATACTGGCGGGCGAGGGATCGGACATTGCCCTGGTCTTTACCATGATCTTGGTCATCGCCATAAAGAGCGCGGCAGGAACACCGTTGCCCGACACATCGCCGACTACAAAACACAGTCGATGATCGTCGATCAGAAAGAAATCGTAAAGATCGCCCCCGATTTCCAGGGCTGGTTCGAGCACGGCATAGAGTTCCAGCTCCTTCCGATCTGGAAAGGGAGGAAACACACGTGGGAGCATGCTCCGCTGAATATCCCGACCAACATTCAGTTCTTCCTGCATGCGGGCTTTCGCAGCTTCCACCAGCGCCAATGAATCCGCCAAGCGCCGCGTGGCATCCTCGGCAGCCTGTTCAGCATTTTTCAACGCCGTGATGTCTGTTGCAATGGCGACAATGCCGCCATCGTGCGTCCTCTTTTCGTTTATCTGGATCCATTCGCCATTGGACCGGTACTGAATATAGGGCCCTTGTGGGTTGTAGTGCATGTCGAGGCGGTTTTTCACCCAGGCGTCGACATTCCCGATTGCTGCGGGGATATCGCCTCGTTCGGCGATACGGCGGATAATTGATTCAAATGAATCGCCGGGTTGGACGTGAGCCCCAGCCCCAGAGACCACTTCGCGATACTTGCGGTTACAAATCACCAGACGATCGTCCACATCGAAGAGCGCAAACCATTGGGGGACGCTCTCGATCGCCTCCATCAGCCGGGCATGACTATCACGCGCCAGACTTGAAGCCGTGGTGACTTGCCGATCGATGATGGCCAGGAGAGTCGAGAGCGACACCGCGACAACGGCGAGAAGCTGCACTTCGATCCCTGGTAGCGGAGTACTTGTCGTGAAGCCAGAAAAACTGTAGGCGGGAATCATCCCGGCCAAGTGGGAGGCAGACAAGGCGACCCCCATGACACTTGCCTTTTCCGTTACACGCCAGCCCCCATGCCGGATGTTCCAACCGCCGACCAAGAGGACGACGATACCGAGCCCGACCATTACCACAACTGAGAAAATGAAGAAAGGCAAGTCCTGCAGGACATCGGCCATCTGGTGTATTGCCATCAAACTCGTGAAATGCGTCACCATCAGGCAGGCCCCCATCATCAACCCACCGGACACGAGCCGGAGGTGACTCCCGTCATGGGTGCTGATGAGATACACCGCCACGGCTCCAGCGGCTCCGGCGGATAGGATGGAAACGATGGCGAGGCCAACGTCCTGTACGGCTGGAATCGGCGGACAGAATGCCAGATTCCCGATGAAGTGGATTGCCCAGATCTCAAGCCCACCTGCGACGGCGCCTACTGAAAGCCACCGCATCTTAAAGGATGCTTGTTCGGTCGCGCGCATCCGTTCGGCAATGCTGAGGATGACATAAGCTGCCGCACCTCCAAGCAGCATCGAGCAGACGGCAAGCACTGGATCGCAAATTCCCAACAAGGCGAAGCTCCGATCAGGACATATTAAATATGAGTGCAGTGGAGATCATGACATCTTCATCTGGGTTTATAGAAACATTTAACACCATCAATTGATGTATCACCTACCACGTTATACCGCATCTCTCAAGATGGACATCCGGAAAGGGCACCTCATCGCAGCGTTTGAAGGGTGCCTTCAATGTACCGGCTGATTGAGACGATCCCAACGCGGCGTGCGGAGATCGTAATCCACAGACCAGTAGATGAACACAACCTGTCCCAAAATCTGGGTCCTGCTGATGGGCCCTAAGAAGCGGCTATCCAAACTCTCTTCTCTGTTGTCGCCCAAAACGTAATAGGCATCCGGTGGGACGATCATAGGCCCGACATGATCGCGCACGTTTCCGGGTGCCAGAGATCGGTCGGTGTGCTGCACATAGGATTCCGTCATGGGTTCACCATTCACCGAGAGTGCCTGTGCACGGATCTCGATCAGATCACCAGGAAGCCCGATCACTCGATGCAACAAGAGTTGCCCCTCTTCGTCCGGATAGCGGTAGAGGATGACATCCCCTCGCCGTGGAATCGCGGCCTGATAGGCAGCCCGGTTCACAATGACGTGGTCCCCCGGCATGCACGTAGGGACCATCGCCTCGTGAGAAATTTCGAACGCCTGCGACCGCGCCCGCACCGCTGATAATAGTTGTGGGAGACGATCAGTCACAAAACTCCGGCGCAGAAGCTGCACCTGAGACGATGCATTCACGACCTGCCGCTCGTACTCATCGATAAGTCTCTGAGCCTCGTCGATGGACAGGCTTTCAGCATAGTAGTCCGCGAGATGCTGTTCCCAGAAGTCGGTCGGAGCCAGATCGAACAGCATCACCTTGAGTGAGCCTGCGAACGATCGCTGGATGGGCTCAAAGTCGGCCGGGAGCAGCGGACTGGCAAGATTCGACTGGAGCTCAAGCTGGCGACGGAATCCCTCTGCATCGGCGTGGTCCGCAATCGCCTGGTACAGATGATCTGAAGACACTTCTAGGTGAGCCAATTGTTGAAAGATCGTGAGGGGCTTCTGGTCAGCTTGAGAAGGATGCCCTGGTATCGCGCTGCACCCAACCTCCAACCCAATGCAGGCAATAAGCAAACAGATCGGTGCATGATTCAAAGATCGTCTAAAGAGCCAGGACACACGTGGGACCATTGTGCCGTTCCGTCAATACCCTGTTTCGTTCTTGTATCTGGGTAGGATACCGCACCGAGCCTGCATGGCAAAAGCCTCTTGGATTCGGCTCCTGAACGACCCTCCGGAAATTGAATAATGCTGGCCAAGGAAACACAGTCAGTATCTAATTATGGCCAAGGGAGTTTACTCATAGGAGGGGGTACGATCATGGCGAATCGAAAGTTCATCGGTCTTCTTGGCCTCGCACTGGGCATAGGGCTTTTGCTGTATCCAAAGAATGGATCGGCGGAATGGTATGCTGATGCTTACGCGGGAGCTATCTGGACCGCAAACACCGACCTCACCGTGACCAGTTCATTGGGAACCACGACGACCTACCAGAGCCTCGACGTACACAACAGTTGGACGGCTGGCGGTCGTGGCGGATATTGGCTGGACAAGAAAAACATGGACTGGCTTGGATTCGGGTTGGACGTGTTCTTCTTTCACCTCAAGACGCCCCCAGGACAACAGGTGGGGGTGACCGGTACCGGAGGAACCACCACACAATTCGCCCATTGGAGCTTGCCGGCATGGGGAATCGGTTTTGACGTGCTACGTCTGCGTCTCCCACTCCTTCGAGACGAAGAATTCGTCCATGGGCGCGTGCAACCCTATCTCGCCGCCGGTCCCGCGGTATTCATTACCTACGCGGGTCAAAACACATTTGTTCAACCGGGTGGACAACGCTCCACCGACGCATCCGTCGGTGTCAAGATCGATGCCGGAATGACCATCATGGTTACGAAACGGATCGGAGCGTTCGCGCAATATCGCTTCACTCATTTCACCAGCGAATTGGATTATCAGAACAACACCCCGTCCCCCGCCACGGAAACCTTCAAGACCACGTACGACACGCATCACGCAATTGCAGGCTTGTCCTTGCGCTTCTGATTTGAATAACAAGACACGACACCCGTCCCTGCTCGGTCTCATCGCGGCCGAGCAGGCCCGTACCCCGCGCTCTTGAACCATTGAAGTGTCGGCAGTTAGAGCAGGGCTCGAGGATTGAACCGCAGGCCTCGATAGGTCCGCTTCCCGGCCATCACGTCCGTCGCCACTGCGAAGGGCGAACGAAATGCCTTCCCCGGTGACGGGTCTGCAAAGCCGGCGGCATCTCCAACCAACAGAACACGTTTATCGACGAAAGGACCTCTACGTGGTTGGATGGGAATGACGAAGCCGCGTTGCTCGACCTGCGTCACGTCACGACAGCCCAGCAGGTTGAGGTAGCCCGCCATCGCGCTCTTGAGGTCACCCCGCCGCCGAACCATTGACAGAACGCCGATCGACAGGCGCTGTCGTTTCGGAAAGGCCCAGGCATTCCCGTGGGGAAGCACACCAAAATCAAACCGCGCCACACCGCGAAAGCTATCCAACCGGTCCTGAGACACCGTCACTTCGTACTCGAGCGCCGGAATGAGCGCACGTCCGTCAGCCATCCGCATTGTGCGCGCGACTGCGCTGAGCGCCCCATCAGCAGCCACGATAAACTTGGCCTTTATCGCACCTCGATTGGTAACGACCATCACGTAGATGCCGTGAAACGAGACGTCTTCGACGGAGTAACGTTGATGCACGACAGCGCCGGCTGCCCGCGCACCTGACAGAAGCGCGGAATCAAACTGATCTCGCATCGTCATGGTGACGATGGGCGTCGGTCGATCGGTTGTGAAGGATACGCCTGCAGGAAGGAAATTGAGCTGTGCGGTATGACAGTCCTGTTCGAAGACATGACGCACATCCACGGGCAACGCCTGCAGGGCCCGCCCCACGATCCCACCGCCACAGGTCTTGTCCCTCGGCAGCACGGCTTTCTCGAGTACGGCAACCGACACACCTGCGTGTGCCAGCTGCCACGCCGCGGTCGCACCGGTCGATCCACTGCCGACCCCAATGACATCAGACATGCGGTTCATACCTCACACATCTCGTCGTTCGGTAGGATGCCTGACCTTTTTCATGATCACAACCTGGACGACCATTCATGTCAATGAGCATTCGAAACCCCGGTTTACATTCAATCTCACTGAAAAGTTAGGGCCGATTCTTGGCGTCACTTGTGGTAGCCTACGTGGAGGGGCGGCCCCTCAACAGGGTGGGCCAAAAACATTGGGTGAATTCAGCTGACAAGAGTACCAAGGAGATCGGCATACACGATGCGTCTTGTCCTATTATTGCTCATTGTCGGCCTGGTCATTTTTGGCCCGCAACTTTGGACCAGGCGAATATTTGCCAAGCACAGTGCGCCCCGCCCTGACTTTCCAGGAACCGGAGGCGAATTGGCCCGGCATCTGCTCAATCGTTTCGACATGCAGCACGTGAGGGTCGAACCAACCGAGACGGGCGACCACTACGACCCTGTCATCAAAGCAGTCCGCCTCACGCCTCCTATATTCGATGGGAAATCCCTCACGGCGATTACGGTCGCCGCCCACGAGGTGGGACACGCTATTCAAGACCACCTGGGCTACCAGCCGCTCGCGGAGCGCACCAAGCTTGTACGGGTCGCGCAGGGAGCAGAGAAGGTCGGTGTCGTCCTGATGATGGGGATTCCAATCGCGGCGGCCGTTGCCCGAAGCCCTGCGGCAGGCGTCGTTGTCATGCTAGCCGGGCTGGCGACCATGGGAATCTCCACGCTGGTCCACCTCGTCACGCTTCCGGTCGAGTGGGACGCCAGCTTCAGACGTGCCCTCCCCGTTCTCCGACAGGGAAGTTATCTATCACCCGAAGATGAGCGAGGCGCTCGCAGTATCCTGACTGCCGCCGCCCTGACCTACGTGGCGGCTTCTCTTGCCAGTCTGTTGAACTTGTGGCGCTGGATCGCCCTCCTACGACGTTAAGCCTTGCTCATCGCGTGACCGGGCAGGTCCATACCCTGAGCGTGTGAACCTCTGAGGCGTGAGAAGCTTGAGCAGGGTCCGAGGTGTGAACGCCAAGTCTCGATAGGACCGCGTCCCGGCCATCACGTCCGTCACCGCTTCACAGAGCCGTTGCCCCTGTCGCGAAAACGCCCACGATCGCGTGCGAGGAAAGTCGTACAGTAGCCGGGCCAGCCATCGCGCTCTTTGCAGTTCAGGAAGGATCGTTTCAGCCAGTGAGCGGGTATAAGCGTGTTTGACGGGCTCCTCTTCAAGATGTCTGTCGATCAAGGATTGCGCTGCCATCAAGCTGCTACGTATGGCGAACGAAATGCCTTCCCCGGTGACAGGATCGGCAAAGCCGGCAGCATCACCGACCAACAGGATACGTTTTTCGGCAAATGGCCCTCTTCGCGGTCGGATGGGGATCACAAAGCCATGTTGCTTGACTTGCGTGACCGAACCACAGCCAAGCTGGTCGAGATAGCGCGCCATCGAGGCTTTGAGGTCGCCTCCCCGCTGCACTGTCGACAGCACACCAATCGACAGATGATCCATTTTAGGAAAGGCCCACCCATACCCATGAGGCAGCACGCCAAAATCAAAACTCGCCAGGCCGTGAAATCTATCCAGTCGATCGCGAGCAACCGTCACTTCGTACTCGAGCGCTGGGATAAGGACGCGTCTGTCGGCCAACCCCATGTTGCGTGCAACGGTACTGAGTGCCCCATCGGCAGCTACCACGAACTTGGCCTTCATTGAACCTGCGTTGGTACCGACCGTGAGACAGTCGTCCTGACACGAAACATTCTCTACGGCGCATCGCTGGTGAACGATGGCTCCGGCTGCTTGCGCAGCTGACAAAAGGGCGAAATCAAACCGATCACGCATCGTCATGGAGACAATGGGCGTCTGTCGATGAGTCGTGAAGGACAATCCGGCAGGGAGAATATTTAACTGAGCGGCATGACAGTCCTGCTCGACCACATGGCGGACATCTACGGGCAAGGCCTGCATCGCCCGGCCCACGATCCCGCCGCCACAGGTCTTATACCTCGGCAGCACGGCCTTCTCGAGCACGGCAACCGCCACACCCGCGTTTGCCAGACGCCACGCCGCGCACGATCCAGCCGGTCCACTGCCGACCACGATGACGTCATAGGTAGAGTTCATACCTCACGCATTCTGAAAACCAAGACTGCCCGTACCTGTTGTGTCCGCTGGGGATGGACATTCATATCCGGGTGGTGATCACGATGGCATGAGCTTCTTTTTGATCACCGTCAGGTGCTCAGGGGTCGATCGCACGCGTATTGTGAGCCCCTCGGCATCATACTCTTCGGACAAGATCCGCATCCGAGCGCGGATCTCTGCAAGAACTCCTTGAGCCGTAAACGGGAGACGTAACTCCTCGTCGATCATCTCGCGTTCAAAGTATCTCATGATCTCCTCGCGTAACATGTTCAAATCGTCCTGGCTTCTCGTGGACAGAAGAACAGCGTCAGGATATTCCGCCTTCAGCGAGGCGATCTCTTCCGGTCCGAGGCGGTCTTGTTTATTCAACACCAAAAGGCTGGGAACCTCTGTGGCTCCCACCTCGGCCAAGACCTTCCGCGTGACCTCAAACTGGGATCGAAACGACGGATCTGAGGCATCGACGACAAACAGCAACAGTGACGCGCTGGCCGCTTCATCAAGCGTCGACTTGAATGACGCCACCAGGTCATGGGGGAGCTTCGTGATGAATCCTACCGTATCGGTCATGAGCACTTTGGGACGCGTTTCTGGATACAGAGGACGAATCGTGGTATCGAGCGTGGCGAACAGCTTGTCGGCCACGAGCACCTCGCTTCCCGTCATCGCCCGCATCAGCGAAGATTTGCCCGCATTGGTGTACCCGACGAGCGCAACCGTCAATTCATTTCCCCGCCTCGCGCGGCGCGTGAGATGCTCGTCCCCAATCGCCGCCAATTCTACTCTAAGTTCTTTGATGCGATCGCGAATTCTACGCTTATCGAGCTCGAGACTCGTCTCTCCTGCCCCTTTTCCTCCAACCCCTCCGCCTTGCCGCTCGCTGCCGCCACCGGTTTCACGCACACGTGGCGCAAGATAATTGAGCCTCGCAATCTCCACCTGGAGTCGGGCCGCTCTGGTCCGAGCATGTCGACTGAAAATTTCAATGATGACCCCGGTTCGATCGAGCACCGGCACGCCGGCGGCACGTTCAAGATTTTTCAATTGTGACGGCGACAGATCGCAGTCCACGATGACGATCTGCGCCTGCTCGTGAGGACTGGGCGAGGCCTCGTTCGGTTCGTCCGATTCCCCTTCCTCATCTTCTGATTCCTCCGCGACCTCGACTTCAGCCGCTTCGCGCTTCGAGGCTGCCTTGTGGAGCGGCCGTTCAAACGACGCCCCTACGGTTCCAGAACCTCCGGTCCACCGCGCCAATTCGGCGAGTTTGCCCTGCCCCAGGACCGTTGCAAATTTATCGGAACTGCGTTTTTGCGTCATGCGGCCCACGACCTGATACCCGAGGGTTTTGACAAGACGGGTGAGCTCGTGCAGTGAACTCTCCAGTTCTTCCCCCGTGACACGAGGAGTCTGGATCGCCACCAGCACGGCACGAGATGGTGAGGAATTTGACATGGCTTGTTTTTCCTTTGATGACATCGTCATGCGGGAACTTCATCTTAGCAGGGAATTGCGTTTAAACGGCAGCGTACGTCGCAAGAGCTACACAAGACTCTCAGCCATCATCACTGTGAGAACCTCTGTGGATGATCACGAGTGGAACCCTCCGTCAGAGGCGTCGCGGGAACGAGGAGTCGGCCGACTGTCATGACCTCGACGAATTACTCAAGCCTTAAAAAACTCCCGAGCCCTTCGCGCTTTCGCGCAGCGTCGTCGTCCGGCGCTTCGACGGCTCAGTCCTTCAACGAGAACGGCGTGAAGTCCGTATGCCTGTCGTACCAGTCCTCGTTCTCCTGGCGCTTCAGCCAGCCGACGATCGCGTAGGTCACCGGCGTGAAGACGATCTCGACGGAGACCTTGAACGCCCAGTTGAAGGCGATGACCTTTATCATCGTCCCTGGCTGCCAGATCCCGAGAAAGGCAATCGGATAGAAGAGGCCGCTGTCGACGAGCTGGCCGACCGCGGTCGAGCCGATCGTGCGGGTCCAGAGATAACGCCCCTCGGTCCACACCTTCATCTTCGCCATGACATAGCTGTTCATGAAGTCGCCGCACCAGAAGGCGACCATCGACGCAACGACAATCCGCCCTGTGCTCCCAAAGACCACCTCCAGAGCAGGCTGGATCACGGCATTGAAGGGCTCCTCCGGATCCCCCGGCATGTGGATCACGAACAGCCCCATCATGGTCGCAAAGAGCATCGCGCTGAAGCCCGCCCAGATGACTTTGCGCGTGCGCGCGTAGCCATAGACCTCGGTCAGCACGTCGCCGAAGATGTAGGAGATCGGGAAGAAGAGGTTTCCGGCGCCGAAGGTTAGCCCGAAGAGGATGCACGTCTTGCCTGGTCCAATCAGGTTCGAGCAGAGCAGGACCGTCACGAAGCCAGCCATGACGAGGTCGTAGTAACGGTAACGGCGGGGATTCGAGACGATTTCAGGCTCGTGAGGGGCGGCGGGGGCGGTCATCTGCGGGCCAGGTTCCTCTCGGTCTGTGGGTCTCTATGCCCTGTGCAGGCGTCTTCCGTTCGCGATCCAGCTCCGAATCACGCAGCAGGAGAGACGGAACGCTGGTGCAAGTGACGTGATTGTCAGGCACGTACTGGTTAGCTCGTGACCAACCCCTATCATGTCGCAAAATGTCCTCGCCGTACCTTTGACTCGAACGAGCATGCATGATTCAAGATCCGGCCCGACCCTTAGACCATTCAAGATGCCTGGGCGTATATCAACCTCAACAGGGGATCAACGTCACGTGCACCATGCGTTCGCGCGGACCGTCCAATTCGATCAGCATCACTGATTGCCACCTACCGAGCACGAGCTTGCCGCTAGTCACAGGCACCGTCAGCGATGGACCCAGAATCGACGAAGCCATGTGGGACCAGGCATGTGAGGGGTCATGTGCGTGTTGGAACTGAATACGCGGAATCATCTTCTCAACCACCTGCAGGAGATCCCGCTCGGTCCCCTCCCCGATCTCCCCAGTCGTTACCGCGGCCGTCGTGTGCGTCACAAAAAGAATACAGAGTCCCTCTTGCAGCTTTGCCGTGCGGATCATCGCCTCAAGCCGATCGGTCAGATCCACCACCTCTTTTGCTGCGGTTGTGCTGATACGAAGCACGTCGGCCATATGGACTGTCCTCAACGAGGGACGATTACCACATTGATTCTACACGAACCGACGCTGTCGATTACAATGATGTCATACGAGGAATTCATGCCTCTCGATCCACCCCCACAGGCGCCACGCTCCGACCGCACCGGGCGGTCCACTGCCAACGACAATGACGTCACAAGTGCGGTTCATGGATCAGGCATGTGGGTCAATTAATGAGATGGCCGCCCTCTTTACACGAGATTCAAAAAGCTCCGTGGAGTTTGCCTGTTACTAGACTCCGGTTTAGTAGCTCCAGCTCTCATGCCGTACCGGTAAACGGTTCAGCACTTGCCGATAGAATTGCCACTTTGGCATGAAACGATCTATCAACGTGATGAATCGGCGGGTGTGTGTCGGTTCAATGAGATGTGCCAGTTCGTGCACGACGATATACTCAAGGCATTCCGAGGGTTTCTTCGCCAACTCTGTATTCAGACGGATATGACGCGCCGTTGAGTTGCAGCTTCCCCATTTGGTCTTCATCCGTTGCACGAAGACGCGGTTGACCGTCACGCCCATCAACGGTTGCCATTTGGCAAGCAGTGGAAGCACCGCCGCCCTAAGCTGCCCCCGATACCATTCTTCAAACAGTGCCTGTTTCTTTTCTTCGCTCGTTCCAGGGCGCATGCGTAGGACGATGCGGCGAGGCCCCAATTCAATGGATGCCCCCCCGTTCTCCTCTCGCACAGAGAGCAAATATCGCTTTCCCCAGAGGTAATGACTTTCACGATTCAGATACTCACGAGGCGTTTCACGCTCCTGTTCCCGGAGCTTCTTCTGCTGCTGCTTGATCCACCCCAGTTTAGAAATGGCAAAGATGCGGATCGTGTCGAGGCTCATCCGCATTGGTGCAGCAATGCGCACGCGCCCATTTGGAGGATAGACGCTGAGATGGACATTTTGAATGTCCTTCAACATCACATCCACGGCAATATTCCCAAGCTGGACCTGCGCCATTGTCAGTATTCTTTCTGAGCCTTGAGAATAAGAAAGATGCGATCCACCTCCGACTCATTCCGCAGCACGTCGTACAGCGCGCGCTTAATGACCAGCTCTCGCGCCTGAACTCCGCGCCAGCCATCGGGCCGAACATTCCGAACCGCTTCGTCGATCTTCAGGACCAACCGCAACGTTGGATCATGGGCCGTCTGATAGTCCTCCTCCGTTTCCGCCGCTCGATCCGTCGCCGGAGGCCGTGCCTGCGTCTTCTTGAGGTTGTTATACAAGGCGCGTAGCGCCGGGCTCTTCTTAAGCGGCTCCGGCGTATCCTCGGCCTGGCCGGCATCCACCTTCTTAGCCAATTCAGCGATACGTTTCAGGTACAGTTCATACTCAATGGCCTTCGCCTTGCGCGCGGCAATGATCTCGTCCAGCAGGGCCGACATAGTCTCGTAGTAAGCGGGGTCGTTCAGGTGTTCCTTGATGATTTTGCGTCGGACGTTATTCTCGATGGTCTCGGCAATCGCGTCCTTGTTGCCTCTCAAGCCGCCGAGCTGTGTGGCGATGGCATTCCCAATCCCGGTTTTCACGATCAGGTCCAATAAAGGTATGTCATCGAAGGGCGAAATCTTTCTCGACTCATCGGCTTCAATATAGGTATCGAGGAGGTGGCGCATATCGGCTTCGTAGGCCTTGAGGTCGAGGCTTTCCCCGCTGGCCTTCCGGACAATCTCGCGGACATTCAGATACCGGTCCATGTGCTGCTTGATGCGGCCGATGTCGGCGGCACTGTAGCCCGCCAGATCGAGTTCATCGGCGATGTTGGCATAGGCGCGCACCAGGGCGACCGTCGCCTTGTAGAGTGCCGCCCGTTGCGGCTCCCGTTCTTGGAGGTCGCCTGGAATCTCCGTGTTCCCGCAGAAATAGTGGATATGCTCCAGCTCCCCTTTGGGCGGTTCCACCGGCTCGCACAGGAGATCGAGAGTCTCCAGCGCCTGGTCCAGCCGTTCCTTCCCTTTCTTCAGCCGGTCTTGCAGTAGCGCCTCAGGGGCTGCTCCCCCGGCGCTGTGATCCAGCTCAGAGCTATACACTTGAAGGGCGCCGGTGCCCTTCTCATTGACAAGCTTCTTGAACAGGTCCTTGTAGTCCACAATGTAGCCGAAGTCCTTATCCTCGCCGTCGAGCCGATTGGTTCGACAGATCGCCTGAAAGAGACCGTGGTCCTGCATGGACTTGTCGATGTAGAGATAGGTGCAAGGCGGCGCGTCGAAGCCGGTGAGCAGCTTGTCCACCACGACCAGCAATTTCATATTCGCCGGTTCCTTCGTGAAGAGGGCCTTCGCCCGCTCCTCATAGGTTTCTGTTTTGGTCATGCCCGGCTTCGGGTCGATGTCTTTCAGCATCTCCGTATAGGTGTTGTAGATGAACTGCTTGTCGGTTTCCGTGTTCGCACCGACTTCTTCCTTCGTCACATCCTGAGCCTGCGGATTATAGGACGTCACCACCGCACACGTGCCCTTGAAGGGTGTCTTTTGGAAGAGGCCGAAATACTTGGTCGCTTCGTAGATACTTGACGCCACAAGAATGGCATTCCCCCGTTCGCTGGACAGACGCGGCTTCACACTGAAGTCGAAGACGATATCGCTCACCACCCGATCCATCCGGGCTTTGGAGCTGAGCACCTGCTGCATCGTCCCCCATTGTTTCTTGAGCTCATCTTTCTGCCAGTCGTTCAGCCCCTTGGTCTTGGCCTCGAACCAGGCGTCGCTTTTTTTTTTCTTGAGAGCCCAGGTGCTGATCAATGTCCCGCGCCTCATAGACCAAATCAAGCACGACCCCGTCCTCAACCCCTTCGCTGAACTTATAGGTGTGGATGTACCGGCCGAACACTTCAAAACTCGTGGCTCGATCTTTTGCAAGGAGCGGCGTCCCGGTGAACCCGATGAAGACGGCATTCGGCATGAGGGCCTTCATCACCCGGTGCAACTTGCCGCTCTGCGTGCGGTGGCACTCGTCCACGAACACAAACAGCTCGCCCACGGTCTGGCTAGGCTGAGCCTCCAGCTCCTTGATGAAGGCGTCGAAGTCATCCACGTCCTTGCGTCCGAACTTGTGGACGAGCGAGCACATGAGACGGGGAGTCGCCTGCCCGAGCCGACTCATCAAGTCGCGGCCGCTGCTGGTGCGTGTGATCGGCTCGCCGACATCGGTGAAGACCCGTTCGATCTGCTTGTCCAGTTCGTCGCGGTCGGTGACGATGGCCACGCGGGCGTGGGGATTGTTCTCCAAAATCCACTTGGCCAGTAGCACCATCACGATGCTCTTGCCGCTGCCCTGGGTGTGCCAGATGATGCCGCCCTTGCGCTGGCGCACAGAGTCCTGCGCCGCCTTGATGCCGAAATACTGGTGCGCCCGTGGCAATTTCTTCACACCGCCGTCGAAGAGCACAAAGTCGTGCATCAGCTCAATCAACCGGTCCTTCTCGCACATCTTGTGCAGATACTTGTCCAGCTTGAAGCGAAGGTTGTCCTGCTCATCTTCTTTCCACCTGAGGAAATACTTCTCCGGCGTGCCAATGGTGCCGTATTGCAGACCCTCGGAGTCGTTTCCGGCAAAGATGAACTGCACGGTGCTGAAGAACCAGGCATTGAACTCCGGCTGTTGGTTGGACAGGCTCTGGCGGATGCCGTCGCCGATGGACATACGGCTGTTCTTCAGCTCGATCACACCGACCGCGATGCCGTTGATGTAGAGCACGAGGTCAGGCCGCCGCTCGTGGTTGCCCTTGAGCGTCACTTCCTCGGCAATCGCGAAGTCGTTCTTGCCCGGCTCGTGCCAGTTGATGAGATGAACGGTCTCCGTGACCTTGCCCGCCTCGATCTTGACCGGCACCCCGTAGCGCAGCAGCTTGTAGACAGCCTGGTTGTTTCCGTAGAGGTTGCGGCTGTGGTTGTCCGCTTCGGTCTTCAGCAGATAGAGCGCCCGGCTGATCTGTGCAGGGAAGTAGCCGGCCTTGGTCAGATAGGTCG
Organism: uncultured Nitrospira sp.; assembly: GCA_964547625.1. GTDB lineage: Bacteria > Nitrospirota > Nitrospiria > Nitrospirales > Nitrospiraceae > Nitrospira_D. The sequence continues at coordinate 21,911 of CAZJOQ010000036.1, forward strand.
TCAGCAGCCCTTCTTCAATATTGCTGTTGCCCTCCCGGTCGGTCCAGTCACCCAGATAGCGATAGCCCAGTTCGTCGAGGAACAGCGCAATGACGCGGTTCTGCGTAGCGCGTTCAGGTTGGCCGACAGTGGACATCAGCGCGATCTCTCTCTAGCCCACAATGCACGACACAAATACAGGCCCCTCTTGCAATTCATCCCATTGCCGTCCATAATCTCGTTATGGGCTGGTCACTGCGTAGCGGGGGCTGGCCTCTTTTATTTGGGAAGCACCACAAGACCATAGCCCTCAATACGCCCCGTCCGGCTGCAACGGAACTTCTCCTCGATCACGCGATAATCTTCCTTGATCGTTTTGCCGAGCACCTTTCGGCCAATCGGCGTCACAACGAGATCCGCGAGTTGTAACCCAGCGATGTTGGCGGTCTTGGGGCGAAGATTCAGACCTAGAATCCGCTCTTCGATCGCCTTGGCTTGCATAAACCGGGTGCCTTGCACCTTCAAGTTCAACCAGGCGATATCCAACTCTCGATCCAGGGTCGGATCGCGCCGTTCCGCCACAATCACACCACCTCCGGCCACACTACCTATGTCCAGACAAAACCGCTCGACCAGCACATCGAGACTCAGCATGTAGGGGTCCAGGGCCGCCACCCCGTACCGCTGGAGATGATCGTTCTTACGAATCACGCACGCAACTACCTGAAATCGAAGACCGCGCATCAACGCATTCAGTTCGCGGTAAAAGCGCTCCCTAAACGCAGGCTCCTTCAGCCGCTCAAAGCCGTTCCGGTTGGAGATATGATCCCAAGTTGTGTTTGGCATCGAGCTGAAAGTTGAGCGTATCTTT
>CAZJOQ010000037.1:0-22726 GCA_964547625.1 uncultured Nitrospira sp.
TATGTCAGCGACTACGAGCAGCAAATAAGAAAAACCATAGTGAGTACCTACCCAAACCTGGCTGGTGAAAAAAAGAGGCAAATCGATCAATTGCTCGATGCGTTCTTGAAAGACATCAGAAAATCAATCGGGCAAGTTGAGACTCTCCACAACCATTTAAAGCATGCGTATTCGAACAATTTCGGTGAAGATGAACTTGATCGTCTCATTGCACACTACTCCTCCCCGCTTGGAGAAAAGGATGCAGGAATGAAGAAAAGTGCCGCAATCGAATATAACAAGATGTGGACGGCTCAGTTCATGAACCATTATAAGGCCCGAGTCGAAAAGCTGTTTCAGGTAGTCGCTCTGGTTGCGAAAGGGAAGGGGAAGCAGGGGGCCTAGGGATAAGAAGCCCGTCTTATGGCTCCACTGTCACGTCCACAAACGTCGGCAAGCTATCGGCACCTTTCTTGTCTGTCACACGCAATTTAAATCGATAGGTTCGCGGCTCTGAGACGGTGGGTGCGAGGAAAGAAGTCTCTGAGTTGTTGGCGTCGAGCAACGAGACTTTGCTGCCGCGCACCTGGCTCCAGCTATAGTAGAGCGCTTCGCCTTCAGGATCGCGGCTTCTCAACCCATCCAGCGTTACTCTCGAACCAGCCGTGACTGTCTTGTTCGGGCCAGCATCGGCGATCGGCGGCTCGTTCGGCTCATCGTTCACATTCACGTCAACATCGAGAGAGCCTTGCCTGCCTCGGCTGGTGACGGTAATGGTTGCTTTTCCGTTGCCGATAATTTGGAGCATTCCTGCAGACACGACTTTGATGACCGCATCATTTGAAGACGCATAGCTGGTGCCGCTCGCCGGCGCGCTGATACGCCGGGTGACGCCGTCGGCAAAGTCACCGACGACCGGGAGTTCAAAGACCTTGCCAAGAGAATCGACATGGCCAAAGGCAGAAGATTGTCCTGCTCGGCCTAGTTGCAATGGTTTGTCCGTTTCAAAGGCGATGGTGATGAGAGCCGCAGGGGGTTCTACAGTCACGAGCACTTCATCGAAGACAGATCTCGCACCCAATCGTCCACGAGAAATCTCGGCCACCGCCAACAGCCTCATGGGGCCGATACTGTGCTGTGGGACTTTCAATAAGCCGCCAAAAGCCGGATCGTGCTCGGCCGATCCAATCATTGCGACCGGGGCGACGATCAAGCCACTGGCTGTCGAATCGTCTTGTTCGACCAGGGCTTCGTCTTGCTCGCCATACCAGTAGTAGCGGACCTTCACGATGCCCGCATCTTTGCCCAAATCCACACGTGCGGTGACGATAGTTCCTGCGGTCAGCGTGGAACCTTCCACAGGTTCCATGATCCTGAACGCGTCAGCTGCATGTGGCAATATCACAAGGAGTGAAGCAATGGCGAAATGGTACCAATGCGCAGATTGCAAGCGACGTGTGCCGATGGACGGATCTGCTTTCACACTCATCGTGTCAGATGGTACGGAACGTCGGTGAGAATGACGCGGTCTTTGAAGAGTAAAGCTCCTTTAAGCAGCAATGCCCGCTGGTTGTGCAGAATATTCTGCCACCAGCGGGCAGGGAGAATCTCCGGGATGACGACGGTAATCCAACAGTCCGGGTCTTTCAGTCGCTGCTCTTCGACAAAGTCGATGATCGATCCGAGGATGGAGCGATAGGGTGAAGGAAGGACGATTAGTGGAACGCCACACCCCCATTGTGCCCACTGTATTTCCGCAAGCGCGGTTTCTTCCTTGTTGACGTCAACCAACAGGGCTTTAATATCCCCTCCACGGCTTCGTGCATAGTCCACGGCTCGGACCACCGATCGGTTGACCCCACCGATGGGAATCAGGATCAGATTGCGTCGGGGACGGGGCGGGCGAGAATCACGAGAGAGAGAGATTTGCTCTTTCACGGCCTTGTAATGAGAGCGAATGCCTCGAAACATCAAGATCAACAGCGTGACCAAGAGCAATACGATCCAGGAACCGTCCCAGAATTTCGTGGTGGCGATGATCGCGGTGGCAATGCCAGTTGTGATGGCACCCATGCCATTGACGGCGAGTTTTATTCGCCAATGTGCTCCTTTTCGTTTGAGCCAGCTGCGAACCATTCCAGATTGAGAAACGGTAAAGGATACAAACACCCCGATAGCATAGAGCGGGATGAGTGCGTGTGTATCGCCTTGGAACAGCACGAGGAGGAGACAGGCGAAGAATCCGAGAATGACAATTCCATTGGAGAAGACCAGACGGTCTCCGAACGTGGCCATCTGATGGGGCATGAACCCATCGCGGGCGAGAATCGATGCCAAATGCGGAAATCCAGCAAACGCGCTGTTCGCAGCAAGGACCAAGAGGATCATGGTGCCGATCTGGACAGCGTAGTAGACGGCGCCGGTGTCGAACGTCAAACGGGCCAGCTGGGATACGATAGTTTCATCTGCTTTGGGAATCACACCGTAGTGATAGGCCATCCAGCTGATGCCCATAAACAACGACCCGAGGATGAATGACATCCAGATCATCGTGGTGGCGGCATTCTTCGACTCAGGCGGGCGAAAGGACTTGACGCCGTTCGAGATCACTTCCATACCGGTGACGGCTGAACAGCCAACCGCAAACGCACGAAGAATCAGAAAGAGCGTCACGGCTTCCATCCCCCCACTGGAGGCTGCGGAGGTGATGGTAGGAGAAAGCGGTTGCGAGTCGTACAGTGACCTGGCGACCCCCACGACGACCAGCAGGCTGAGCATGCCGATGGCGAAGTACGTTGGGACGGAAAAGAATTGTCCTGACTCGCGGACGCCGCGCAAGTTCATGATGACAATGAAGAGAATGGTCACAAGACCTAGCGCTTCGCGGTGCTCAAATAGGCTTGGAATGGCCGATGTGAGTGCAGCAATACCAGCCGCCACACTGATGGCCACGGTGACCAGATAGCTGATCATCAAGGCGCCGGCAGCGACGAGCGAGGGAAGTTCCCCGAGATTTGCTTTGGCAACGGTATAGGCGCCGCCGCCCTCCGGATATTCATAGATGATTTGGCGGTATGAAATCGTGAGAACCAGCACAAGGAACAGGATCGCGAGGCTGATGGGAATCGACCAGGCAATGGCAGCCGTCCCGGCTAAAACGAGGACCAACAAGATTTCCTCCGTGGCATAGGCGACGGAAGAAATGTTGTTCGAGGAGAAAATGGCGAGGGCAAGTGTTTTGGATAACCGCTGATCTCCAGCCTGTGTAGTCTTCAGCGGGTCGCCGACGAGCCAACGTTTCAGTATCATGGAAGGATTATCGCACAAACCGTCCAGTGGGTGAATGTTAAGATGGCGTCTGTCATACATAGGGCGAAAGACTCATGATCAATGCACATGAAATCCTTCTCCGGTGGGAAGAGGTTTTGCGCAACCAGAAATCGGGTCCTTCAAACTATGAGAGCCGCTGCAGAACTCAGTGTGTCCGATGCGAACAATGCATCCAGTTCACTGGGCAGCTGACGATCGTTCAACCGAGAAATAAATATGGCCCTATAGAATCAGAGTGTTGTATGACACGCTCCTCTTGAACGCATTGACACCGCCGGTAGTGGCCTGTAGGGTGATGTTGTGACGTTCAACGCAACGTCGACTGTCCCATCTCTCGCGCTCCCATCCTTCTCGCGCGTCTGATTCCTCAGTCTCCAAAGCTTCCTCGAATAACGAGTCTTATCGGATCAAGCGGTGCACTATGCGAATACCGAATTCCACGGACTTCATGTCTTCTGTGCCCATTCAGTGGGTATGCGACGTCACGGGTCACATGCGCTCCATCGCGTGGGTCTGCCCGGGGGTGTCCGAGTAGAGACCCCTAACAAGTATGAGGAGGTCGTTACCATGAGAATTCCAACGATCACAAAATCCGGAGTTGTCGTCTCAGCCGTGGTGTTGTTCGCCGCATTGTCGATAGGGTCGACTCAACCGGTTCAAGCGGCAGATTTGCTGGTCGAAAAAACCATGGGGTTCGCTCCGATGGCAGAGCTTGGCGTCATGGCATCGGGTGCTGCGGAGGATACGTTCAAGGCCTGCATGGCCAGAATTCCTGCGCTCGCCAGTGTCGGGCAACGCATGCTTGCTGAGCAAAGCTGTATAGGAGAAGAAGAGTTTCGGAAAGCGATCCAGACGGCTCCGAAATTTTGAATCGGTATCATGAGGGGCCCGTGTGATAGCTGGAATGTAGATCCTAGGCCTGGCGGTGAAGCGAGATGGGGCGAGGAGTGGGCAGAGCAAACGAGCAAATTCGAAGTGTCGTTGAAAGCGAGGTGATGAGGATGTATCAGGTCTACAGCTTGGTTGGCATTATCGTGCTGTTGTGGAGCATCGCGATCTGGGCTTCAATCCCAGAGGAGCAGGAGGATAGACGGTCTTGATTGCATAATAAGACAAGCAGATGAGGTTCGACGGAAGTATATGGGCCTTGATTATCGCAGTGGCTATCTCGTATCGGGTCTTTCTGCTGGCTATGAATGAAGGGATTGAGACGGTTCAGAGTACCGATCGCAAGGGCGATAGAGCAGAGTCGTACATGCGAGAGACCGAGGGACGGCTGATTAGGTTCAAGGAAGAATGCTCGTGAGAGTGAACGAAACATTTGCAAAACACTATCGCGGATTTACAGCCTGGATCAAGCTGATCACCTTCTATGAGCTTGCTGTGGGCATGAAGTCGACCATGAGCCATCTCATTCGTTACAAGCCGATTACTCTTCAGTATCCGCATGAGAAACGGATTCTGCCGGATAATTATCGCGGTATGTTGGCATTACTGCGTTATGACGATGGAACTGAGAAGTGTGTCGGGTGCGATCTCTGTGAAGCTGCCTGCCCCTCTCGCGTCATTGCCGTTGTGAGCGCCGAAGTGCCGGCGGAGCCGACGAAGCGATATGCGCGAGAGTATTCGATGGACATGACGCGGTGTTTGTTTTGTGGACTGTGCGTCCAAGCCTGTCCAGTCGATGCGCTTGCGATGACGAAGGAATACGAGTGGGCGGTGTACGACAAGCGGGACTTGTTTCTCAATAAGCAGCAGCTGCTGGCGATTGGGGATCGCACGTTCCAGAAACGCGAAAAGCGCCTAGAGTTCCAGCATCCGAATCTGGCGGTCTTCAATATCGCTTCATCGAACCATCCGTCCAAAGCTTGCTAGTCTCCAGGGAAGGAGGCCTGTGATGATCAGGCTGTGGGCTTTCATCGCGGAGGTTTGGTGGTTTTGGTTTCATCGAAGTACCGCCGATTCCATGTATGCGTGTCTGATCTGGAACGCGACCTTAAGAAGGGTGTTGTAGCGAAAATCCGTAGGAGGCGTTATGCAGTGTCTGCGTTGCCAAGGCCTTTTGATTGCCATCCAAATGCGAGATATGGGGCAGCCTCCGGTAACTGGATGGCGTTGCCTGCTCTGTGGAGCGACGACGGATCCAGGGATTGAGGCCAATCGAGCGAGCCACAGCCAACCGATCCGGAATGGTGCACGCCTCCCTGGTTCACCATCACTAAAGCCGAGGAAAGGCAGCGCACGGCAAACTCCTCCGGATACGGGAAGCGTTCTCGACAGTCAAGGTGCCGAAAGAGGGACGGGACAATCAGTGAAGAGGCAGTTGCCGAAAAATAGTACTTCGTAAAAGTGGCATGCGCAACATGTGTGCCTGTAGGAGGTCCTTCAGTCCGTAAGGACCGCAGAACACCAGGAGGACGCGATGAGTAAATGGGGTGATTTTTGGCGCGCGATGTCAATGGAACTCTTCTTACTTGCGTATGTGATTGCATGGGTGACGGTTCTGCTTGTGACCCACATGTGGGCACAGTAGCAAGGTGCCAATGAGTTGTTATTTCCCTGAAGGTTTCCTGCTAGAGGTCTGAAAATGTAAGGGGTCTTTAAGGCTCTGAAGCTCACGGTAATAGTAGAGCGGGGTCGGTCGCTTGTTCTCAAACGTTAGTGTGCGCAGAAAGGTGAGTTCCTCCTCGGTCGCATCCTTGCTCAGTAATGGGTCTTGCAGAAATTCCTTCAGCCCAGGCTCTTCCCCTGACGTCTTATCCGGTCCTTTCTCCATGAACTCGAACGACTTATGGTGTCCTGGCGCCACTCGGCGGTTCAGGACAATCTCAATGCAAAAGGTGGCGAGGTCGATATTCCAGGATTCAATCAAAGGATTGAGGAACGCGATGCAGTTCTCGTTCGAGAGATCGAAGACGGTCGTATCTAAGAACTCCAGCACGGTGACGCGCATCTGGGGATAGCTTGTCTTGCTCAGCCGAGCCACCTTCCGCACCCATGTAGGATTGTCGAGTTCCTGTCGAGCCACACTTTTGACGACGCCCAGGAGCTTCTGAGTGACGAACCGCTCGAGTTCGCCGAAAGGTTGTTTTTCGAAAATCTCGCGGATCTGTCTGGTTTTTGCAGGGTGACACTTGCGGAGGATCAATTCCCGCACGTCGTGCAGCAAAGGATCTGGCGGGTCTTCCAGCCGCTTCCTGAGATGTTCACGGCGCTGTTGACCGGCGAGTTTGGAAAGTTGTCCATGCGGCAACTTCAGGACTTGTCCGATCTTCTCGTACATGTCCGTTCGGTTCGGCGCCGGCGGGAGTTTCTTCTGCGTGAGCAACTGGGAGATATAGGATTCGGTCACGTGGGCCGCACGGGCGAGATCCCGCTGTCCCAGCCCCAACTCTTTCAACCGATTTCTGATGAGGAGCGCAATGTTCACAATGATTCTCCTTGTCTTGGATTAACTCAAAGTAGTTAATAATAGATGGGATATAAGCGCATAGCAAGATAATACTTGACTATATATAGTTAATAGGACTAAGCTTCGTAAGAGCGAGTGGAGAGAGGAAGTCGCAGTCAAGGTTCCTCTTCCTGACGTTTGAGGTACAGCGGCCGTCTCGTCGTTTGCGCTCCCTGCTTCTTTCTTGCGCAACTGTTTCAGAATCCTCTGCCGCTTCGACGTCAGAGAGTGCCTTCGGGCTACGATCGGTTCTCACGATTCGTGGTCGCGCCTGCCCAGGGTAACGTCTAGTCACCTGAGGAGAGGACCGATGCCAGGATGTGCAGGGGGCGCTTCCCTCAGCACTGCAACTCTGGAAAGGAGTTCACTATGATGTACTACGCAGGGATGTTCCTATTCTTTGGATTGATTGCCGCGGGCTTGAATGCGGCCGGAATAGCCACAGTGGCGACTCAGAGTTCCTGGACCCTGCTTGCGAGCGGGATTGTATTGCTGCTGATCCACTTGGCGGCGGGACGCACCGTCAGAGTGTCCTGAACGATCAGATGCGCCACGGAGATTCACAAGCGAGAGGTGGTTCATGACACCCGAAGAACAAATTTCGAAGATGAAGAAAGCGATCGCTCAGGCGATCAAGGTGATGGGAGACCGGTTTGGATCGACGGAGCAGGATGTCGCAACGGCTATCCAGGAATTGAGGGCCTCGATGCAAGCACCGTCGCAACCGAGTCTTTCCGCGAAAACCACGCCGGGGCTGGGCAGCCCGTCACCTCAAGATTTGTAAGCTGCCATCGAAACGCACTTGTGCCTGTCACTGGAAGGAGCATGAAACATGACTGTTGAATCTACTGTTCATAGCCACATTGACATCACGGATACGCTGGCTCGATTGTACCTCTTCTTGGCGCAAAGCATGGATCGCTGTCTGAGCGAAGCAGCGTGTATCGACTATTCGGAGGCCGAATTACAGTCGCATCTCGCCGCGACAAGGGCCACGGCGCTGGACATGCTGTCTGTCAATCAAGTGGTCAAGGCAAAGGTCGAGCACGAGTGTGATCACGCGCGCTCGCTTATCATGGCTTGCCTTGGAGACGGAGCCGCGAAGGTGGTCGCGCTGGAGGAGCTGAAGGTGGAGCGGGCCGTGCTGAAACACAAGACTATGGCATTGAGTGATCTGCTTGCGGTATTTCGGGCGGCATGAGCAGGACAATGAACTTGGCTCGCGGTTTCAGGCTCGGCTTGAGTATGAAGGGGCGAGCACCATTATCACGGAGGGCAGTATGAAGACGACATCACGGACGTATGTGTTGACACTGAATTCACCGTCGAAAAATGGCCTTCGGCTGTGGATGGGGGACAGTATCCATGCCCTGCGCCATTGCTCGGCCAAACAGCTCGGGCTGGCATTGCGAGAAATGCAGCAGCATGTGGATAGCCTGCAGGCGCCCGTCTCGTCGTCGGGCGGATCCTATTCTCTGAACCGCGGACGCTAACGTGATGCTCTCGACGAATGATTAGGTTGGGTCGGGTCGGGAGAGACAGTATCCAGCCCGGACACGAGTCATGTGTATGGGCCCTGACGCATGGTCAATGTCTCTCGGTACGACCACGGTGGTGTATCGGGTAACTGGTTAGCGCGGTCGCTCTCAACAGGAGAAGAGGTCGAGTATGGTGCGCATACGAACACCGTTCAATCTGGACATATTCCTGAATAAGAACGACAAGGACGTTACGAGTCTCTCGCTCCCCAAGAAACAGGTGTTCTTTTCACAGGGGGCTGCGGCGGATGCGGTGTTCTATGTGCAGGCAGGTAAGGTGAAAGTGACCGTGATCTCAGAACAGGGCAAGGAAGCCGTGATCGCGATCCTCGAGCAGGGTGCATTTTTAGGCGAATCCTGCCTCGTGGGCCAGAGAGTCTGTACAGCGACCGCAACCACTCTGGAAGACTCCCGCGTTCTCCGCATCGATAAAGCCGTCATGCTCCGCCTGCTGCAGGAACAACCCAGGTTCGCCGAAGCGTTTCTGTCCTATTTGTTGCTGCATTCGATCCGCGTCCAAGAAGATTTGGTGGATCAACTGTTTAATTCCAGCGAGAAGCGGCTCGCACGGGCGCTGCTGTTATTGGCCCACTTTGGGAAGGAAGGCAAGCCGGAGACGGTCATCCCGAAAATCAGTCAGGAAACGCTGGCCGAGATGATATATCCCCAGCGGCGGGCTGGGTTTCCTCCTCGTGGCTCACACTCTTCTGACGCTGATGGGCCGGTCGGATCGAGCGGCAACTGTAAAGCCGTAGTTGGCATGCGCGCTCGTAGCTGAGTAGGCCTCTGTTGGCGGATCTCTGTTCATACCGGTGTCAAGTTCCGCCAGGCGTCACTCTGCTTTAAGTGGTGGTGCCGCGCAGGGTCTCGGGAAATGGCTCGTCCTTGGGATCCTGCGTATGGCCTGTTCAAAGGATGGAGGACAGGATGATGATCAACATTAATTCAGGGACATTCGACCAGCTGAAGACCCGGGTCGGAATCGGAGATACTTACGCCACGAGGATCGTGGAGGGACGACCCTATCAACGCACGGATGAGCTGGTGACGAAGAATGTTATTCCGCAAATGACCTACGACAAGATCAAGGATCAGATTATAACGAGGCCAAAGGAAGGCAACCGACAAAAAATCAGGATGCGGCGAATCTGACAGTGGTCCGAGCACGTAGCCTGGAAGGAACCGCAAAGGAGGAGAATATGCGGAACAGATCTCGTACATCCATCATAATCGTGACGGCATTCTTCATGGGATTTGGGCTGGGAGGCCTTACACTGCACTATGCAACTGCCCAAGGAATCTTTGGACTTTCGACGTCGGTGAGCCAGCTCGGCAGTGCGTTGGTGGACATGCAGAAGAATGTTGACGATCTTCAGAAGAATATGGGGACGGTGAAACAGGTCAAAGACCAACTGAGCAGTCTGTCCCCACAAGGTGATGGCACTCCTGGAGGAGACCTCCTGAAAAAAGGTGGCGATTCGTTGAAGGACATGAAACCAAAATTCTGAGTCGCATGACGCAAATACTTTGGGGAACTCTCCTAATGAGCCAGATATCCAACCGCGCTGCTGGTAAGGAATTCTATTGTTTCAAAACGGATCTCGGCATGATCTGGGGGTTGATGGCGAGCATGGTTGTGCTGCTGATCGGAACTCCCATGGCTTCAGCTGCGCAGACTGCCACAGAATCAGTAAAAAGCACGATTGATGAGGTGATCTATGTTCTCAACAGTGAAGAGTTGAACCAACCGGGCCGTTCGGAGGAACGGCGTCAGAAGATTGAACACGTCATCAGGCAGGGCATCAGCTATGAAGATATGGCCAAACGGGCCTTGGGCCGGCCGTGGCTAGAACTGACGGACACCCAGCGGCAGGAGTTTGTTGCCCTCTTTGTTCAATTGCTCCGAGACACGTTTGCCTGTCGAATTGATCACTACGCCGACGAGCAGGTGCTCTATCTGTCTGAACAGCGGGAAGAGAACTTTGCCGAGGTGCGGGCGAAGCTGTCGGGTCCTAAAACGGAGACTTTTCTCGACTTCCGGCTGGCGGACGTGTTGGGCCATTGGCATGTGTACGATGTGGTCATCGACGGCGCAGGCATCGTGAGCAATTACCATGCACAGTTCGCCAGTATTATCCGCGACCATACCTATGCAGGCTTGGTGCACAAGATGAAGGAGAAGACCCTCGTAGTGAAAGCGTTTGAAACGACCACGGTCCAATAGCTCTGACTCAAAGGCAACCAATGAGCATGTTGTGGTGAACTGGAATGTTGAAACTAATACTTCAAGGATGGCGAAGAACACGGCTCACGAGCGTGTCGGATGACCGTCCGGGGGCGTCGCTGAGCAAGATCCCGAGGCTTGGACGTCTCATTCTGATAGATTCTCTCTGAGCCCTCTCGTGACCACACTCGATGCCCACGCGTTCGGTATGTGGTGTGCTTCTATCGCTACTTCATCCTGAGAGCCTGCGAGTTGGTCGGAAAGCCCATGACTACTCTTTTTTCACCTGTTGGCAGGCGAGCCGAACTAGAAGAACCGATTCGCGCCGAGCTCTTCGGCGTCGAGCGGCTCGAGCAGCATGCTGCAAGTCTCGCAGTGGCACAGGTCGTCACCGATGATGCCCAGGTGGGCCGGTTACTCACGCCACGAGTCCTTGATAATAAACGCGTCTTGGTGGAGTCGTATCAGGCTATCGCCCGTACGATTCGCGATGAGAAAGCGATTACCCCAGCGGCTGAATGGTTCATCGACAATTTCCATATTGTCGATGAACAACTTCGCGAGATTATCGACGATTTACCTCCTGAGTATTACAGACAATTGCCAAAATTGGCATCCGGGCATCTACAGAATTATCCACGGGTTTTTGGAGTGGCCTGGGCATTCGTTGCGCACACCGACAGTCGTTTTGACCCAGACATGCTCCGTCGCTTTGTGATGGCGTATCAACGTGTGCAGCCGCTGACGATCGGTGAATTGTGGGCTGTGGCAATCTCGCTACGTGTTGTACTGGTGGAGAATCTTCGAAGGCTGACCGAGCGGATTGTTCAGAGCCGTGCTGACAGACTGCAAGCCGACGAACTGGCGGATAGCCTCTTCCGGAGCGGAGCCTTGGCCGAAGAACATCCGGCCACTGCGCTCCATCGTTTTGAGAGCAGACCATTAGCCACTGCGTTCGCCGTGCAGCTTGTTCAGCGACTCCGTGACCTGGATCCGAAGGTGCGTCCCGTGCTGCTGTGGCTCGACGAACGCCTTGCCGCGCAGGGTGCGACTGCTGACGACATGGTGCATGCGGAGCATCATCAGCAGGCGGCCATGAGTGTGACGGTCCGCAACATCATTACGAGCATGCGGTTGACGTCTGAATACAATTGGGCGGAATTTGTCGAGGCGGTCAGCCTAGTCGATAGGATTCTGAGATGCGATTCCCGCTACGCCGAGATGGACTTTGTCACGCGAGACACCTACCGCCACGCGATCGAGGATCTCTCCCGCGGGACGGGATTTTCTGAACTCGAGGTGACTGAGCGGGTCGTGGACCGTGCCAGGCTGGCAAGAGTTGAGCCACATGCGAGTGAGCAACCGGAGCGCGAGCGGCACAGGGACCCCGGCTATTACCTCATCTCCCAAGGGCGCCGGGCATTTGAACGCGAACTTGGCTACCGGGTGTCCTGGAAGCGCCGACTCGTGCGTTGGTATGTCCAGGCTTCAGCCTCAGGCTATCTGGGATCGCTCGCAGGGGTGACTGCCATAGTTCTGGCCTTACCGCTGTGGCATGCCTCCGAATCGGGTGTGAGCGTCGCAGGCCTTGTGCTCCTTGGCCTCGTCGCACTCGTGCCGGCGTCGGACCTTGCTATGGCGCTTGTCAATCGTACGGTCACGGGGATACTTAAGCCGCGGCCATTGCCCCGGATGGCATTGCAGAATGGCATCCCTACAGAATTGCGTACGATCGTAGTGGTTCCCACGTTGCTGACGACCCAGCAGGGCATCGATGAGCTAGTTGAGCGCTTGGAAGTGCATTATCTGGCGAATGCGGATGATGACCTGCGCTTCGCCTTACTCTCAGACTGGAGAGATGCCTCGAGCGAAAGTATTCCAGGAGACGCTGAACTGCTGCTGAGGGCTGTAGAGGGGATCGCGCATCTGAACAAGCGGTACGGCCCCGCAGCCGGTGGCGGAGCGCGCTTTGCCTTGTTTCACCGCAGGCGAGTCTGGAGCGAATTCGAGCAGGTCTGGATGGGATGGGAACGGAAACGCGGCAAACTGCATGAGTTGAATCAATTGCTGCGCGGCTCGACGAGCACGACGTTCATGTCCGTCGGCGGACAGCTCCCTGAGGCGATTCCGTCGGTCCGGTTCGTCATCACCCTGGATACGGATACCCGGTTGCCTCGTGGAGCCGCACACCGGTTAATCGGCACCATGGCTCACCCGCTGAATCGGCCCCGATTCGATCCGCGCGCCGGGCGCGTGCTTGAGGGGTATGGGGTCGTGCAGCCTCGGATTACACCGTCGCTTCCGGGCAGCGGCGAGGGCTCGTATTTTCAACAGACGTTTTCCGGGCCTGGCGGGATCGATCCCTACGCGTCGGCCGTGTCTGATGTGTATCAGGATTTGTTTCGAGAGGGATCCTACACAGGGAAAGGGATTTACGAGATTGATGCATTCGAGGCGGCGCTGGCGGGCAAGGTGCCGGATAATGCGATGCTCAGTCACGATCTTTTTGAAGGATTGTTCGCGCGTGCAGCGTTGGCGACCGATATCGAGCTGTTCGAAGCGTTTCCTGCCCACTATGAAGCGGCGGCAGCCAGACAGCATCGATGGGCGCGCGGCGATTGGCAGCTGCTGCCCTGGCTGTTTGGGCGAGGACATCCCAGGTCTAAGCCGCAGCGCACCGCGGCGATTCCCGCCATCGGCCGTTGGAAGATCCTCGACAACCTCCGCCGTACCCTATCGGCTCCCGCGGCGTTTCTGACACTGATCGTCGGATGGATGCTGCCGGAGCATTCTGCCTGGGTCTGGTCCGGGTTCATTCTGACCACCATCGCAATTCCTTCACTGTTGTCCTTCGTGTTCGGGCTCTATCCACGCCGCCCCGGTGTTGCCCTGCGCACCCATTTCCGTGGGGCAAGCAGCGACCTCAAGTTAGCCGCAACTCAGATCGCATTGACCGTTACCTTTCTCGTGCACCAGGCATGGCTCATGTCTGACGCGATTCTTCGTACACTCGTCCGGCTCGCCTTCACGCACCGGCGGATGTTGGAGTGGGTGACCGCGGCTCAAGCCCAGGATGCCTACACGTGCAATCTGATGGGGATGTATCGGCGCATGGCGGGCGGTGTGGTGCTCGCCCTCGTGGCAGCTGGTGGGATGGCCGTGTTTGGGCGTGATGAGTCCTGGGTTGCCGCGGCTCCGTTCGTGCTGCTCTGGATATCGGCTCCTGCCGTGGCACGGTGGGTCAGTCTGCCGCCTCGACTCACGAAGGCCGGACCGCTTTCTCCTGCCGATGCGCGGACGCTCCGATTGATTGCGCGTCGGACCTGGCGGTTCTTCGAGACGTTCGTGTCTCCCGAGGACCATGCGCTGCCACCTGATAACTTTCAAGAAGATCCAAAACCCGTCGTAGCTCACCGGACGTCGCCGACCAATATCGGACTCTATCTGCTCTCAACCCTGGTTGCCCGTGACCTAGGATGGTTGGGGATCCTGGACGCCACCGAACGACTGGAAGCCACACTGGCAACCATGAACCGTCTCGAGCTGTTTCGCGGGCATTTCTACAATTGGTACGACACACGTACTCTCCACCCGCTGGACCCCAAGTATGTGTCCTCCGTCGATAGTGGAAATCTCGCGGGACATTTGTTGGTAGTGGGGAACGGATGCCGAGAGGTGATTCAACAATCTTCCATCAACGGCGAATTGTTTGCCGGGATTGATGATGCCATCCAATTGTTACGCGATGCGTTGGAGGAGATTCCGGATCAGCGACAGACGCACACAGTGACGAGGAAGCAGCTGAGCCAGGCCGTCGATGTGCTGGCCATGGCGCTCTTGTCGAGACCAGTCGATGCCGCCGGCTGGACCGCCAGGTTTAGAAGCCTATCCGTCTTGTCTCATACGGTCTCGGATATGGCTCAAGCATTGGGACAGGAGTGCGGCGATGAGCCCGATGGGGAGTTGCGCACCTGGGCTCATGCTGTCCGGGCATGCGTGGAAAGCCATCTCCGGGATACGGAATTGTTGCTTCCATGGGTCCGCCTGAGTTCCAAAGAACTCGTGGCCATGTTTGACCGACCGTCCGGGCCGGTGACGGAATGGGCGACCATCGAACCGTTCTTTCATCCTATTCCCACTCTGGCAGCTGCGCCTGAGCGTTTCACGGCTGCGCTCCGCGCGCTGGACCGCTTGCGGGGAGACGCACTGAGCAATCCGTCGCAGAATCGGGTCAGTCTCGCGAGGATCGCGGTACTGGCTGGTGCCATACGGCACTCAGCTGCGGATGTCATGGCCCTGACCCACCGTCTCGCGAAGATCACGCTCAGCGCAGAACAGATGGTGCGCGCCATGGATTTCAGCTTTCTCTTTGATCCGACGCGCAAGCTGTTGTCCATCGGCTATCGCGTGACCGAGAGCAGTCCGGACTCCAATTGCTACGATTTGCTGGCATCGGAGGCCAGACTGGCGAGCTTTCTTGCCATCGCCAAGGGGGATATCCCGTCATCGCACTGGTTTCACCTGGGCCGCGCCCTGACGCCTGTGGACACCGGTTCGGCGCTGGTATCCTGGTCGGGTTCCATTTTCGAATATCTCATGCCGGCATTGGTGATGCGGTTTCCCGCAGGCAGCTTGCTGAGCCGAACGTATGAGCTGATCGTCCATCGGCAAATTCAGTATGGGGCGGAACGCGACGTGCCCTGGGGGGTCTCGGAATCAGCCTATAACGCCCGCGACCTAGATCTGACCTACCAGTATTCCAGCTTCGGGGTACCGGGTCTTGGCCTCAAGCGCGGTCTCATCGACGACATCGTCGTCGCGCCTTATGCCACCGCGCTCGCTGCGATGATCGATTCCGCGGCGGCCACACAAGGCTTCAGGCGCCTCGCTGAGGCCGGAGGGAGGGGAACCTATGGGTTCTATGAAGCGCTGGATTACACGAAAACACGAGTACCCGAAGGAAGAGACGTGGCCATCGTACGGGCCTACATGGCGCATCATCAGGGCATGTCATTGGTCGCCATCGTGAATGTTCTGAACGATGGAGTGATGAGGCGTCGGTTCCACGCCGAGCCGATGGTCCGGGCCACCGAGCTTCTGCTCCAGGAACGGACGCCGCGCGATGTGTTGGTGACCAGACCGCGCGTGGAAGAAGTCGCGGCCGCGTCTCATGTCCGCGATCTCATCCCGCCCGTCATGCGGAGATTTACCACGCCGCATGAGGAGGCCCCTCGGACACATCTGCTGTCCAACGGCCAGTATGCCGTCATGTTGACCGCTGCCGGATCAGGATATAGCCGGTGGCGGGATATTGCGGTGACGCGCTGGCGGGAGGATGCGACGCGAGATTGCTGGGGTTCGTACATGTATTTACGCGACATACAGACCAAGTCTGTATGGTCGGCCGGCTATCAGCCCTGCGGTGTCGAAGCCGACGACTATGAGGTGTCCTTTTGCGAAGAACGGGCTGAGATTATCCGTCGGGATGGCGACTGGAGCACGACGCTCGAGGTGGTGGTGTCCTCCGAAGACGATGCTGAAGTCCGTCGCCTGTCCGTCACCAACTTGGGGAGCAGCACACGCGATCTGCAAGTCACATCCTACGCTGAGTTGTCTTTGGCTCCACAGGCCGCTGATGTAGCACATCCCGCCTTTGGCAATCTCTTTGTTCAGACGGAATTCGTGCCGGAGATCGGCGCACTGCTCGCTACCCGCCGCAGGCGGTCGGATGAGGATGCGCCTGTGTGGGTGGCCCAGGTGGTGGTCGCCGAAGGGGAGACGGTGGGCGCATTGGAATATGAGACGGATCGCGCCCGGTTTCTCGGACGCGGGCATCATGCTCGTACCGCGGTCTCGATGATCGATGGGCTGCCCCTCTCAAATACGGTCGGATCCGTGCTGGATCCGGTGATGAGCTTGCGCCGTACAGTGCGGGTGCCTCCAGGCGGGACTGTGCGCGTGGTGTTTTCAACCATTGTCGGCCCAGCCCGCGATCACGTGTTGGAGTTGGCCGACAAGTACAGCGACCCGAGAGTATTTGAGCGGGCCGTCTCGCTGGCCTGGACGCAAGCGCAAGTCCAACTGCATCACCTCGGCATCGGGACCGACGAAGCCCAGCTCTTCCAGCGGCTCGCGAATGCGGTGTTATATGTTGATGCCTCATTGCGGCCGTCTTCCGACACGCTCGTCCACAGCACGCTGGACCGTGCGTCCCTGTGGGCTCAGGGCATCTCGGGCGACCTGCCCATTGTGCTGGCTTCTATCGATCGAGCGGAGGACGTCGATCTCGTCCGGCAATTGCTGCGGGCACATGAATACTGGCGAATGCGGCAAGTATCGGCCGATGTGATCATTCTGAACGAGAAGCCGCCGTCCTACGAGCAGGATTTGCAAGGGGCGCTGGAGGCGCTGGTGCGCGGAAGTCAGTTGCGCCTCTGTCCGGACACCGGCGGCGTACGGGGCAATATCTACCTTCTGCGGACCGACCTACTTTCGGCACAAGATCAGAAACTGATGCAGCAGGTGGCCCGGGTCGTTCTGCTGAGCCGGCGTGGCACGTTGGCTCAGCAGGTGACTCGACTACAGCGCCGGCAGAGTCCTTCCCCGCCGACACGGCCCATACGGCGTGCCCGCACACGCCTGGATGTGCCGTTGCCTGAGCGGGAGCTCGAATTGTTCAACGGCCTGGGTGGTTTCGCGGACGATGGGCGCGAGTATGTCACCGTTCTCGGTGAAGGTCTGCGCACGCCGCGACCCTGGATCAACGTGATTGCGAATCCCTCGTTCGGGTTTCTCGTGTCTGAGTCCGGCTCTGGGTGTACCTGGTCGCTGAACAGCCACGAAAATCAGCTGACGCCCTGGTCCAACGATCCGGTCACCGACCCATCTGGGGAGGCGCTTTATATCCGCGACGACCATTCACAGGAAGTGTGGAGTCCCACGGCCTTGCCGATTCGGGATGACCCGGCACCCTATGTCGCCTGTCATGGGCAGGGCTATACCCGGTTTCATCATGGTTCACACGGTATCCTGACCGAATTACTACAATTTGTTCCGCCCGAAGACTCGATCAAGATCTCTCGACTCACACTCCAGAACACGTCCGGTCGCTCGAGGCGTCTTTCCATTACGGCCTATGCCGAGTGGGTGCTGGGGAGTTCCCGGAGTGAATCTCATCCGTACATCGTCACGGAGATCGACCCCGAGACCCGTGCGCTGTTTGCTAGGAATGCGTGGGGTGGCGAGTTCGGGGGGCGCATCGCGTTTGCCGATTTTGCAGGGAAGCATACTTCGTGGACCGGTGATCGCGCGGAATTCCTCGGCCGTAATGGGACTTTCGATCGTCCCCTGGCGTTGGAAACAGGAGATGAATTATCCAGAAAGGTCGGAGCGGGTCTCGACCCTTGCGCGGCCCTTCAACTGTCGCTCGAGTTGGAAGCAGGCGAACGCGCCGAGGTTATCTGGTTTCTTGGCCAAGCAGCGGATAAAGAGCAGGCTCGGCTGCTGCTTCGCCGCTACCGTGGGGAGGACCTAGACACGCTCTTGCGTGAGGTTACCCGCCGATGGGACGACGTGTTGGGTGTCGTACAGGTCCATACGCCGGAGCGCTCCATGGATATCTTCCTGAATCGCTGGGTCCTCTATCAGACACTAGTATGTCGCGTCTGGGGACGTGCGGCGTTCTATCAATTGAGTGGGGCGTATGGGTTTCGCGATCAACTTCAAGATGTCATGGCGCTCAGTGTGGCGGCGCGCGATGTCACGCGCGAGCACCTGCTACGAGCTGCTGCGCGACAGTTTGTCGAGGGGGATGTCCAGCATTGGTGGCATCCTCCGTCCGGACGCGGTGTGCGGACCCGCATTTCAGACGATTTGCTCTGGTTGCCTTACGCGGTGATCCAGTTTCTTGAAGTGACAGGCGACATGACTGTGCTGGATGAAATGGTGCCCTTTCTAGAAGGCCCGGCGTTGGCTGAGGGACAACCGGAATCCTATTTTGAGCCACGTGTGTCCCAGACGTGCGCCACCCTCTTTGAACATTGTGGGCGTGCGTTGGACCGGAGCCTTCTCGTCGGCAGTCACGGCCTTCCGTTCATGGGTACCGGAGACTGGAATGACGGGATGAACCGTGTCGGCCAGCAGGGCAGAGGTGAAAGTATCTGGCTCGGCTGGTTTCTGCATACGGTGCTCTGGGAGTTCGCCAAGGTGGCGGCTCAGCGCGGTGAGCATGCTCGTGCTGAAATGTGGCGGCTCCATGTGAGTGCATTGAAGGCCGCGATCGAGCGGGAGGGATGGGACGGAGAATGGTACCGCCGCGCGTACTTCGATGATGGGACGCCACTCGGTTCCGCTGCAGACTCGGAATGCCGCATCGATTCCATCGCTCAGTCCTGGGGAGTGATCAGCGGCGCGGCTGATCCCGACCGTGGCGCGCGCGCCATGGGCGCGGTGGAACGGCATCTTGTGAACCGACCGGACGGGCTGATCCGTCTGTTGGCGCCACCTTTTGATCAGATGCCAAGGGATCCCGGCTATATCAAAGGGTATGTCCCAGGCATTCGAGAAAACGGCGGCCAATATACCCATGCGGCCGTGTGGACCGTGTTGGCGTTTGCGGCGCTGGGTGAGGGGGACAAGGCCGGCGAGTTGTTCCGTATGTTGAACCCTGTTCATCGGGTCTCCTCACGAGCGAGCGTCCAGCGCTACAAAGTCGAGCCCTACGTCGTCGCCGGCGATGTGTACGCCGAGCCGCCGCATGTCGGACGCGGGGGATGGACCTGGTACAGCGGCGCGGCTGGTTGGCTCTACCGGGCTGGTATGGAGTGGATGCTCGGTTTCCGCTTGCGCGGTACCATGCTCTCCATCGATCCTTGTATTCCTCGTCACTGGCCGGGGTATTCCATGCGTTTCCGGTATCATTCGGCGGTGTATGACATCGCGGTGGAAAATCCACGCCATGTGAGCCGCGGCGTAACGTTGATTGAACTGGATGGTAAAGCGTCGACAGGCAATACGAATATCTTGCTCGTCCTCAACGGCAATCACCGCCTTCGCATCGTGCTCGGATGATTCATGTGAAAGGAATCGTGATTCGCCATTGTGGCAATATTCCTCCGCCAGCGTCATCCCTTAGGGGGTGTTTTACCTCACCGCTTATTAGGCTAGATGCGCGTGGTTCTCTCAACCACAGGAATCCTCCACGGGCTGAATTGGCCCGGTCTTCGTTTCTGTCATGGCTAGGTATTCACGCACCATGAGCGATGGTGCAATTGAAAGGAGCGGTTGATGCTCGAACAAGAGAAGATGACGAAGTGGGAATTCCCCGGGGTTCCGGCCGGAGGGTTACGAAGGGTGGGACAGATCAGAGGAACGAATACCTTGATCTTACACGCCGGCCAAAATGGGATGCTCGTGGCGCTGGAATTACTATCCACTTATACTGCCGGCGCTCCGGTGGTTGATCCTCGGAACGAGTCCATCGGATTCATCAGTGAATTTGATGTTCTCCGCGCGTTGGAAGCCGGCAGGGATCTTTCGAAGCTGACGGCGGAAGACATCATGGTCCACGATCGAATTGCCGTCACGGTCGAGACCACGATTGAAGAAGCCGTGAAGACGATGGAGGACAAGCGGCTGCTGAACCTCCCGGTGAAACAAAATGGAAGAATCGCCGAATCCGTGCCTCGAAACGATTTCCTGCGAGCCTGGATTGGCATCGGCACTTCAGGCGAAGAGTGAGAAGAGTGGTTTGTGCTCTGTGCCCATTTAGTGCGCTAGGTCTTAGCGTGAGGACATGGTGGAAACCTGACCGCATGAGTGACGATGATAAGGAAATAGATGGTTCTTCGCCAGCTGAGCAATTGTGACCAGACCGCGACTCTTACTTAGAGTAGACTAAATCCAAATCTAATGCGAACGCCCTTTTGTATCTGCCTGTCAGAAGGCAGGGAGGTAATGCTGACAGTCGGACTGTCTTCGCGGCTGGTGTGCGACAGTACCTGCGAGAGATGACAGGGCGACAGCGTATCATTCAAAGCAAGGAGCCTCGTATGACCGCATTCTTAAGAACAGCTACTGTGCGGTGCTTCTTGGCAGCAGCTTGTCTCATCGCTATCACGGCGACCCAGGTGAATGCCGATGATCGGGATACGACGACGAAAGTAAACGGGATTATCTCCCAGATGCGGTCGGGTCTCATCATGGCGGGGACGGCCGCCGGGTCCTCTGGCCTCCCTCTCTACGGCGTGTTCCAGATCCTTCCGAAATATCATCCAGTCGATCCGGGCGTTGAGCCTCGCCAGTGGATCAGGGCCGCGCTCCAGCTTCTTCAGGCGGTTGTCGTAACCAAACAATCCGGGTTGTGGCTTTGGAATGGTGTGCATGCCGTCTTCTACCACATCGCCTTTCCCCATTCAGCTGATTTGGGCGCGTTCACTAAAACGTACTTGAGTTTTTAGAGGTGCCCTGTATGGTTACATCGTCTTGGCGTATGAAAGCCGTGGAGAAGTGGGGCGGGCACGCCCGATGGCTCAGTGGCGAGGGACCATTTGCCCTGATCGTTCTCTCACTGTAAGTACGTGCGACAAGCGGTGGCTTCCCTCAGTGCGTCTTTCGGGCGGTAAGTCGGTTCTAGAAACGAATGAGCTCGATGAAAGTCGTAAAAACGGAGTGTCGTTAGTAGATTCACCGTAATAGGTTAAGAATTGCTGTAAAGATGGATTGCATGAGTATTAACTTGACTAATTGTGGTAAAGGCCTCAAACTTAGTTCAAGGGTAAGCGTGTTCGAGGGGGGGGGTTCAGCTGCTCGTTCTCGAACGTGATGAGATGTACGGAATGCAGCGTTAGTGTGCTGGTTCAAGCCCTGACGTTCCAGTGACGCTGACTGTCCTAATCCCTTGCGCTTCTCGTCCCTTCCCTGCGCGACCGATTCCCCAGTCTCCGCCGCTTCAATGTCAGAGTGCCGACGATGTTCCACGGTCTGGTGAGGGTGCCCTCACAGACTGAACTTGAAAACATCCGTCTGTCACCGTGCTGACAGAGGCGACCTCCCGGTCACGGATTGGGATCGTCTGCTGTCGAGGAGACCTTGGTGTGTTCGACAAAGGGGGTGTTCAACATGAGACTCTTTACAATTCTGATGCTGGGACTCGTTTTTATCGGAACGACTGGGCTTGCCATGGCGAACCCGGCGATGCTGCCCAAGCATCCTGGCTACCCATCAGGCGGAGAGTTTGCGAATGATACTGGTCGTACAAACTTAACCTATAGCCAGTCTATCGAGGAGGCTGCGAGGTCTGGAGATACAACCATGGGCACGCTGCTGATTGATCCCAAGAATACCGGGATACTCGATCCCCAAGTTGTCGACCCATTAAAAGGGGTGGTTGGGCAGCCGACGAAAGAGAGCAAGCGGATACCAAAGAAATGAGATTGAAGTTTAAATATGCAGTTTGGCTGCCGAAGAAATCGGACTGTTGCGGCTGAAGATACGAGGAGAAGCAGAATAGGGAGTTCTGCAAGTAAATGGTGATTGTCGGTATGGACGGCCGCCACGTGAATAGTTCGAGCGGTTGTTGTCGGGCAGAGTGAGCGCGATCGCATGCGCCCCTTGCGGTCATGCTCCTGCATCCCAATCTTAGGTCATGCATGAAGGAGACAGCCATGACGAACAAGGCTTATACGGTATGGCGAGCAATCTTGATTGCAGGGACGGTAGTTGGTCTGGCAGGCATTGTAGGTGAAATGGTCTGGAGTGCTGACCAAGGGAAACTTTAGGAGGTGGAAGTTATCGCCATGGCGACTTCTGCCAAGACTACGATTGAGGAAGCGGTGACGACGGCTTTGGGAATCATCGCAGGGCAGACCATTAAGGCAGAATTGGAGAAAAGGGGGGACAAAACCGTGTGGAATGTCGAAATCCTGACTGCTGAAGAAGCGATTATGATGGTCTATGTCGATGCCGTTTCAGGGTCTGTAATGTTGACGGAGGAGAAGGTGGCTGGGAAGAGGCCGGTTCAAGAGAAGACGTTATAAGGCGGCTTGCTGCAGGACATAAAAGCCAGTGATCTGTTGCAGGGGAGAAGAGCGGATTCCAGGCTATGCGAAGAGGTTTGCTGAAGCAAAAGTTGATTCTGTCAGTGATATATACCTCGGCTTGGATTCTCGGTGTAAACGTGTCAGTTTCTTTGTGCACGACCCATAA
>CAZJOQ010000038.1:0-22317 GCA_964547625.1 uncultured Nitrospira sp.
CTGGGACGGAGCCAGGCTTGAGGAGCGGGGTCACGCTCAGATCGGGGTTGCCGTTGACCGAGGCCAATTCTTTTACGAACGTAGGCTCGTAGATGAGGGCGCCCGGCGAAAGCGAGGGGAGCTTGCTCCGGATGCTGCTCCAACTATAATGTTCGTTCCCCGTCACGGTAATGGAATACAAGTGTCCCTCGACGACCTGCAGCCGCACGAGGCCGTTTTCAATCGTCTGCTCGGGAAGATTGACCAGCACAGTGGGATACCCGGCCTTGTGGTACAGTTTTTCAAGTTCGGCGCGCGCCTCTTCAACATTCTTCAGCCGGCGATCGGAGCCTTTGTGGGCTTCGAGCGTTCGTTCGATCTTGCTTTCATCGAGGATCGTGTTCCCTTCGACCACAAACGTCGTGATCTCGAACTGAACTTCTTGGCGATCTCCCTCGGAGAGCACCCCTCCCGCCGGTGTTTCGTCCGCCCCTTGCGCCCGGGCCTGTATCGTCTCGTGCGCGGGAGGCAGGAGGCACAGGCTCAGCATCGCGAAAACAACTCGAAGGAACCGGCGCGCTTGTCTCATGCGGCATCGCTTTTGGCGTACTGCGCGCCGAGGGCGTGGCTTTGAATGAGACTCTTACGCATAACGCCTGGAAAGCCGTTCCATCCCGTGATCATGATGTAACGAAGAAATGTCTGAAAGATGTTACGGCATTGTTATCACGGCATTGGCCGGTTGTTAATTTATGACTGACGGCTGCCGCCCCCCTTGTGAGCGAACGCATCTATGATTAGGATCCTCGCACGACGCGGGAGGCCCGGAGGTCGCTCTCATGCCACGTTCGCTCACGGCTCGACGGATCATCGGAGGCATCTATCTGACGTTGACGGCGATCATCATCGCCCACACGACGAACGCGTTCGTCGCCTACACGCTGGATGTGCCCCCCGAATTGCTTGACGATTCCGCCTCACCTCCGGAAACGGTCGACGCATCCGTCTCTCCTTCATCGCAAGAGAACGTAGAAGACATTCTGCAAAGCGGATTATTCGAGCTGCCACCCACATTCCGATTGACGAAAGATGGAACACGTGTCACACCACCACCTCCTCCCCCTCCGATCGAGGCCGCGCGCAAAGTGGCCTTACTCGGGAGCGTGTCCGGAAGAGATGGCGGTCTCTTTGCGGTCTTCGAAGATGTGACGTCGAAAGAGCAGCAGCTATACCGCCTGGACGCAGAAGTTCCGAACATCGGGACATTGGCCGCCATCGAACGGGATCGCGTCTTGTTCCGCAACGGCCCTTCTGAGGAATGGCTCAGCCTGGCCGTCTTACGGCAGATGGAAGAAGAAGCTCAAGCCTCCCCCGCTCCTCGGCCGGTTCAAGCAAAGACGGCTCCGGCGCGTCGGGTGTTGGACCGTCGCGAGGTCACCGACGCCCTCAACAATCCGACCCGCCTCATGACACAGGCGCAGGCAGTCCCCTATCTGACCGACGGCAAGTTGGACGGATTTCGCCTCGACAGCGTCCTCCCATCCGGGTTCTTCGATAAGATCGGGCTACAGTCGAGCGATATCGTGCAACGCATCAACGGCGTGGAGCTTCGTGATCCCGGCTCCTTTCTTTCCCTTCTCCAGCAATTACGCCAAGAACGTACGGTGCGCGTGGATTTGGTGCGGAACACACAGCGTCAGACGCTCACCTATGAAATACGATGACTCTGTCGCTTCCACGCTCTTCCTGAATTAACAGTGACTTAATCTGATGGTAATGGCCTCGTCATGGCCTGCGGCCTATTGTATGTTTCTACTTTGCAGCCGGAGGGTTGGATGAAGTCTTGGTCTGATCGAATCCGTTCCATGCTTTCACCCGTCGCAAGTTCCCTGGTCTTGATGCTGTCGATCGGTGCGCTTCCCCAAACGGCCTCAAGTGAATGGTATGCGGCCGGCTACGGCGGCGCCAGCTTTCCCTTCACGTTGAAACCGTACAACTCAACCAGTTCGGCGAGACACTGGACACCCAGTTCTTCTCGGGCGGGCAAGGGATCCCGAGAACCGGCACCTACGAGCAGACTCTGCATGGATCGGATCTGAAACTGAAAGCATCGCCCATATTTGGAGGAAGGGTCGGCTATTTCTTTGCGGATCAGGGGTTCAAGTGGTTGGGCGCCGAATTCGAGGTGTTCACCACTCAACCGACGATCAAGGCGCAACCCGTCCGCACACGCCATGACATTATCTTCAACCCGTTTAACCCGGAAGCCCCGGGGATTTGCATACTGGGCCAGAACTGCCAGATTCAGCGGTCGATCCCCGGCACGGTGGACATCTCGGAATCCTCCATGCGCCTTATCACCTTCGCGTTCAACGTCGTCGTTCGCTATCCCGGAAAGATGTTTCAACCCTATGCAGGCGTCGGAGGCGGGGCGTTCTATTTCAGCAGTTCCGGAGCCATCCGCGGCCATCAAGTGGTCCCGGGACTCAACGCGTTCGGCGGCATGAAGGTCTTGGTCTTCGAAGACTGGGGAGTGTTTGTCGAAGGAAAGTTCAACCGCGCGACGATCACGAACTTCGACAGCGCCTTCGGGCTCAGCGGAGAATACAACGCGTTCAATGTGGTGGCCGGACTGTCCTACCACTTCTGATCACGAGCGCGCGAGCATGTGAGCATGGTTCGATAACAGAAAAAGAGGGGAGTTGTTGGAGATACACTATCTGCGCTAAGAGTTCCTCTGCTGGACAGAATGATCCTCTGCGGCGTCGGTTCTTGTCTGTTGCGTGAAAAAGTCTATCGCTTTCAGATCGCGAGACACATTATATTGTCACATCTGGTGCATGCGGTGCATCGTGTCTGGACGACTGTTCTTCGTGTCCGTTATGCTCATTCCCTGATTGCAAGCATCTCGGCCTCGAACCGGGCTTTCTATCGGGTGACGAAAGGATGTGGAGCATGAACAGAGCATGGAGGACATCGATTCTGGCGTGGGGACTCTTCGGTATCGGACTCCTTCTTCACTCCCCCGTCCAGGCGAACTCCGTGACGCACCTGGAGGTCACCAGAGGCGCCGTGAATTACGATGGGCCGCACCAAGGCGTGCTCGATCGCTTGCTCGCGCAGGACGCCGTCATCAAGATGGGCCGGTTTCAAGGCGTCGGCGACCTGGTCCCGACGATCAACCGATGCGACGAAACCTCCGCGCTGTTCACCTCAGGCTTCAGCGGCGCTGCGGCGCCGTCCGCGGTCATCAGGGACTCCTTCATCACGGTCGACCTCTCCTCCCTCTTTTTCAGCGTGAATCGGGGCAATGCCTATCGGCTATGGAACATCGGCACGGTCGTGACGGGTCTCTTCAATCCGACGTCGAAGGAGTTCGCCCTGTCCTGGGATCGCATCTTCGACGGGACCGGCCGACCAGGGCAAGCCACGTTCTTCCTGACCGGATTGGTCCGCTTCGACGCGGACCCTACCCCGCAACCAGTGCCCATTCCCGCCGCCGCCTGGTTATTCGGGAGCGGAGTGGCCGGTGTGGCGGCGCTCATCCGACGGCGCCGATCCGAATAGCGAGCGGATACAGACTCTGGATCAGTTCCGGGAACCGACGAGGGACACTCGTCGGCTCCCCCTGTTCATTGCTCGCCATCACATCCGACATCAATCAACCAGACTCCCTTCTCCTGTCATAGAAGGAGCCGGTTTCCCCCGACCGACTCAGAATCCGAGTAGCGCGTGTGAACTGGGCCGAAGAGAAGGCTACGTCAACCTTCGGCAAAACCGGTCGACGGTGCGTTCAAAGAGGAAGAGCGCCGTGTCTTCGAGCGAGGCGGCCAAGGCCGAATCGGCGGCGATGCGGACTTGGGAGGCAGTGACGTGGAAACGCTCCGCGATCCAGGCCGCGTCGGCAAGATCCTCCTCCGTACCGCGGCGGAGTTTGCTCACGATAAAATCCACTGGGGCCAAGAGGGACAGCCGAAGTCCCGGTTCATCGATCATGATCGTGGCACGATCGCGATACCCGGGCGGCATCGCCACCACCGACCAGCCGGATAGACTTTGCCCAAGATTCGCGGGAATATTGTGGCGGCTCAGAAACGCTTTCAAAGACCGGACCCCCTCACGGAGTTCCCCGTCTACATCGATCGTAGCACGGGAGGGATGGCCGTACGCCAACATGGCCATGCCGCCGATCAAGACCAAATCGACCGCATACCCTGTCTGGTCGACATACTCCCGGAGCAATGCATGCAGGCGGTCAAGCGTGAGCGTGGGCAAATTCGAGCGCCTCCGCAAGCCGGCGATAGAGCCGCTCGTCGATGGGACCATGGTTTTCCGGAAGCGGAACGCGGGACACCAGCCCGGAGACGAGGGTGCGATAGCTCGTGTACCATCGGCAGGCCGTCTCATAGGCCTCCTGCACGAGCGGGTCTCCCAGGACCGTCCATTCGATGGAGTCGTTGACCAGAATTTCAAGCCAGAGGATACGACCGATTCTCGGATGACGCAGCGCCTCATCGAGGGATGCCGCCCCCAGATAGGCCGGCAGCAGCTTCAGCGCCGAATGAGAGGATGTCGTGGACATGGATGGGAATTCTACACCGGTCCCGTGAAGTTGCCAACTCGAACGGGTGAAGAGAACTACGGTGTCACTGGCGCGGGAGATCTAAGTGGGCTACGGCGAACGACCGACTTCCCACGCGGCAGCGTCGAACTCGGAGGGATCGTGCGATCCCTCCGAGCAGATACAACGAAGCCTACGCGTTCGCCGTCATCTTTCGACGGGCCAGGCCGGCAAGACCGATGAGGCCGCTGCCGAACAGGTAGACTGCAGCCGGCACGGGAACAGGGCTGACGTTCAAACTGATCGCCATGTTCCGGGCAAGACGTGCAGCCGTATAGTCTGCGGAGTATGACGTCCCATTACAGGACACCGGGTTGTTCGTGTCACAGGCGGTGAAGCCAGCGGCCGGATTGCCCGTTCCCTGCTGCACGAGGTTAAAGAGCGATTGCAAATCGCTCAGGTTCGTTCCGCCGATCACCAGCGAATAGGTGCCGGGGCCAAGGGTGCCGGTCCAGGTGACGGAATTGTCGAGGGTGTCGCCATTGAGACCATCCCCGACGGAGTGACCTGTATAGGTCATGGTGCTCACCAGGCCATTATTGTTCCCCATGGTCACATCACCATCGGCCCGATACACACCCCACTTAGGACCGGTGGGATCGGCCACAGGGCCTCCCTCGGCGATGATTTCATCCATCGCATCGAAGAAGGGCGACCAGGTGGCAAAGGCCGGCTGGTTCTGCAGGTAGCCTCCATCACCAGGTGTATTGGCCGAAGCCCCGACCATTGCCGGGCTTTGCAAGGTGGCGATCTGGGCCGCAGTCAATCCGTTGAGGTCACCCACGCCGTCATGGGATGAGGCCGGCACCAGGCCGCTGAAGAGGGAGAAGCCAGGATTCAGCAGCGACGCACCGTTGCTGTTGGCCGTGCCGGTCACCGTGATGCTGACGGTGGACGGCGTGTTGAGGGAAAAGAACCGGAAACGGTTGTTGTGGCTGTCGCCCAGTGTATCGACCGTCGCGGTACGATTGACGCCGTTGTTGCTCAGGGCGGAGAGATAGCCCGCATTGCTGGAAACGGTGGGGTTGAATCCAGTCGTCCCGGAAGGGGCGAAGGTATTGGTGGCCTGGTTGTAAAGCTCCAACCCGTACCCGACGTGTGCGGAGGCGACGCCGGCCGCGAAGGTCAGGGCCAAGGCGGAAAGGGATCCGACTATCAGTGATGTGTTACGCATGCACAATCTCCTTACTGGTGATGGTTGAGTGTGTCGCTGAATTGTTCCTACACATCGGAACAGACAAGACGGACCATCCTCCATACGACGACCGCAAACCACGATCGCCCCACGGTCTCGGTCTTCCTCCTCTCCCTTGAATCGGCTTGTGCCCGTCTCCATCCAGCAACTTGTCCGGACCGGTGTATCAAAGAGCGACCTCGCGCGCTACAGACGCCTACTTACTGCTGCAACAGATGAGACAAAAAATACGTGCGGTTCACGACTGTCCCCAGGATGCGCCGCTTTTTCGAACCTGATTCATGATAAATGTGGGCAGAGAAAGGAGCGATCAGTCGCACTATGCAGACCAAGCCTATCATCGACCACACGCGCCACATGCCGCTGCTCTATCTGACCGTCACCCTGACCGGCGCGGCCGTGATGATTCTGGAGTTGCTGGGCACGCGCATCATCGGACCGTTTTATGGCGTGAGCCTCTACGTCTGGGCCTCGCTCATTGCCGTCACCTTGATTGCATTGGCATTGGGCTATTTTCTCGGCGGCTATCTGGCCGATCGGTTGCCGGCCGTACGGTTGAGTCATGTGATCGTGGCGGCCGCCGTGGGCACGGCGATCATCCCACTTCTGATCAGCCCGGTTTTTCAATTGACGGACTCGTTCGGTCTCCGCGCCGGGGCCTTCAGCAGCGCGCTGTTGCTCTTCACGCTGCCGCTCACCGCGCTGGCCATGGTCGGCCCCTACGTGATCAAGCGCGCGACGCGCGACCTGAACGGCGTGGGGACGGTGGCCGGCTCCGTCTATGCCGTCAGCACGGTCGGCAGTGTCGCGGGCACCCTGCTTCTGGGGTTCTATCTATTGCCGCTGTTCGGGACCAAGTCGATCCTCATCGCCCTCAGCCTGCTACTGGCCGTCCTCGCCGCGCTGGTCGCTTGGCTTGAACAGGCGGCAGGCGCAAAGGCCCGAACAGCGGCGGCGACCGCCATAGCGATCGGCATCGCGACGCTATCCGGCCTCGCCGCCTCGCCCAAACCGGTCGAGGGATTTACGGTCCGGTCCGAGGCAGAAAGCCTCTACGGCTGGGTGCGCGTGGTGGATGACGAGCGGCGGGGCTACCGCTTGATGCTCTCCGACGCCTCGGTCATCAGCGCCGTGGACATGAAACTGGATCGGAGCGTGCTCGGCTACCAGCAGGTCTTAGGGCTGCTGCCGCTGTTGCGTCCGCGCGCCGAGCAGGCCCTGTTGATCGGTCTCGGCGGAGGGCATGTTGCGCGCGACCTCAAGGCGCAAGGGATCACGACGGACACCATCGAAATCGACCCGGCGGTCGCCGAGGCGGCGCGGACCCTGTTCCATTTTCAACCGACCGGCCGTTTCCTGGTCGGAGACGCGCGGTACGAGATCAAGGCCCTCGACCGGGGCTATGACCTGATCATCCACGATTGTTTCACCGGCGGGACCGAACCGACCCATCTGCTCGCCCGCGAGATGTTGAACGAACTGCGCGGGCTCTTGACAAAGGGCGGGCTCCTCGCGCTCAACTATGTGGGCTTTCAGACAGGCGAAGGGTCCGACGCGGTCGCGGCCGTCTACCGCACGCTCAGGAGCCTCTTCCCCCACCTCCGCGTGTTCATCACGGAGAAGGCGGACTTCACGGATTTCGTGTTTCTGGCGTCCGCGCAGCCGATCGTCCTCGACACCTCCGGCCAGGACCGACGACTTCACTGGCTCCTCGACCATGAACACCGGATCGCCGACACGGACGGCTTCCTCATCACCGACGACTACAATCCGATGGAAAGCCGCCAAGTCCGCAAGTCCGAGACCTACCGCAAACTGTTTCTCGAACGGATCGCCTTCGATCTGTTGCTGCGCTGACGAGGCGTCGCTCGTGTAGCGTCGTGCGTGAAACGTGAAGCGTATCTCGTTGCGGATTCGGACGCTTCACGTTTCACCCTTCACATGCGACGCTTCACATTTCGAAAACGTGAAGGAGCACTATTTGTTTTTGGATGAGGGCGATGGTATGCCTAGCGCGTCGCCCACGGCTTGGGTTTCATCCCAGGAAGATATCGCGCCCCATGAATCACGGCAAGAATTTGGGCGGTTCTCTTCTTCAATCGGCACATCACACGATAGCCCTCGACGAGAAGTTCTCGAACCTTCGGATCGGTCGATTCAGGCACGCGCCGCCCGCTTTCCGGAAACGATCCAAGCCGATCAATAGCCAGAACCAGCCGCTCAACAAGCGCATCGGCGTAGTCAGTGGAATCTCGTGCAATATAATTGTGTATGTGTTCGAGATCGGCGACGGCGGGGTCGGTCCATTCGATGCGGGTCATTGTTTGATAAAGCGTTTCTTGACCCTTTCGTGCGGGACCACTCTCCCGCCTTCGGCAGCATGGATCCCCGCTTCGATCTTCTTGCAAACATAGATTTCGTACATAATGTCATCCCACGTCGCCTTCTCCGGCAACTTTTTCATCAGCTCGTATGCTTGTTGCTTTGCCGTCGGCATGATGCCCCCTCTCTCAGCGTGAACCAAAGTGTAGGCCCCGCTCCGTGTAGTGTCAAGAATGGTGAGCAGCAGACGGCGCACCGACACACGGCTGAATACGATAAGACTCAGTGGGGCAGAAGGGGTTTTGATCGAAGCAACGGAGACGCCGTTCTCCACGCGTCAAGGAGGATGGGTCCAAAACTGTGAAGCGTATCTCGTGTAGCGTCGTGCGTGAAACGTATTTTCTTTCAGATTCAGACGTTTCACGCTTCACGCGCGACGCTTCACGTTTCACGGATAACGACCGTGCCGCACGCAGACGACGGTTGCAGTAGAAGTGCTCCGCCCGACTTGGTATGTTGGAGCGCGATACGCTTCACACTTCGCAAACAACGAACCCGGTCGCAGCGGAAGAGGTAAGAACCGTGCGGGTTAGAGGGAGGTTCTCGGTGGTTGCCGGAACCGACGGTCCGTCGGTCGCCGTCCATTCTCTCGGGTGGAACCTGCTCTTCGCACGGCAACCGGAGCCGGATCTGGAATTCACGGATGTGTGGCGGGATGAGACTGCCACGGTCGGATCGCCGCCGCCCCTCAAGCCGCCCAAGCAACCGCGCCGTCGTCTGCTTCTGTGGACGGTATTCTTTGCGCTGATCGGCGGCGTCTATGTCGCGGTGGGGCCTGAGCCGGTCGCGGAGTATTTCGGATCGCTCCTCGACGAACCCCCTGCACCGCAACCATCCGTTGCTCGAAAACCGGTACCCCCAACCGCCATACCGTCGAAACAGCCGGAACAGGATTGGTCGTTCCTCGCCCCGGCTGAAAGCCCAACCTCTTCGTCTCCGACCGGTGCACCGCCCGCGACAGCCGGTGCTCCCGCACAATCCACTCCGACAGTCACCTCGGCGAAACAGGCGGAACAGGACTGGTCGTTCCTCGCTCCGGAGGACACGGCACTCCCCGCGACAGCCTCCGCTCCCGCTACGACTGCCGCACCGTCGAAGCAATCGGAACGGGATCGGGCGTTCCTCGCCCGAATGGAAGCCATCACAGGGGAGCGACATTCCATGCCGGGAACGAGGGGGTCTCCGGCTCCGCTGTTTCACGAGGGTCAACGGGTCAGCGTCCGGCCGGATCTCAACGCTCCAAGCTGGACGGTCCTGTTACGTCTAGACGCCGACGGCGCCATGCCGGGACCGACCATTCTCCCTGGAACCGTCCTCACCATTCTTGACGGGGAACTGCATGGACGCGATTGGATCTACTTGGTGCGCAGCGACATCGGCTTCGAAGGGTGGCTGACTGAAGGGCAGCTCAGATCGACACGCTGATCGCGCTGCTCCACGCGTGAAGCGTCGTGGGCTAAGGATAGTGAAGCGTTGTGCGTGAAGCGTATTTCGTTCCGGATTCGGACGCTTCACGTTTCACCCTTCACGTGCGACGCTTCACGACCGACAACTCTTGCCCTTAGGCTGTTGCCTTCATCCGGCACCGAGCCAGACCGGCAAGACCGACCAGACCGCGGCCGAAGAGCCAGACGGCTGCAGGAAGCGCGCTGCCCGTAGAGGCGTGGGAACTCGACACGTCTTGGGAAAGAGGGTCCTGTTCCAACCGCAAGGTCTGCACGCAGAAGGACCCTGCGCAGGCCATAGCATTTCTCTAAAGCCGATTCCTCCAGTATCCAGGTCGACGCTTCTGGTGCGCAACAGCAAGAACGCGGATCCGATCCGACTCGACGACATACAGGAGGCTGTAGGGAAAACGCTTTATGCGGGAGCGTCTGATCTCGCTGCCGACAAGCTGGCATGCTTCAGGATGAGCCTGTACGTTCTGAACCGCCTCCTCAAGCGCGCCAAGAAACAACACACCAAGCCCCGGCATGCGTGCTTCGTAGTAGGTTGCGGCTTCAATGATCTCGGCACCGGCCTCTTCATGAAAGGTCAGAGCCCTCATGAGATAGCTTGCCGAGCCCGGCTGAACATTTCCTCGGCAGCGATCTCTGTGGCGTGGCCCTCACGCATGTCACGGAGGCGGCGTTCTGCTTCCACCACCCACAAACGTAAATTCTCTTCCTCCGAGGGCACATCCAGACTCAAAATGAGCTTTTCCGCCAGACGCGCCCTTGCATTCAGGTCCAGCTTCATGATCTCGGCATCGAGTTGCTCATCGTTCATTGCCATGGTGCAGACTCCTTCTTTATGGTCACTGGGCGGCAGAAAACGGCCTCGCGTGATGGCAGGCGACGGGCCTTCCCCTTTCCGTTCTTTCACGATCTGGTGGGAGTGCCGCACAGAGTGATAGGGAAGGATATCCCGTTTCCACCCCATTGACAAGACGATGTATGACGGCCAAGGTTCTGGAGCATTCGCCACAATCACCGAACGGCGATGCACGACGAGGCTGGCTTAGACGGATTTTTGACAGGGCCCGGCGAGGGTAAGCTGCCGCAGATGAACACAGAGTGCCACGTCAAACACTGACTCCACCAACAGCGGAGAGGCCCCCTCGCCCTTAATGGGAGAGGAGATTCTTGCTTCCCCGATGGCCAGGGCCGTCGCCTTACTCCGCCGACAAACGAAGGGGGAAGACTCAGTTCATCCTTCCGTGAAGCGTCGTGCGTAAAGGATGACACGGCCAAGGATAGTGAAGCGTCGTGCGTGAAACGTGAAACGTCCGAATCCGGAACAAGATACGCTTCACGACCGACGACTTTTGTCGTCAGGCTGTTGCCATCGCCCGCCGCCGCGCCAGACCGGCGAGGCCGACGAGACCGCTGCCGAAAAGCCAGACCGCCGCGGGGATCGGGACCGCTGAGATTTTGAAGATCTCGCCGGTCGAGTCCTGCGGTCCAAGTCTGGAGTTGACGAGGACATAGAGCTCACCCTGATCGTCTTGGCCGAAGCCCATTAGCCACCGATTCAGGGTCATGTTGTCGATGTTGAGCTCCTCGATGGCGCCCGTTATAAGATTCCCTGCAAATATGCGGGCCCTGGGAGCGGCAAAGGCTCCCCAATCGCCGAAGATGTATTTCCCCTGCAGCTCCGGTATGCCGTTGCCGCGATAGACAAACCCGCCGATCACCGTGGTGCCTTCGTCATGGTCATACTGCAAGACCGGATCGATCAGGCCTGAGGGAAGGCCCGTCAGATCGTTGGAGATCTCCCCAGTCACCGGGTCGAACTTGAACTGACCTTCCTTGAAATTCCACCCATAGTTGCCGCCCTTGGTAATGATATTGATCTCCTCCACCGAACCTTGGCCGACATCGCCGAGCACCAGCGTACCGGTCTGGCTATCGAAACTGAAGCGCCAAGGGTTTCTCAGGCCATAAGCATAGATCTCCCCGACCGCGCCGGCGGTGCCGACGAACGGATTGTCGTTCGGAATTCCGTATTGGCCGTTGGCGCTGTTGGTGCCGTGCGGATCGATACGCAGAACGGCTCCTAATGGATTAGAGAGGTCCCGTCCGTTCCCGATAGTACCGTGTCCCGCCCCGACGTCATTGCCGGCCCCGCCGTCCCCCATGGAGGCGTACAGCAGATTGTCCGGCCCGAACGCGAGCATGCCGCCGTTGTGGTTCATCTGCGGCCAGTCCACCCGCATAATCTCGCGGCGAGACGAGGGATTGACGATGTCCGGATTAGTGGGGTCTACAGTCCACTCGGTAATCACATTCTGGTGATTGAAGGCGACGCCGGACGGCATCGACACGGTGAAATCCGCCGGTCTCGTGACCGGTTCGGTGGTGAAGGTATAGAGCTTGCCGAATCCCGGGGTGCCGGGAGTCGCATAGGTCGGGCTGAAGGCGAGGCCCAGCAGGCCGCGCTCGTCATAGGCAGGGTTCAAGGTAGACAACCGGGCGGAGACATCGAGAAAGGGCGTGCTCTGCAACACCCCATCCTTCATGAGTTGCACCTTCCCGATCTGGTCGGTCACGAAGAGTCGATTGGTTCCGTCCCCGGCACTGAGCAGGAGATTCGGCGCGGTCAATCCGTTGCCGGACGCCACCACCGGCATCAGGTTGACGTGCAGCGATCCCTTGACGATCGGATCGGGAAAGGGATTGAACGGATCAAAAGGGTTGGAGACGTTCAGCGCCTGAGCTTCCGTGGCCAGGAGAAGACAGGGCAACAGGAGCCAGTATCGAGCAGAAAGAGGGAATCTGGTTGTCATAAAATTTCTCCGGTTGCGACTCCACTGCGTGCTGCCGGATGCGGAACTGTCGGCCCCGACCGGCACACTCCTTCAACAGCCCGCCCGCTTCCGGCGCCGAGCGATCAACCCCAGGCTCCCCAAGGCGCTGCCCATCAACCAAAACGCGGCGGGAAGCGGAACCGGTTGCACGTGCAAGGAGAACGTCGCGGAGTAGAACCCGCCGCGGCAAGCCGCGCTCGCATCGTTGCAGCGCTCCCCGCCCCCGGCGACCGAATAGGTGCCGGCCGGGAGGTAATACTGTAACAGCGACTCGCCCGTGCCCACGGCGGTGTCGTGATTGCCGTTGCCGCCCCAGGTCAAGCCCCGGCTGGGATCGGCGTCCGAGGTCCCCGCAACTGCGATCACATATTCAAGGGTGGCATGCAGCCCCGCGTCGTTCCCCATGCTCCAGTTTCCGAAGGCATCGAACTGACCGGCATACGTGATGTTGACCGTGTCCCGATACCCAGAATGTTTCAGATAGAGCCCGCTGGGGTCGGCATCGATGGCGCTCTGGAGAGGCTCAAAATTCGCATTCGTCGGTTGCAAGGGATCGATGTCGGTGTCGTCATGGGCGCTGAGAGGAAGGGCCCCTCTATACAATGTGAAGGCCGGATCGAAACCGGCAGTGTTCTGGATCAAGGAGATATCCACCAACCCAGGTTGATTCAGCGTGAAGCGGTACCAGCGGGCGGACAGG
This sequence comes from uncultured Nitrospira sp., assembly GCA_964547625.1. Classification (GTDB taxonomy): domain Bacteria; phylum Nitrospirota; class Nitrospiria; order Nitrospirales; family Nitrospiraceae; genus Nitrospira_D. The sequence goes on from CAZJOQ010000038.1 coordinate 13,166, forward strand.
CCTCCGATGCCATGGCTGTCACCGAGCCCTTCGTTGGTGCCGGCCACCCAGCCGTAGGCCTTGTATTGGGTAAGGGTATTGGAATAGGTCAGGATGTCCGTCCCGTTGAAGGTGCCGGCGGACGAGAAGGACACATGGGCGACGGCCGTCTCCAGATTGCCGAACAATAGCGCCGACAATCCAAAGACTAATCCAGCCAGGATTCTGCTCACTGAAGGTTTTCGAACGATCAACGGCTTTGTGCGACTGGGCATGGTTCGTCCCATCACCAAGTTCTCCTACTCTCTGTGTTTCACGTTTCAGGTTTCGAGTTTCACGTCGCAGGCACAAGGTTTCACGCCCGACGACTCTCGTCGTTAGGCTATGGCCTCTATCCGGCGTCGAGCCAATCCGGCCAAACCGGCGAGACCCGTCCCAAACAGGTACAGCGCCGCCGGCACCGGCACCGGAGCGGCAGCGACACTGACCGTTCCGGTAATAAACGGACCGGTGCAGCCGGCGCCCGTCGTGTTGCATGCGGCGCCTCCGGCAACGATGGTGTAGTCTCCGATCGGGAGGAAAAATCCGAGCAAGGACTCGTTGCCGGCTGTATCGTTCTTGTGCGTCAGGTATTCAAGGACGCGCCAGACTCCTCCGTCCGCCGGGTCGCTGGCCATGCTCCACGATCCCAACGCGTTGAACTGTCCGTCGAAGTCGATATTTGCGGTATCCCGGAAAGGAGAGACGCGACCGAATGCGTCCGTGGTGATGCCGTTGTCCACCGGCGACGCGATTTTATTGAAGCTGCCGTCGACGGGATTCTTGGGATCGATAGCCGTGTCGTCATGCGCTTGGTCGCCCATGAGACCGGCATAGAGGGTAAAGGCCGGATTCAAGCCAAGCTCATTTTGCGTGCTAGTCATCGTAATATCGACGAACGACGCCTGATTCAGGCTGAATTTAAAGAACGAAACGATGTGGCTGTCGCCCAGCGTCGGATTGGTGCCGGCGATCCAGCCGTTCCGCTTCATCGGGGCACTCGCGCTGCCCCCGCCTCCGAGATCGATGTATTCGACATGGGCCCCTGCGGTGACGGCCCAGGTCATGGCGCCGACGGTAATTGCTGCGGACAGCAGGGTTCTGAAGATGGGACGAGTGTTGTTGGCGTTCATATCATGGCTCCTTTCGCGATACGCGTATGCATTGATTCTTGAGTATCAACTGTTTTGAGAATGAGCCCCTCTTCTTCATACTGCAAAGCAGCATGAAGACTCATGGGGACTGTGTATCAAAGGTTGCGCCCATCCGCTACCTCCCCCTGCACCGCGTGCAACAGATGCGACAACAAATTATGTGGGATCGCACTCCGCATCAGCCTGGTGCTCCTGACACACGTGCTACTTTTTGTCATAATTTGTTGTAGAGGTGGGCGTCGAGGTAACGTCGGTCGTGAAAGAGGGTCCCGTGAAGCGTATCTTGTTCCGAATTCGGACGTTTCAGGAGTGCGCTTCACGAATAACGAACGACGATTCTCGTCCCAGCGGCGTCTCGGACGATCGTCAGACTACCAATCGTCGAGCAGCTCGTCGTATCGACGATCATGCGTGTACGCCGCCGCGAGGCCGAGAAGCGGCGCGATGGCGAGAAAGAACAGGGCCAGTATGATGGAACGAATGGTTGCTATCATCTGCATGAACGACCGGATTGATCACACCTTGGTCAGCCAGGATCTTCTTCCGCCTCTATAATGCTCTCGCGGCAGTATATGCTGCACTCTGCTTGATCCGCCAGAGCACCCCACTCCGGATGCTCCAGATGTGACGAAATCGATGGGGTTACGGCCCCAACAACGAATCGCAGACTGCTGGTAGACCGAGCCGTTCGGCGGTTCAGGCGCAGCGACTTGCGACCGTTTTACAGACCGATCGCGCACAAGGGATACCTGCCTGTGGATCGCAACACATTTTCGTCACTACTGGTGCAGGGATCTGCATCCGTCGCTGGACAGCACTTCCATCAATCCCTACAGTGAGTCTACGTGTTTAGCCTCAGAGAGAGGCGCGTCACGTTTGTTCCGGCAGGACGAAGACACCCATGACCGCTTTCCCGACCGACGACATGCCCGATCGTCGCCACAAGCGAATCGACGGACATCGTCCTGCACCGGTCATCACAGAGGAGGTCGCCGTGCGCGTGAAGCAAGACAGTCCGTTGACGGTTGGTCCATGGAGCCGAGGATGCCGTGTCGATGAAAGGCAAATCCATGCTGAGTGCGCAGGCTTGTTCTCGGTGTTCGCACTCGCTGCGGGATTGTGGCTCAGCACCTCCGCCCTCACCTTGGCCGCCGACTTCACCGATGTGGGATACGCTGCCCTCCAAGCCGAGCTGGGCGCGCAGACTCCGACCGGAGCCAGCGTGCGCGCCGCGCAGGTCGAGGCCCCCATCAACGACACAAGCGGCGGCGCGGCGCCTATCTTCATGCCGAACCCTAACGATGCCGAACTTTTGGGGAAAACCATCACCGCGATCAACGGCAACCCGTCAGGCAGTTTTTCCGGCCACGCAACCGTCGTCGGTCGCCTGTTCTACGGCACAAGCAGTTCGATCGCCCCGGGCATGACTCAGATCGCCGCACATGATGCCGTCAATTGGTTCAATAGCCTGTCGAACCCGTCCGGCATGGCCACGACCACTCCAACCCGCATCACCAACCACAGCTGGGTCGGGACAGCGGATACCCCGGCGGCCGCCGGACAGATCCTGCGCATGGTCGATCGCCAGGTCCACAGGAACGAGTCCGTTGACGTCGTCGGCCTGGCCAACGGTCCCGCCGATAGCCCGTTACTGGGTAGCGGCTACAACGTGATCGCCGTCGGTCGCACCGATGGTGGGCATCAGCGGAACACCGTCTCGGTCTCCGGTGACAGTCTCTATGGGACCGTCCGCACGGCCCCGCATCTCGTCGCACCGGAATCGACGACGAGTAACGCAACGCCCGTGGTCTCCGCCGCCGCCGCCCTCTTGGTACAGACTGGTCATGAGGCTGGTCCATCCCTCTCTGATGGCTCTACAACCGTCTCTGGGATCGGCATCATCTATAACGCTGAACGGTCGGAAACCATCAAGGCCACGTTGATGGCCGGCGCAGACCGGGAGACCTCCAACCGCGGGACTACCGCCGATATCATCGACTATCGCAGCGCCGGACATGAGACGGCGAACGGATTGGATGATCGTTACGGAGCGGGACAGGTGAACATCCTGAACAGCTATCATATCCTGGCCGGTGGTGAGCAACCGAGTCTCCAGCAGGGAGGCGGCGACATCGGCCGCTTTGGATTCGATTATGGTGAGGCATTCGGGGGGGCTGAACGGCAGTGCTCGAACAGCGTCGTATCTGTTCTCAACGAGCAGCGACGTCACATTGTTTTCCTCACTCGCCTGGAACGTCGGCGTCTCGAACGATCGCGCCCTCACCACGTCGCGGCACCAGTTGAACCTCTTGCTCTTCGATGTCACGGCTAACAGTCTGCTCGGCGAGTCGTCCAGCGATCTGGACAACACTCAGAATCTCTACATGAGGCTCTTGGCTGGGCGGCGGTGTGAACTGCGAGTGACGGCGGGCGAGACCGGCAACTTCTCGCAGGACTACGCGCTGGCCTGGCGCATGGAGGTCGCTGCCGTGCCGATCCCCGCCGCTGCATGGCTGTTCGGGAGCGGCGTGGCATCCTTAGCGGCATGGGCCCGCCGACGCACTGCTGCCTAATCGACCTCTCGCGGATTCATACTGCGTAAGGGCTGGGGCTCGGCTGCCACAACAGCCGAGCCCCAGCCGTGAACGCAGGCCAAACTCCCAGGCTTGACTCTGCACATGAGAAGTTTTTCACCAAATCTGGTGCACTGATCAGCGCCGGCCGGTAGTCCGTCACACCCGCCCTGTGTTTTCATGCAGCTTGTTACACACCCAACCAGTCTTATCCCGAGGAATCACTCGCTGGTTGGAACGATACGCCATGGAAGAAGAACCGGAGTCAAAGGAGGACAAACAATGGAGACTCTGCCGAACAAGAAACGAGCCTGTGTCCTGATCGTAGACCACGACTTGGAGTATGGCATCAAACTCGCCGATTGGCTCGCGGCACACGGCTATCAGGCCGTGCTCGTCCGATCGATGGAGACGGCGATCGATGAATGTCGCGACCTCCGTCCCCACGCGGTTTTTATTGGACTGAATGTCTCCGAGCCGGTGGCCACCCTCAGCCTGCGGAGATTGTTCCGGATGATCAAGGCCACCTCGCCTCATGTACCGATCGTCACGATGGGTGCCCAGTCCAGCGGGGACCAGGCTGACATTCCGAACAGTGGCTCCCTTCGTCACCTTCATCTTCCCATTAAACCCCTCGAGTTCAGCTATATCGGTCGATTGCTCCGATTGGAACTCAATGCAGCGACAGCTTCCCCACATTCACCGGGCACGGAGCCGAGCCCTACCACCGGCCGAGTCATTGCGCACCGCTTGCACCCGCGCACGGTCCATCAGGAGGCAGCACCATGGATCGCCTGACCTGTCGGCGCTGTCATGGCCTGATGCACCCGATCGGTCCGCTCGATCCGCTCGATGTGATCCAAGGCGGCAACCCGGATGACCTTCGCGCCTGGCGCTGCCTGACGTGCGGTGACCTCATCGACCACGTCATCATGCGGAATCGCGCGCGGGCGACCATCCCTCGACGCCGTCGCCAACGACCGAGTCCGCGTCAACCCGTGTTCAAGGATCCGGAGTATGAATGGCCGGTGTGGAGATAGGAGCGTGGTTCGTGAAGCGTCGTGCGTGAAGCGTCCGAATCTGGAACGAGCGACGCTTCACGAGATACGCTTCACTGGCCTTGGTCGTGGCACCCTTCACGCACGACATTTCAGAGGCAGTTTCAGGTTTCACGTGTTCGGACAACCTGAAATGTCAAACGCTGGCGCGGAACCGAACGGCTAGAGCTATTTTCCGTCACATCTGGTGCACCTGTAGCAATCGCGTATGGTGTCCCATTTCTTGCCCCTGCTACCATTTCTCCCGTCCTTGAGGAATCACCCTTGAGGTACATTGTCAAAGGAGTGTTGGTATGAAGCGTCTCTTGTTCTCCACCGCCGCTGTGTCGCTCATCCTCTGCAGCCAGGCCCAGGCGTTCTTCGAGGAGGAAGGCCGTTGCCAGAAACAGAACCTGAAAGGCCGATGGGTCTCGTACCAGGCAGAAGTCAAAGCGAATCCCCATACCGGTGTCTGCAAATTCTCGATTGAGAACGGCAAAGTCGAAGGCGCCTGCGACTTTTCGTTGAAGGATGACCAGGGAAACCCCTTGACCGGACTGCAATTCACCGGGGAAGCGACCGTCAAGGAAGACTGCTCGGCGCAGGTGACGATGGACTTCAGACCGTTCGGGCGACCGTTCGTCTCCACCTTCGACCTGCAACTCCATCGCAACAAGAAATCCTTCGTGGGCCGTTGGGAGAACACGTTCGGCGCGCTCGGCACGGCGAACGGCGTGAAACAGTAGGCCCCATCACGCACTCACGGGCCGGGGCTTGCGGGGCTTGGAGCCGACGGCACCAAGCCCCTTTACGTACGGTTTCAGGAGGCCGACAACGCTGGAGGAATTATGACAGGCTTACGGCTCTCAATCTGTCTTGGCATCGTGTCGATTCTGTGCGCATCCACTCTTTTCGCATTGACCGGTGACGGCACCATTCCGCGCGTGCTCAATCCACCAGCGACCAGTGACTTAACCAATCTACCCGGTGACCTCCACGGCGTGCCGATCCCCGGCCCCAGCGACCAGGATCTGGCGGAATATGTCAAGGATAAGCAAGCAGTGATCGCGTTGGGCAAGGCCTTCTTCTGGGACATGCAGATCGGCAGCGACGGGGTGCAGGCCTGCGCCAGTTGCCACTTTCGCGCCGGCGCCGATTCGCGCTCGAAAAACCAACTGTCACCAGGGCTCAGACAGGCCCCGCAACGGGATCTGACCTTCCAACTCGGCAGCCCGAACTACCAACTCACCGCGTCGGACTTCCCGCTGACTCGCCTGGCCATCGCCGGGCAGCGAGGCGCGCTCGACCAAGCCACCGATAGTAACGACGTCGTCAGTTCGCAGGGCGTCCCGTTTCTAGACCGGGGACCGGACCCGCTGGGCTTTCAAGTCGGTGGGCTCAAGACCCGCCGGGTCGAGCCGCGCAACACTCCCACCGTCATCAATGCCGTGTTCTATCACCGCCAGCTCTGGGACGGCCGCGGCGAAAACGTCTTCAACGGCGTGAATCCCTTTGGCGCCCGGGATCCTGAGGCTCGCGTGATGGCCTCTGTAGGCGGCACACTGACCGAGGTTCAGGTAGCTCTCGTGAACTCCAGCCTTGCGTCGCAAGCGGTGGGCCCGATCGTCAGCGAGATTGAAATGGCGGCTCCAGGGCGGACCGCGCAGGATATCGCGCGCGATCTGCGCAAAGGCAAGCGCGGGCGACAACTCGGCAGACGCGTTCACGGCTCGCGTCCGCTTCAGCAACAACTGGTCGATCCATCGGACAGCGTCTTGGGGCCGCTCAGCCGTTATCCCGAACGTGGCCTCCGCGTGAAGTCGTACAACGAGATGATCCGGGCGGCCTTCCAAGAAAAATACTGGAAGAGCGACCAACTTATCCAGGTCTCGGAAGATGGCACAGTCTCGATCGTCGATCGCCGGGACAGAAACCGAGAGACTGAGGAATATAAGTTGATCGAGTACAACTTTGGGCTCTTCTTCGGGCTGTCCGTCCAGCTCTACGAGGCCACACTCGTGTCCGATGATTCACCTTGGGACCGATTCCGTCGCGAGCATCCGAACGCCGCCGATCCGGCGTTGAATCCCTGGACGAATCACAATCCCCGTCACATCACTCGCTTTGCGCTCTTTGGGGCCCATCTGTTCAACGACCGGACGCGCGGCCCCAATAATCTGCGCTGCAGCAATTGCCACGAAGGCGCCGAACTGACCGATGCGTCGGTCCGCCGCATCAACCTGGCCGCCAACGGTCCGGTGCGCAACCGCGACGGCAATATCATCGACAAGGGCTTCAACAACATCGGCCTCCGGCCCACCGACGACGACTTGGGCGTGGGGGCGAGCGATGCATTCGGCCCGCTCTCGCACAGTAAACGCCTGTTCCCGGACGGGCCGCCGGCCAGCTTCGACGGGGCGGCAGTCACTAAGGGCTTTGGTCTCGACGGCGCGTTCAAGGTCCCGTCGCTGCGCAATGTCGCCCTCACCGCTCCCTATTTTCACAACGGAGAGACCCATTCGCTGCGCGAAGCTGTGCTGCTCTACAGCCGTGGAGGAAACGTCGCCCCGATCACGCAACGAGACGGAACTCCGATCGAACCGCTCGGTATCGCGAACATGACTTCTGATGAGGTTGATGCCGTGGTGGCCTGGCTCGAAACGCTGACGGATGAGCGGGTTCGCATCGCCGCCGCGCCGTTCGACCACCCGCAATTGTTCGTGCCGAACGGGCATCCAGGTGATCACCGTCAGGTCGAACGGGGCAAGCAGGGCTTCGCAAAGGACGATCTGGTGGAAATCCCCATGACGGGCGCTGCAGGCGGCCCGCCGCTGCCGGGATTCCTCGAAGGGGTGTTCGGACCACACTGAGGGACACGACGCCGGTCGGCCGGTAGGGGAAGTCGTGCGCCGGGTGCTCCGTGGAGGTTGCATCTTTGCTTGCAGCAACCTGGGACTGATGCAGTACAATAGGACAGCGGTTCCCAGGAGATACTGGAGATCCGCTATGCTACCGATGTTAAAGCAAAAAGTAACCGTACAACCGGGCGGGGTCGTCCATGTTCAATCGTCGGAACTCGTGCCAGGGTCCACCGCCGACGTCATTATTATTCCTGACAGCGAGACACCCCCTGTCGCAAAACTCGTGGACTTGATCGGAAGCGCAGCAGGGGGCTTCGCCTCACCTGAAGAGGTCGACGCGTTCGTACGCCGAGAACGAGACGCATGGTCCGCCTAACGCTGTCTGGTCGCGTCTATCTCGATACCAACATCTTCATCTATGCGCTTGAGGGATACTCAACCTTCCGAGCTGTCCTGACCACAGTCTTTGGAGCCCTCGATCGGCATGAGCTGGCCGCAATCACCAGTGAGCTCACGCTGGCCGAAGTGTTAGTGAAGCCGTTCTCGGACCGAAGTATCGAGCGGGAGAAAGCCTACCTGCAAATCCTCCAACCATCCGCCTCCTTACAGATGGTGCCGGTGAGTCGTGACGTCTTGATCGCAGCCGCCCGTCTCCGCGCTGAGACAACCATGAAGTTGCCGGACGCCATTCATGCTGCTACGGCGCAGATCACCGGTTGTTCATATTTTCTCACCAACGACACCCAACTCAAAACTATTCCCGGCCTTACGATTCTTTCACTCGTAGAACTGTCACGAGAATAGCGCGGCAACTGCCGCGAGTGTACTTCGCAAAGGACGATCTGGTGGAAATCCCCATGACGGGCGCTGCGGGCGGCCCACCGTTGCCGGGATTCCTCGAAGGCGTGTTCGGACCACACTGAAGAACACTGAACGAGATGAGAAACTGAAACAGGGATAATCCGGATCGCTGTCGGAAGCGGATCGAGCCACATCTTACTTCCGGCGCGCTCGACGAGTTCGATGTTTGGCTTCGTTCAGCAGCTCATCCGCCAGCCCCTGAGCAATCGTTTTCGCTTTCCGACCAAGAACCGACAGCAAGTGCACCCGCGCCGCTTGTTGCATTTGCTCGAGTCGTTCGACCGGGACCATCGCAGCCACTGGCTTTCCCTTGCGCTCGATCACGAATTCGTCGTGCCGAAGAGCCACCCGATTCAGCAGATCGCCAAGCCGTTGACGCATGTCCAACGTTGACACCGTTTCGATCATGTTCCGCCCTCTCTTTTTTGTCACGATACATCTTTCACAACCATCATTGTTGTGAAGGTTCGTACAGTCAACGCATCATGAGAATGCGCCTTAAGCGAGGCCATCCCCCGCTGCGACGAGATTCGTCGTTTATTCTTCGTGAGACGTGACACGTCCAAAGACTGTGAAGCGTCGTGCGTAAAACATGAACCTATAAACGGCGGTTGAAGAAGCGGCCTGCTCCGGCTAGCCTTGCTGGAA
>CAZJOQ010000039.1:0-22165 GCA_964547625.1 uncultured Nitrospira sp.
CGGCGTCGGGTTTTAGTGATTTGATAATGCGGGAAGTCCGACAGGCTCCTAGGTGTGACACACGACTACCAGTCGGCTCTGAAGTGGCATCGCTCGGCAGCCGGGCAGGGTCACGCAGGGGCCCAGAATGCCCTTGCTCAGATGTATGCCAAAGGGCATGGCGTTCCACAAGACAATGTTCGTGCACATATGTGGTATAGCGTGGCGATCGAGTCATCCAGTAGCGGTTCGAAACAAGAACTCATGAAGGACCGCGACAATCTAGCCTCACGCATGACTCTGCCTCAAATTCAGAAAGCGCAGGAGATGGCGGAGCGTTGCGTAGAGTCGAAGTTTAAGAAGTGTGATTAGGAAGGAGGCACCCATCAATCTAACTCAGAAAAAGCAGAATTCATTCGACACATCCATCTGACCATCCGGTAAACACCTTCCTTCCCACGCGACCCATCCCGTTGCTCCCCCTTGCCTCCTTGGTCCAAAGAAGTTCAGACTGTAGACGACGGGTGTCTCATGAAGATCCGGCCCGGCAAGAGATCGATAGGACGGCTGATTGTTCTCGGTGCCGTCTCTACGGTTCTGTTTGGCCTGCAGCTAGGCTTGGGTTCCGACGCAGACGATACTGCGTTAGAGCGACCGGGATTCTCGCTGATCACTCGGGATGGCTCAGGCGATGCCGGTCAGTACACCTCGGTCGCCATTGGCGCCGACGGCCTCGGCCTCCTCAGCTACTATGATGCCACCAATGGCGATCTGAAAGTAGCCCACTGCTCAAACCAGGCTTGCAACTCTGCAACCATCAGTTCGCTGGACCGCAGAGGCGATGTCGGACAGTACACCTCCATCGCCATCGGGAGCGACGATCTGGGCCTGATCAGCTACTACGATACGACGAACGGCGACTTGAAAGTCGCGCACTGCAACGATATCCCTTGTACCTCGGCTGCGCTCACGACTGTTGACCGCACCGGTATTGTCGGTCACTCCAGTTCCTTGACAATCGGCATCGACAAGCTGCCCCTCATCACCTACTACGATGTCACGAACGGCGATCTGAAAGCAGCTCATTGCGCTGACATCGCTTGTGAGGTTGTGACGATCACCACCCTCACGTTCCTGCAAGCCGAGGGAGACGTTGGTCAGCATACATCCGTTACGATTGTCATGGGCCAGGGCCTCATCAGCTATTACGACGCGACCGACCACTATCTGAAATCTGCCCTTTGTCCGGATTTGGCCTGTACGGAACCCACCCTCACCACGACACCCGACAAGAACGGCGATGTTGGCCAGTACAGTGCCGTGACGATCGGCAATGATCAGCGGCCCATCATCAGTTACTACGACGCCACGAACGGGGATCTCAAGGTCGTCCACTGCGAGGAGGTGGTGTGCACGTCTGCGACGCGCACCACCCTGGAGAGTGAAGGCAATGTCGGCCAATTCACATCAATCACCATCGGCGCCGATGGCCTCGGCCTGATTAGTTACTATGATGCCGCCAGCCAGGATCTCAAAGTTGCACATTGTGACGATGTGGAGTGTCGGTCGGCAACGCATAGCACCATAGATAGTCACAATCAAGTTGGTCAGTACAACTCCGTGACGATTGGGCCCGACGGTTTTGGCTTGATCAGCTATTTCGATACGACCAATGGGGACCTGAAAGTCGCGCACTGCAATGACCTGGTCTGTACTAAGGCTAAGGTCGTAACTCTCATCAGCCAGGACAACGTCGGCCAATATACGTCCATCACTATTGGTCCAGATAGCCACGGTCTGATCAGCTATTACGATGCGACGAACGGGGACTTACGAGTCGCTCACTGCGCTGATGTTGACTGTGAATCGGCAACCCACATCGCCGTGGAGGGTCGCGACGACGTCGGTCAGTTCACATCCATTATGATCGGCACTGACGGCCGTCCCCTGATCAGCTATTACGATGCGACGAATGGCAATCTGAAAGTGGCCCACTGCTCCAATAGCTTCTGTGTTCCCTACCATCGGCGTTGAAAGAAGTCCCTTCAATATCACTCGGCTTGTGCCTGAAGCCCTCTTTCTACGACGAGCGTAGCTTTCTGATCTCTTCCAGCGTGGTCTCGATTTCCTTCGGCGAGTTGATGAGACTTGGCGCGAGTCGGACGTACTTGGTCGCGTAGGGTGTAACGCTCCCGACGATCCCCCGTAAGCGCAGCTTGCTCACGACCTGGCGAGGCTCCATACCGGCCACTTCAAAACAAACGATCCCCGCCGAGAGAGCCTGTGACATCGGTGTGTGAAGGGTCACGTGGCGCATGGCCGCCAACCCTTGCTTCAATTGTTGGTTGAGTTCATAGATCCGCTGCGTCACCTTGGATTTCCCAATCGCCTGATGGAACCTGAAGGCTTCATCCAGCGCCCATCTGTGCTCAAACGAGTGGAATCCGCCCGGGGTCATGTGGACCGATGGAGGGAGGTCCTTGGACGATTTGTTCTCCATCCAGAGCTCATAGGCCTGGGAGTTGAAGGTCGGGATCGTCACCTGGGTAATTGGCCAGGCCTTCGGGAGGCCCCAGACAAGACCGGTCCCTCGCGGGCCGAACATCCACTTATGCGTCCCAGCAACCAGGAAATCACAACCGAGCTCGCTCACGCTGAAATCTTCCACCCCCAAGCCGTGGAGTCCGTCCACACAGAAGATGATCCGGTCCTGTTCATCCCGCGTGCGATTGATGGCCTGAATTGCCAGTGACATTTCGTGGATCGGTAGCTTCAATCCTGTGCTGGAATGGACCCACGTGACCGCCACAATGCGAGTGGCAGAGGTGATGTCCTGTCGTAAGGAGTCGACGATCTCGTCATGGGATACCGTTGTGAGTGAGCGATAGAGGGAAATCTGGTGCACGGTGGCGCCCGTCCGTTCGGCGCGGAGGCGCAGGGCTGTTTCTGTCGAATAGTGGTCGTGGGTCGTAGAGAGGATCGCCTGCCCGGTATGAAGCTGTAATCCTCCATAGAGCAACCCGAGCCCCATCGTGGTGCTGTCGGTCAAGGCGATGTCGGTGGGGTCGGCGCCGAGATAATCAGCTGCTGCCCGAAGGACCCTTGCCTCTTGTTTCTCCTCCTGTTCAAACCAATATCCGATAGGATCGGCATCCAACCCGGCGCGATGTCGTTCGATGGCTTCACGCACCGGCGTGGGATGGGATGCAAGGAAGAACGCCGCGAGATGGATGAGATGAGGGGAGAGTGCAAACTGTGTGCGCAGGTCTTCCCAGTTTGTGAATTTTGGCTGCGGAGCTGGTTGAGAGGCCAACGTGCGAGAGCAGGCCTCCGTCAGAACGGCCGCGGTCAGGGCCAAGCCCGTACGCACCAAAAAGCCTCGACGGCCGATGTCGCTCATATGCACCTCCTCATCTGGGTCGACATCTCCACTCTACTGCTTGTCCCAAATATCAGGCAAGGAGAGATGAGCCCATGATATGAGCCGTAGGGGCCATGCGCCGAACATCAAAGCGGGTCGTGTTAGGACTGATAGTTTTCGATCGGCGGACAGCTGCACACGAGATGGCGATCCCCATAGGCCTCGTCGATACGGCTCACGCTCGGCCAGAATTTACTGTGTCTCACCCAGGGTGCTGGAAACGCCGCCTGCTCGCGGCTATAGGGGCGGTTCCACTCAGTCGCCGTTACGATGGCGTCGGTATGCGGTGCGTTCTTGAGCAGATTGTTCGTCCGGGGTTGGCGTTCGTCGACGATGTCTTGAATCTCGGCGCGGATGAGAATAAGCGCCTCGCAGAACCGATCGAGCTCGCTCTTGGATTCGCTTTCCGTCGGTTCGATCATGAGTGTTCCAGCCACTGGAAATGACACGGTCGGTGCATGGAAGCCGTAGTCCATCAATCGCTTGGCGACATCCATCGCCTCAACGCCGGCGCTCTCCTTAAACTCTCGCAGATCCAGAATGAACTCGTGAGCGACCAGTCCGGAATCTCCTCGATACAGAATCGAGTAGTGCTTTTCCATCCGCTTGGCCATGTAGTTCGCGTTCAAGATGGCCACTTTCGTAGCCTTGGTCAACCCGTCCCGACCCATTAGGCTTATGTACATCCATGAAATTGGAAGGATGCTCGGACTCCCGTACGGAGCTGCCGACACCGGACCGATGGCTTGCGATCCCCCGATCTTGATCACGGGATGTCCTGGCAGAAAGGGCACGAGATGCCGCGCGACCCCAATCGGTCCCACGCCAGGTCCTCCTCCTCCATGGGGAATACAGAACGTCTTATGGAGGTTGAGATGGCAGACGTCAGCCCCGATGTCGCCGAGACGGCAGAGGCCGACCATGGCGTTCATGTTGGCCCCATCGATGTACACTTGTCCGCCGTGAGTATGAACGATTTGGCAGATCCTCCGCACACTCGCCTCAAACACTCCGTGGGTTGAGGGATACGTGAGCATGAGGGCGGATAACCGGTCGCGATATTGCGCAGCTTTGGCCTCTAGATCGGCGACGTCGACGTTTCCGTGCCGATCACAGGCAACGACGACGACGGTCATTCCGACCATAGCAGCACTAGCGGGGTTGGTACCATGAGCCGAGACGGGGATCAGGCAGACGTCTCGATGGGTTTCTCCCTTCGACCGATGGTACGCCCGAATGACCATGAGACCCGAATATTCACCCTGAGAACCTGCATTCGGTTGGAGCGAGAAGGCCGCGAACCCCGCAATCTCGGCCAGCCAGGTTTCGAGTTGTCGGAACAAGGTCTGGTAGCCATGCGTCTGCTCAACTGGTGCGTACGGATGTAGGCGCGCGAATTCCGGCCATGTCACCGGCAGCATTTCAGCGGTTGCGTTGAGTTTCATCGTGCAGGATCCCAACGGAATCATTGAGTGCACGAGCGACAAATCCTTGGCTTGTAATCTGTGGAGATAGCGAAGCATCTCGTGTTCCGAGCGATACCGATGGAACACCTCGTGCGTCAGATACGGACTTGTTCTCGCCAAGGGGGACGGGTAGTTCAAATTTATGGTCGAGGCGAGATCGGAGAGACGGAACGGTAATTGGTCATGACCGACAAAGACTTGTAGGAGGCGATGAACTTCTTCTTGGGAACTGACCTCGTCGAGCGACATTCCAATTGAACCGTCCCCATAGTGCCGGAAATTGATCCCTTGTTCATTGGCCCGCGCAACAATCTGATCCGCTTGGGTCTTGGAGACTGGAATCCGAACGGTGTCAAAGAAAACCTTCGGGAGAACGTCGACTCCAAGCCGACGGAGACCTTCAGCCAGAAGCAACGTAAGACCGTGGATACGCTCGGCAATACGACGAAGCCCATCGGGCCCATGATAGACGGCAAACATGCCGGCCATCACGGCGAGCAGGACCTGAGCCGTACAGATATTGCTCGTCGCTTTCTCTCGTCGAATGTGTTGTTCCCGCGTTTGAAGCGAAAGCCTGATGGCCGGTTTACCCGTCACGTCTCTTGAGACGCCGACAAGTCGCCCCGGCACTTGCCGCTTGTGCTCTTCCTTGGTCGCCAAAAACGCCGCATGTGGTCCGCCGAAGCCGATCGGCACGCCGAACCGTTGTGTCGAGCCGATGGCAATATCGGCTCCGAATTCTCCCGGCGAGCGAAGTAAGGTCAGGGCAAGAAGATCGGTCGCAACCACCACCAGAACGCCGGCCTCATGAGCTTGCGTTACTAACGCGCTGAAGTCGCCCACATACCCGTCGGTAGCAGGGTATTGCAATAGTATGCCGCAGAGTTTGGGACGCAGGCCATGACCAGGCGCCGGAGCGCCGGTTTGAATGGTGATACCTAGAGGTTCCGCTCTGGTCTGCAACACCGCCAAGGTCTGTGGGTGGCAGTCGCGAGACACAAAAAACTCATTTCGCTCGTGACCCGCGTGGCGAGTGATCGCATAGCACATCGCCATCGCTTCGGCTGCGGCAGTAGCTTCATCCAACAGCGAGGCATTCGCCAGTGGCAGCCCGGTCAAGTCAGCCACCATGGTCTGAAAGTTTACGAGTGCCTCCAAGCGGCCTTGTGAGATCTCGGCTTGATAAGGGGTATATTGCGTATACCATGCCGGATTTTCTAGTATGTTGCGCTGAATCACGCCAGGAGTGATGCAGTCGTAGTAGCCCATGCCGATCAGTGACCGATAGACCTTATTCTGGGATGCGATCCCTTTCAGTCGTGCTAGGACGGCTTGCTCGCCTTCTCTCTCAGGAAGGCCGAGGGGGTGATTGAGGCGAATATCGCGAGGAATCGCTGCATCCGCCAACGTGTCGAGAGAGTGTAGGCCTAATGTCGCCAGCATTTCTTGGAGATCAGCGTTTGAAGGTCCTAGATGTCGAGGGAGAAAGTCGTCGGTCGGTTGTAGCCAATTCTGGATGGTCATGGGGTCGTTTGCCTTCTGTTGGTTTCGAGAGAATTTGTAGGAATCATGGTCCTTTCAACCGCGCAGCGTACCACGGGTTCAATGCATTTCCAAGAGAGCGGACATCCTCTTTTGAGGAGAAATGTATGATGGCAGATACGGTGGCCGAACGTACAGAGGCGCTGTTCTAAACTCGATGCCCCGATCCGCACAATCCTCCCTTATGCCGAGGCCCGCACTTTGGTTGCTTTTGGTTGAATTCAGGCTATTGTTGGTCATATCTTACATCGTGAGAGCTGATCACATGGTCGCTATGAAGCAGGGCCCCGATCGGAGGACGGCCAATGAATCCTCGCGGGGCTCCTCGACGTGGACGGCCATTGTCATCGCTCTCGTGTTCTGTGCCGCGGTCGGCACCGGATACCTGGCTTTCAAGAGACAGGTCTTACCGACGAGTTTCTCGGCTCCTCAAATGTTCAGCAGTCAGCCCAGTGAGATTCCAACTGATTCCCAGACAAAACCCGTTCCTGCCGATGTGAGGCTGACTCGTGAAGGAATCGATCTGTTGCTCGATACGCTCGACGAGGCCACTCGGCGAAAGGATGTCGATGCCGTCGTGCGCCACATTGCCTCCGATGCCGCCATTACCATTCACATGAAACAAGGGTCACAACAACAAGTGGCCCTCTTGACTCGGGAAGAATATCGGAAGACGTTGGCCATGGCTTTTGCTTTCCCTAGCGCCAATGACTTCACTCGCACGACGACGACGGTCTCGTTAGCCGCGGATGAACAAAGCGCGAAAGTGTCCTTTAAGTCGACGGAGACACTTCTGCAATCCAATCGAGAGTTCAAGATAGAGGGCGAGGAAACACTACTCTTCAACATTCGCAATGGGAAGCCCATGATTACATCGTTGGAACAAACCTTTCCCGGTGATTCCACCTAGTCACACCCTCGAGGACTGGGCCTCCTTTTCCGGTCCGCTTCACGTGACGTTCGTACGACTCGCCACTACAACAAGATTCATGCCGATCCGTTTGGTATAATGACCACGCTTATCCACCTCTGTCGGAGTACGTAGATATGCGGGTCCTGGTCATAGAAGACGAAACCAAGGTCGGATGTTTCATTCAGCGGGCGCTGGAAGAAGAGAGTTATGCCGTCGATCTGTGTGAAGATGGAGCTAACGGGTTGGAGATGGCCTTGGTGACCAACTATGACCTTCTGGTCGTGGATGTAATGTTGCCAACGATGTCCGGGTTAGATGTGTTGAAGAACCTCCGTCGCGAACGGATCCAAACCCCGGTGTTGATCCTCTCTGCGCAATCTCAGATCGATCAGCGGGTCAAGGGGCTGGATGCTGGCGCCGATGATTATCTCACCAAGCCGTTCGCGATCGACGAGCTCTTGGCTCGCGTGCGGGCATTGTTACGGCGTGGCGCGACGGAGAGTCCAGGAATCTTACAGATCGATGATTTGGTCCTCAACCCAGCCACGCGGGATGTGACACGAGGAGGGCAACGCATCGAACTCACGCTCAAAGAGTATGCCTTGCTGGAATATCTGATGCGCCATACCGGACGCGTGTTGACCAGACCCATGATTTCCGAGCACGTATGGAACCAAGACTTTGATACGTTTACCAACGTCATCGACGTCTACGTGAACTATCTCCGCAACAAGATCGACCGAGGGCGGACTAAGAAATTGATCCATACTATTCGCGGAAGCGGTTATATGCTGAAGGCTGACTAGCACGATACCGCGGGGATTCTCGAGCTGACTCGATGGCACGGAACGTACCATGTCGACAGCACGATGTCGCGACCATCCGGTGTCGTCTTCAGCAAGTAGGAGCTGATCTATGCCGCTACGTGTCCGGCTGACTCTCTGGTACGGGAGCGCCCTCTCCCTGGTCTTGATCATTTTCTCCGTCGTCTTGTACGCGATGACGGCGCGGAATCTCCGCGACGCCGTCGATGAATCCCTTGAAGACACGGCCACCATTGCTGTGCGTTCACTTGAAGAGCGAGGGTTCCTTCCTCTCCTCAATGAAAAGGAATTGCTCTCCCAATTTCCCGAGCTTGCGCGAATCGACAAGTTCTTCCAGATTTTCAGCCCCTCCGGCACGATTACCATCAGCTCTCCGAACATCAAGCATCACAATGTTCCGCTCAGCCGCACGGCGCTTGAGGTCGCTTTCTCAGGGCAGAGTATTGTTGAGTCGGCCAGGTATCCCAATGAGCCGCCGCTACGAGTCATTTCGGTGCCGATCATGTATCGGGACAATTTGTTGTACATCGTGCAGGTCGGGACTTCGATGGAATCAGTCGGGGAGACTTTGCATCGGTTCTTGATCCTACTGGTTGTTGCCATTCCACTCGCCTTGGCCGTCTCTCTGGCTGGAGGGTGGTTTTTGGCAGGGCGAGCCTTGAGGCCCGTCGATGAGATCACCCTCGCAGCACAGCGCATTGCTGCAGGAGATCTAAGCCAGCGCCTTAGTATGCCGACGGCTCATGACGAGATCGGTCGACTCGCAGCGACATTCAACAATATGATCGGCCGACTGGATGCTTCGTTTCGCCAGATCCGTCAATTCACCAGCGATGCGTCACATGAGTTGAGGACGCCACTGACCGTGATGAAAGGTGAGACCGATTTGATTCTGCGTCGATCTCGCCCGCTCGAAGA
Organism: uncultured Nitrospira sp.; assembly: GCA_964547625.1. Lineage (GTDB taxonomy): Bacteria > Nitrospirota > Nitrospiria > Nitrospirales > Nitrospiraceae > Nitrospira_D. The sequence continues at coordinate 9,064 of CAZJOQ010000039.1, forward strand.
TTACAAGACGGTGCTCGAGAGCAATCTGGAAGAAATCGATCGGATGACCCGCATCGTCGATGAATTGCTGTTTCTTTCTCGTGCCGACATGGGTGAAGTCAAAATGGAGGCTTTGCCGGTTGCCCTGCAGGCGCTGGTCGAAGACGTTCATCGTCAGGCGAAGTTGCTGGGGCATGACCGAAATATCGAAGTGGTGCTTGGAACAGTCATGCCGGTCTTCGTCCAAGGGGACGACTTGCGGCTGCGTGAACTGTTGCTTAATCTTGTCGAGAACGCGATGAAGTATTCACACCCGGGTGGCAAAGTGGAAATCGTGTTGTTGAAAGACGGACGGGAAGCGCGGCTCTCCATTACCGACCATGGCATCGGCATTGCCCCGGCCGACCATCAGAAGATTTTCCAGCGGTTCTTCCGGACCGACGTGGCTCGAAGCCACACGAAGAAGGGAACGGGACTCGGTCTTGCCATCTGTGCTTGGATCGCAGATCTGCACAAAGGCCGGGTGGAGGTCCAAAGCGATCTGGGTCAGGGCTCCACCTTCACAGTGGTGCTCCCGCTCTCCTCCACTTAACCAAGCGTCATAGTTGTGGCCGCCTACGGCGGAGAACAAGCTCAATCGAACACCACGGTCTTTTTCCCGTAGACTAAGACACGTCGCTCGATGTGTCGCCGAACCGCTCTGGCCAGCACGATCTCCTCAAGATCCCGTCCTTTCCGCACGAGATCCTCCACGGTGTCTCGGTGTCCCACACGAATCACATCTTGCTCGATGATCGGTCCCTCGTCCAGATCTTGGGTTGCGTAGTGGGCTGTCGCGCCGATGATCTTCACGCCCCGTTCATATGCCTGGCGGTATGGATTGGCACCGATAAAGGCCGGGAGGAAGGAATGGTGAATGTTGATGACCGGGCAGCCGACTTGACCCAGAAAGCCAGCCGAGAGGATCTGCATGTAGCGAGCCATCACGACGAGTTCCACTTGATGTTCCTTCAAAAGGGCCAAGACTTGCTGTTCCTGTTGAGGCTTCGTCTCTTTCGTGACCGGATAGACGGTGAATGGAATTTTGAAGAGCTCGGCCCAACTCGCGCAGGTGTCGTGATTCGAAATGATGACGGGAATATCGATGTGCAATTCGTCCCGGCGATGGCGCTGTAGTAAATCGGCCAGGCAATGGTCTTGCTTGGACACCAACATTCCCACACGGGTGCGTCGGCTACAAGGGTGCACTTCATAGCGCATGTCGTACACCTTGGCGATGGGCTTAAAGGCCGACGGGATGTCCTCGGGAGGGATCTGGAATCCTTCGGTGGCAAATTCCATCCGCATGAGAAAAGCGTTTGTTTCCTCGTCCGTGTGATGGTCGGAGTCAAGAATATTGCCCCCGAAGTCGTGGATGAACCCAGACACTCGTGCGACGATGCCCGGGCGGTCTTTACAATGGATCAACAGAATGATCGAGTCTTTTCCCAGTGCCGACATCGGTGATCACTCCTCTGTTGGTGGTTACTAAGAGTGTAGCAGGAGCGGCAAGATACCACACTTCCTAGACAGGAGTCGTGACGATGTGTCCGACGAGGTCGAAGGCCGCGGCATCGGTAATCTCGACCTTGCAGAAATGACCAGGCGTGGGGGAGGAGACGTTGTGACGCGCTGGGCGCTGTGGGGTGGTATCAGGCGGGCCCTCGTCGATGTAGACGGTACCATCGATTTCAGGGGCAAGCCCCTCGTGGCGAGCTTCCAGAACGTGTTCCGTTTCCTCGGATCGTCCGTCGACCAGCACCTCGAGGATGGAACCGACTTTGACCCTTCCTTTGGCGACTGAAATCGACTCCTGAATGGAAAGGATCGTGTTGCGGCGCTCATCCATGACGTCCTGCTCGACTTTTTCGTCTAGGCCGACTGCGCCAGTGCCTTCTTCATCCGAATAAAGAAACACCGCCACGCGGTCGAAGTCAGCCTGTGTCACGTACTCATGCAGTTCGGTGAAGGCGGCATCGGATTCTCCCGGAAAGCCGACAATAAAGGCTGTCCGAAAGGTCACCGTGGGGATGCGGGTACGGATCCGCTCGACCAGCGATTCAATCGCCGCGCGATTACCAAGACGATGCATGCGCTTGAGCATGCGATCATTAATGTGCTGAAGAGGCATATCAATGTACTTGGTGATCTTTTCTTCTCCGGCATACAGATCCAGCAAATCATCCGTGACTTGTTGAGGGTAGAGGTAGAACGGACGGATCCATCGTATATCGTCGACCTTCACCAATTCTCGGAGCAGCTGAACCAGACCTTGGCGAAGGCCCAGGTCGACTCCATAGTTGATCGTGTCTTGGGAGATAAGGTTGATCTCCTTCACACCTTCGCGTGCCAACTGTTGTGCTTCTGCCACAATGGATTGGACCGGTCGGCTACGCTGTTTGCCTCGCATCAGTGGAATTGCACAGAAGGTGCAGTTACGATTGCATCCTTCCGCAATTTTCACGTAGGCGCTGTGTTGCGTTCCCAGTCTCACGCGAGGTGCCAATTCGTCATAGAGATAGGGTGGTTGACTCATCCAAAGACGGCGATGTCGTTTTTTGGGGGTGAGGAGGTCGCGGCAGATTTCCGCGATCTTGCCGAACTCGCCGGTGCCGACCACTGCGTCTAGCTCCGGTAATTCCTTCAGCAAATCCCCTTGGTATCGTTGGGCTAAACAGCCAGCGGCAATCAGAACGCGACAAGCCCCTGCTTTCTTCAGATGACCGTGCTCGAGAATGGTGTTGATCGATTCTTGCTTCGCTTCTTCAATGAAGCCGCACGTATTGACGATGACCACTTCTGCCTTTTGGGGATCACTGGTGAGCTGAAAGCCCTCTGTGACGAGCGCGCCCAGCATAATTTCCGAGTCCACTTGATTCTTTGAACAGCCAAGATTCACAAAGCCGATCGTGGTTTTCTGGGGAACGGCTCCGATCAGGGATCGGTGCCTATCCCTTTGGACTGCCGGTTTTGTACTCCGGGGAATGATCAATGGCTGAGACATGGAGGCAGTCTACGGGAGGGCTGAAAAGACTGTCAATTAGACCCTTGCGGGAGATGGATCAATTCCCCTAGAGTGCGCCTCATGATTCGAACCTTTCAAGGCATCAAGCCAACGGTCCCGAAGTCCTGCTTTATCGAAGAAACCGCTGTCGTCATCGGCGATGTCGTCATGGGAGAGCAGTGCAGCGTCTGGTTCAACGCCGTAGTCCGGGGCGATGTCCACTACATCCGGATCGGAAATCGGACCAACGTGCAGGATCTCTGCATGCTGCATGTCACGCATGATACCCACCCACTCATCATCGGGAATGATGTCACGATCGGCCATCACGTCGTACTACATGGGTGCACGATTCATGATCGGGTGTTGGTGGGGATGGGCGCCATCATTATGGATGGTGCAGTCATCGGCGAAGATTCAGTGGTCGGAGCCGGGGCTTTAATCGTCGAAGGCACGATCGTACCGGCGAAAAGTTTGATCCTCGGCTCACCGGCAAAGGTCAAGCGGTCGGTGATAGAGAAGGAGTTGGCCTGGGTCAAGGAATCGGCAGAGAATTATGTGCGGTATGCCAGGCAATATATGGGTGATCCGGCCAAGAAAACCGGGTTTGAAATCTGATAGACCTTGAACAGTTCTGTCCTCATTTCTGACCGATCTTGATGAAACAAATCGGATCCCCGACAAGCGCCGTGGGATACTGGTTCCGCTCCACTTGGTAGGGAATCCTGTGCCGGTGGCACCAGTCTGCGATCCACAGTACTTCTTCCGCTGACGTCGTTACCAAACCCGGCACACTCAATTTAGCCATACAACGATTCACAATCGCTTGACTGATGCGCCGTTCTTTCTGAAATCGTACCGGATCGAACGTGACCGGATCAGCTCGACCGTATGATAACGGCGCGAGATGAGGGAATCGTTCCGGATCGTTCAACACGCTGACCATCCAGATGTGATCGAACCTTCCTTGTGCCAAAGAGGCATCGCAGGCATGAAAGCGAAACGGTAAGCCGCGACAAGCACGATTGAGCACGGTCACTTCGAGACGTCGGAGATTATAGGGTTCAACGTGGCGTTGGCGGTCGATCGCTTCGGCAAGCAAGGACGGCAGCTCTGTCACGCCGGCTCCGACATACAAACTGCGCCCACCCGGTGGTAACTTCTTGACGAGAACCCCGGCGACGTTGGTTCCCAGTCTCCGACAGGGTTCCCGCTTCCTCCGCCAGAACTCATCTCCGCCCTCGTAGCAGTAGATAGACTCCAAACGTGTGTAATTGAGCTGATCAAATACCCGGGCGATAGCTTGCCGAGTTGAAGCTGAAAGGCCTTGTCTCATGAGGCCTAACTACGCTTTCCCCTTCGACTGGAAGCCGATCCGTTTTGTGGGGGAGTCAGGAGGTGGTTGCAGCAGCGGCAGCAATTTCTCATACAGGTTGAGCAAGGACGAGTCATGCTCAAGTAACGCACGATCGATTGGCGCCAGTCGTTTCAGTATGGCCGCATTGGCTTCGATATGTTCACGCATCTGGATGAATGCCCGCACGACAAAGACGCTCATCGAGACGGCTTGCGAACTGTTCAGAACGGTGGCTGCCATGATGGCCCCGTGCTCGGTGAAGGCCAGGGGCAAGGTGCGGGAAAACTTGAGCCGGGCCAGGTGGTCACAATGTGTGACCACCTCCAATCGCTCCTTCGCAGTGAGTCGAAAGGCAAAATCGCGGGGGAAACGATCCTCGTTCCGCTTGACCGCTTGGTTCAAGGCTTTGGTCGGCACGTTATACAACGTGGCGAGATCAGCATCGATGATCACCTTGTGGTTGCGAATCGTGAAGATCGTGGATTCGAGAGGTTTGAGTTGCTTCATGACAAGGCTCTACCGATCCTCCGTTGAGGCGTAGGAGTCTAACCAAATCAGTCGATGAAAGCTATGCGGTTGGCTGACCGGCCAATGCCAGGACTGCTGTTGTGACCCCCTCGGTGACTGAAGCAATGAAGTCAAGATTCAGTGTCTGAAGGGTGTCGGTGGACCGATGGTAGTGGGGATTCCGGAAGTTCGCCGTATCCGTGAGCATGACGGCTGAAAACCCGTGCTCCCAGAACGAGGTATGGTCGCTCCGTCTGGTATCTGGGAGCTTCTCTCCGTTGCCTGGCACGATCAATGGAATGATTGGAAGTTGTGACTTCATTGCGTGGGTGACGGAGCCGGTCAACGCGCGTGACCGTTCATTGCCGATGACGGCAAGAAAATCTCCCGTTGTGGGAACCGCGATGGGTACACCGGGAGGGATGTTCTGCGACCCCTCTTGATGGCTCGCATAGCCGACACATTCCAATATGATGGCACCATGGATGGTCTCGCGATTCTCACTGAGGAACGAGGCATAGGCAGAGCTACCAAGCAAGTTCTCTTCCTCGAGGTTGAAGGCGATGAAACGAATCGGCCTGGCCAGCCTCATGTTCTGGACTTGGCGAGCAACTTGGAGCATCACAGCAAGCGCGCTCGCATTATCATCGGCGCCCGGAGAGCCTGCTACGGTATCAAAGTGCGCGCCGAGGATCAGTGGTGGCAGCGGGCCGTGCGCGGAGGCTGGAGATGCTGCCCCAATGACGTTGCGATAAATGCCGCCTAAGGCATGGAATGATTGCGCTGTGACAGTAAGGCCCGCTTCCGAGAATTGGTGACTTAGATACGCTTCTGCCTGCTCTAGGGGGACTGGTGAAGCGAGAGGATGTCGTTCTCCCACCAGCGCGTGAAGATCTGCTTTGAGTCGGTTGCGATCAACGGGCACGGGACTAGTTTCCGTCCGGCGAACGATTAGCAGGATGTTGAAAAAGTCCTCCAGCTTCGTTCTCGCATCGCTCAGAGGCTCAACGTACGGCAAAGAGTACGCTTCGCCTCTTCACTCGCTGCGGCCTTGCTGGAAGGCCTTTTTGAACATTCTGCGGGCTATTTGGATTCGGTCTATGATCTCCGAGATGTGAAGACTTATCGGGCATCAAATGGTTTTTCAACAGCCTGTTAGGTGACGATCTCGGTGCCGATTCCTTTCCGCGTGAAGATCTCGAGTAGAACGGCATGAGGAATGCGGCCATCGATGATGTGGGCCTTGTGGACTCCCTCCGCCAACGCGTCGAGGCAGGCATGAACTTTCGGGATCATGCCCTCGGTGATCGTCCCCTTCTTCATCATGCGCTGCACATCTTTGCGGGACACGGTAGACAAGTGGCGTCCATTGGCATCGCGAATCCCTTTGATATCGGTCATCATCAGCAGTTTCTCTGCCCTCAAGGCTCCTGCTATCGACCCGGCGACGAGATCGGCATTGATATTATAGGTATTGCCCTCGCGGTCCGTTCCGATGGGAGCGATGATAGGGATGTAATGATCCTCTTGGAGATTCCGGAGCAAACCCGGATCGACCTTTTCGATGTCACCGACCAATCCGAAGTCACCCTCTCCATCTTCTCCTTCCAAATCACGATCGATGCTCTCCGCCCAGGCCTTGGCCGTCAATGGTTTGCTCAGAATCAACCCGCCGTCTTTGCCGCTCAATCCGACGGCGCTGCCGCCATGTCGAGTGATGAGGTCCGTGAGTTCCATGTTGATCTTCCCCGCCAGGACCATTTCGACGATTTCCATCGTGGCGGCGTCGGTGACGCGAACGCCGTGCCGGAACTTAGCTTGAATGCCGAGGCGATCAAGCATCTTATCGATTTGGGGTCCACCGCCGTGAATGATGACCGGGTTGATCCCTACATACTTGAGCAGCACCACATCTTGCGCGAACCGTTCCTTAAGGGATGCGTCGGCCATCGCATGGCCACCGTATTTGATAACCACGGTTTTCCCTCGAAACGTGCGAATGTACGGAAGGGCCTCAATGAGGACGCTAGCCTTCTTGATTAATCTGTTCATACGCAACTCCGGAGAATCGGCTGCTCGCGTCCAGGGCTAACGGATGCTTGACGAGTGACATTCAATGCCCCTCAGAGGATATATCGACTCAAGTCTTGATCCTTCACAATGTCTTTCAACCGCTCACGCACGTAAGTCGCGGTAATGCTGATCCGCTTGTCAGGCCAGCCGGGTCCCTCAAACGAAATGTCTTCAAGCAAGCGCTCCATGATGGTAAAAAGCCGGCGTGCGCCGATGTTTTCGGTTTGCTCGTTTACCTGCACCGCAATCTCCGCGATTTCCTCAAGACCATCCGGTGTGAACTCGATCGTGAGGCCTTCTGTGGCCAGCAACGCCTGATACTGCCGGACCAATGCCCCTTTCGGTTCCGTCAGAATACGGACAAAATCGTGCTTGGACAAGGGACTGAGTTCGACACGGATGGGAAATCGCCCTTGGAGTTCCGGGATCAAATCGGACGGCTTCGCGACATGAAAGGCGCCGGCGGCGATGAAGAGGATGTGATCTGTGACAACCGGACCGTGTTTAGTGGTGACCGTACACCCTTCCACGATGGGGAGGAGGTCTCGCTGGACGCCTTCTCGCGACACATCGGGTCCCATCGTGCGTTCGCGGCCGGCGATCTTATCGATCTCGTCGAGAAAAACAATACCTGTCTGCTCCACCTTGGTGATCGCTTCACGAATGGCATCATCCATATCGATCAGTTTCTGAGCTTCTTCCTGTGTCAGGTGTTTGAGGGCCTCGGGCACCTTCATCACCCGCTTCTTTTTCTTGCCTTGGAACATGCCACCCAACATGTCGCGCAGGTTGCTTTCGAGATCATCAAGTCCACCGACGTTGGAGATCACGCCGACCGGCAGGCCTCGTTCCTTGACGTCCATCTCGATCGTTCGTTCATCTAGCTTGCCTTCCCGCAACTGCAAGCGGAGTTTCGATCTGGTGCTTTCATGCGAATCCTGCGGTGCGTGGACGGTTGTCTCACCCGTGCCTTCGACGAACCCTGGCCGAGGGGGAGGTGGTGGCAAGAGCAGGTCGAGTAATCGCTCCTCTGCCTGTTGTTCGGCCTTTTGCTGAACGGTCTCCAGGCGGGTGGTCTTGACCATATTGATGGACAGCTCCGTCAGGTCCCGTATGAGCGACTCCACATCGCGCCCGACATATCCGACCTCGGTGAACTTCGACGCTTCGATCTTGATGAACGGCGCTTGCGCGAGCTTGGCAAGGCGCCTGGCGATTTCCGTCTTCCCGACTCCGGTCGGTCCTATCATGATAATGTTTTTCGGCATGACCTCATCGCGGAGATCGGGGGATAGCTGCTGGCGGCGCCACCGGTTGCGAAGGGCAATGGCGACCATGCGCTTCGCATCCTTTTGTCCGATGACGTAGCGATTCAGTTCCTCGACAATCTGACGTGGTGTGAGACTGTTGACGTTCAGCGGGTCGGCATCGCCCGTGAGGTGGTTCATCATCGTGTCCTATCCTTGAAGTTCTTCAACAATAATCTGTTGATTAGTGTAAATGTCAATCGAACCGGCAATATGCATGGCTTCCATCACGATCGCCGAGGCATCGAGTTGGGAATGCCGTAACAGGCCCCTGGCCGCTGCGAGGGCATAGGGTCCACCTGAGCCTATTGCCAGAATACCGTCCTCCGGTTCTACGACATCGCCTGTCCCAGAAATGATGAACGAGTGTTCCGATCCGGCGACGGCAAGGAGGGCCTCCAAACGTCGAAGCACCCGATCCGTCCGCCAATCTTTCGCCAGCTCGACCGCGGCCCTTGTAAGATTGCCTCGATGCTCCTCCAATTTGCTCTCGAACTTCTCGAACAGCGTAAACGCGTCGGCGGTGGCTCCCGCAAATCCCGCCAGTATCTGGTCGTGATGCAGGCGGCGAAGTTTCTTGGCGTTGTGTTTCATCACCGTGGTTCCAACGGTGACCTGGCCGTCGCAGCCCATGGCAACTCGTCCATCGCGTCTGACACAGAGAATGGTGGTTGATCGAATGATCATGACGATTTCCGATCCTTTCCTGAAAGGGTGCCGTTGGCTCGCGCGCGAGGATGGGCTCGATCGTAGACCGCCAGGAGCTGATCCGTCGCCACATGCGTATATTTTTGCGTGGTGCTCAGCGACGCATGGCCGAGCATTTCCTGTATTGACCGGAGGTCTGCGCCTTCGTCAAGTAAGTGCGTCGCGCAAGAATGCCGCAAGGCATGCGGACTCACCGCTCCGCCCACGAGACGACTGGAGTATCGCGAGACCATTCGAGTGACGCTTCGTGTCGTGAGTCGACCCCCACGATGATTCAAGAACAATGGAGCCGACAGCTGGGCGCCGAGGTTTGGCGCACGAAGCAACTTCCGGTAGTCCTGAATCGCCTGGAGTGCCACGTCTCCGATCGGAACGACCCGTTCCTTACGCCCCTTTCCTCGCAAGCACACGAGTCCGTCCATCTCGTTGAGGTCGCCGAGATTGATCCCCACGGCCTCACTCACTCGGGCACCGGTCGAGTACAAGGTTTCCAGCAGGGCACGATCGCGTAAGGAGAGGGGCGACGGCCCAGTCGGAAACTCCATGAGCGCCGCCGCATCGCCCTTTGTGAGCACTCGAGGAAGCGGCTTTGGAAGCTTCGGACTTCTCAGGTCCTCCGCCGGGTTCGTGTGCAGGACTCCTTCACGCACTAGAAACCGAAAAAAGCTCCGAAGGCACGCCAGCTTTCTTGCCAACGATGACGCCTTGTCGCCTTGTTGATCCAGGCTGTGCAGATAGGCGCGGATATGGTCACTGGTGATCGCATCGACTCGAGGGTGAGCGGGTTCCGTGCGGCGGAGAAACCCCCTCAGCTGCTGAAGATCGGATCGGTAGTTACGAATGGTTTCGTGTGAGGCATTGCGTTCCACTTGGAGGTACATTATGAAAGTTTTGATCGCTTCGTCCATACGTCGAAATCCTCAAGAGCTCGTTGGCTCAATGAACGCCGCTTCTTGTCCTTGTCCCTCGGAGGGGTTGCCAAGGGAGGGAACAGGCCAAAATTGGTGTTCATCGGTTGGAAGTGACGTGGATCTGAGGCAGTCACATGAGCAATCAAGCAGCCGTGTGCCGTCGTAGGAGGAGGTGTGATCAATGGTTCGCCAGCCAAGGCCCGAGCCGCATTGATGCCGGCCATGCCTCCCATGGCAGCCGATTCGGTATAGCCTTCCACGCCGACAAGCTGTCCGGCGAAGAACAACGTACCTCGAGCTTTGAATTGCAGGGTGTTCAATAGCAGTTGAGGGGAGTTGATGAAGGTGTTGCGGTGCAAGCTCCCATACCGAAGAAATTCTGCTTGTTCGAGCCCGGGGATCATGCGAAAGACGCGCTTCTGTTCCGGATACGTGAGTTTGGTTTGAAACCCCACTAGGTTGTAGCAGGTCCGATGGATATTTTCCGTTCGCAATTGCACGACTGCCGCTGGCTCCACCCCGGTTCTAGGATCTTTGAGGCCCACTGGTTTCATAGGTCCGAACTGCATCGTCTGGCGGCCACGCTCAGCGAGCACCTCAATCGGCACACAGGCCTCGAAATAGGGCGTCTTCTCAAATTCTTTCGGCTGTACCTTTTCTGCGGCCATCAGGGCGTCGTAAAAGGCATTGTACTGTTCTGCCGTCATGGGGCAATTTAAATAATCATCCCCACCTTTGTCGTAGCGTGAGGCGCGAAAGACGATGTCCATGTTGATGGAGTCCGCATCCACGATCGGCGAGATCGCGTCGAAGAAATACAGGTGTTGGGATTGCGTCACGGCACGAATGGCCTGGGAGAGCTTATCCGACGTCAACGGACCCGTCGCGATGATGCAGAGGCAGTCGATGGGGATTCCCGCAATCTCTTCGTGGAGAATTCTGATGTTCGGATGGCCTTCCAGTGCGCGAGTAATGTGCTGGGAGAACTGATCACGATCGACAGCCAGTGCTGACCCGGCCGGCACTCTCGCCTGCTCAGCAGCAGAAATGATCAGCGAGTTCAGCCGTCGCATCTCTTCCTTCAAAATGCCAGGCGCATTCAGGGGATCGAGCGATCCGAGCGAGTTTGAGCAGACGAGTTCGGCCAAGTTTCCAGTCTTGTGCGCCTTCGTCATTTCCTTCGGGCGCATCTCGTAGAGTGTGACCTTGGCGCCACGAGTGGCCGCCTGCCACGCGGCTTCTGAACCAGCCAGACCACCACCAATGATGACCACGTCATCTCTCATGATCGATCGTCCTTGCGAGGAAAGGGGTTCATTCTAGAAACGGTGTTTTAGTGAAGTCAAGGAGAACGGCCACATTGAACCGGGCTGAAATCCCGTGCTAGACTCCACCCGGTCGGGCGATTAGCTCAGTGGTAGAGCGCTTCCTTCACACGGAAGAGGCCACAGGTTCGATACCTGTATCGCCCACCATCTTTTCAAACACTTCCACGACAACGCTCTCCGAGGTCCTCCGCACTGTGGTCGATTTTGTGTCACAGTGCCAGTGTCGGTCCAGAATCTCCACCCCATCCCGTAAGCTCTCCGGGTAGTGATGGGCATACCGTTGCGTCATGATCGGAGACTTGTGCCCGAGTAGTCGCTGCACCTTGTACAGATCGATCCCTGATTGGACTAGCCTGGTTGCGAAGGTGTGGCGGAGGTCATGAAAATGACAGTGCACGATCCCAGCCTTCGCCATTGCAGGCCGTAAGGCCCGTCGCAGATGGTTGGGATCGAGACGTGTGCCCGTCTGACTTGGAAACACGAGACTTGTTTTCAGGTGGCGCACTTTGGCCTTCTCCGTAAGGAGCGCCATCGCGGTCTGATTCAACGGCACCGTGCGCCGTTCTCCGTTCTTGGATCGAAAGATGGTGACCGTTCTCCGGAACAGATCCACTGCGCTCCATGTCAGCGAGAGGATCTCACCCAACCGCATCCCGGTATGCAGCGCGAACACCGCAAGGTCGCGCAACCAGGATGGACAGGCGATGAGCAATCGCGTTTCCTCGTCTTCTTTGAGCCAGCGGTCCCGTTTGTTCGCGCCCTTTTCGAGGGACACGCGACTCACGGGATTCTCACGGCACCACTCCCACGCCCGCTTGACGAGGTTGAAGGCCTTTCTCAAACAGCTGAGCTCTCGATTGATCGAGGCGGCTTGCACGCCAGCCGCGTAGCGTGTGCTCTTATAGTCCACGATCAGTCGGGGCGTGATCTCTGCTAAGGTCCGACCTCCGAAGAACGCACGGAAGCGTTTCACGAAGACCTGACAGATCTGCTGGCTTGCCAACTTCACGAGATGCTCTCGTTCGTAACGATCCATCAATTCATCGAAGGTTCGAGTCTTTTCTTCGAGGCGATCAAAATACTGCCCCTCGATCAGCTGAACCTTCACCTTGGCCATGATCGAGTCAGCCAAGGCTCGATTTGCGGTCCCGGTGGACCGGCGAATCCGCTGACCCTCAAAAATTAAATTCATCCACCAGACATTCCCTCGTTTAACGAGCCCCACGGTCTACCTCCCTTCCCTTTGGGCTCGCTGTCGGTGGTTTCCCCGAACCGGCTTTCGTGGTTGGCGGGGCCACCACACCTTGCCGCAGCGGTAACAACGTTGCTGGTTCAGGCTTCCAGGCCGTTCACTTCCCGATAGGAGTACTCTCAAGCGAGCAGAGTTTTGGTCTAATCGCGTGGAAAGACTCATGATTCGTTGTCTGGAAATAGCGCCCCCGTTTGACTATGCGAGGGCTGGGCCTCGATGGGCGGTCGGCGTGCGCCGCTCGCGGCGCATCGCCGGGCGCTCATATAAGCCTCGGCCTGGCGTTGCATCACGCGATGGACTTCCTCCAGGTCGAACCGGAGCGCGGTCTTCACGCGGATCGCCGGGAAGATCTCCTTTCCGGTAGGCCCGTCGAATGGTATCAGTGCTGACCTGCAGCAGCTGAGCCAATTCTCGGACCGACACATGATGGTTGTGGGACGTTCTCTTCATGCTCCTCGTCCGTAAGCTGGGCTCATGGAACAACAAGACGCGAGTGCCGCCAGTGGCGAGCGTAGCTGACTGAGAGAAGAAAGGAAATTAGGCAGGAAGGGACAGGAGAGGTCACGAGGGGTCAGGAAGGTTCACCTAGTGTAGTGCGTCATAAGTGGCTTGACTTATTATCTAGCATGGGTATCTT
>CAZJOQ010000040.1:0-21156 GCA_964547625.1 uncultured Nitrospira sp.
GAATGCGCCATCTTATACCAACGACATTGCTGCCATTGTCTGCTTCAGAAACATTTTTGCGATATCGATCATTATCAAAGGGCATGAGCATAGGCTAGCCAGTACCTTCGTTGCTTATCCTCTCTACTCCGATTTTTTCGACTTCTATCCGATCACGATTAGCCAAAATAATGATGGATTTCTAATCGATACTCCCTCAGTACGTATCTCTGGTTACAAACCTGATGACTTCATGGGAGGGCAGACTTCGCCAGGATTAGCCATATCTGCAATAGGTTCATGTTCTGAGCACGATTTATTCTCCTTGTTGGAGAAGGTATGGATTAGGCGTTTTATCGGCAAAAGGCTCGGAGAGTGGAAAACTACGATGTTATTCCGATCTTTAGAAATGGCGTATCAAGCCACAACTATGCCATTCAAAAACCATTCAACCATTTATGATTTCGGAACGAGCGCAAGTCTCTGGGTTAGCGCTTTTGAAGTATCATCCCATCCCAGAAAAGGCAAGGCCGATTTACCCTCAGTCCTGAATCTGTTGGGAAAATATGACTGGGCAGATGAGCGACTCAGAAGGAAAGTCTATAAGGTAGAACATAGGCGCGTCACTCATAAGGTCAATCTCGTGCAAATGCTCTACAAACAGCTGTATGACACAAGGAAGGACTTTCTACACGGTAATCCAGTAACGCCCACTCGACTGCATCCATTTAGGAACAAGAAGGTGCATGTAATCACAAGTTTCGCTCCGTTGATCTACAAGGTGGCACTGCTCTGCTTCCTGGATCAGATTAAAGATCGGCCGCAACAGTTGGGCAAGCAAAACGGCTACATGATGAAGTTGTTTCATGACGATAGGCTGTCTGAGGCAATTCTGAGATCGAAGAGAAAATGAACGCACAGGAAAGGCAAACCACTATATTCTGGCAAGCGCATGCAAGCATATGCTCAGTGTGGTGACGCGGTGTATTAAACAAGGGGCTGATAGGTTGGGAACGATTTCTTAAAGTGTTGGATGCTGTGGTTCAATTCGTATCCGCGCATCCACAATCCTGCAACCCTGGCCAGGTGGGAGGGCAAAAATAGGATTTAAGTCGAGTTCGCTGATCTCCGGAATTTCTTCAACGAGACGAGATACTCGCAGCAACGTTTCTTCCAAGGCCTCAAGATCGGCCGGTGGATGCCCGCGATAGCCGGTGAGCAAGCGATAACCTTTGATTCCTCGGACCATTTCTGCGGCGTCACGGTCGGTGAGGGGCGTGATGCGGAACTGAACATCTCCAAGGATCTCGACATGAATTCCACCAAGTCCAAAAGCAATCAAGGGGCCGAAGAGGGGGTCATCCGTGACGCCGATCATGACTTCCACGCCGCCGTTCACCATCGGTTGCACGAGCACGCCTTCCATGGCCTCGAGCTGATTGGTCGCGGCCAGTCGCGTTCTCATCGAGTCAAACGCTTTGAGAACCGCCTCTTCGTTCGTGAGATTCAATTGCACACCGCCGATCTCAGTTTTGTGCACGATCTGATGGGAGGCTAGTTTGACGGCGACCGGATAGCCGACTTGCCTTGCCAAGCCCGCTGCTTCATCGGCGGTTCTCGCCACTCCTCCTGACTGAACAGGAAGTCGGATCGCACTCAGGACATTTCGTGTCTCCTCCACAGACAACCAGCCCGCTCCACGACGCGAAAGCGCGTCGGTACAGATTGTCCGAACGGCTGGAAGATTCAGATCATCGAAGTCGGGAACCATGCCGGCCGGCTGTTGTCGCCAGTCTGCGTACGTCGCTGCTTTGCCGAGCACGAGTGCGGGGGTCTCCGGCAAATGGTAGGCGGGAATTGTTTCTGTTTGGGAACTAAACGTACGGTCCATGTCACCCTCCGCCATCCAGCCAATGAGCACAGGCTTGGCCTTTGCCCCAGCCTTTCGCCCACTCTCAATTCCAGCCATGATGCCATGGGCGATCTCTGCCGTATCTGTCAGGGTCACAGCCATATAGAGGATGATCAGCGCATCGATCTCATCAGCCAAGAGGAGGGTTTCGATCCCCTTGGCGTACTGATCCGCTGTAGCAGAAGCAATTAGATCGACGGGGTTGCTCAGCGCGGCGGCCAACGGGAGAAAAGATGAGAGAGTTGCCCTGGTCGTGGCAGACAATTCCGGAACAATCAACTCGCTTTCCTCGCAGGCGTCAGTACAAAGAACGGCAGGCCCCCCCGCGTTCGTGATGATACCTACTCGCCGTCCCAGTGGGAGGGGTTGATTTGATAGTCCAGAAGCTAGGGCCAATAGGTCCTCGAGCGATTCTACGCGAATGACGCCCGCTTGATGAAATAAGGCATCGACGGCAACATCGCTGGCTGCAAGCGCCGCGGTGTGAGAACTTGCCGCACGCCGCCCCGATTGTGAGCGTCCAGCTTTGACCGCGATGATCGGTTTCCGACGGCTCACGCGCCGCGCGATGCGGGCGAATTTGCGAGGATTGCCGAAGGACTCCACGTAAAGGAGAATGACATTTGTGGAAGGGTCTTCTTCCCAATATTGCAAGAGATCGTTGGTGGACACATCGGCCTTGTTTCCCACACTCACAAAGGAAGAGATGCCCAAGTGAAATCGCCGTGCGCCGGCAAGAGTCGCAATCCCGATGGCGCCGCTTTGCGACGACATGGCAGCACGGCCACGAGGGGGAAACAGGGTGGTGAAGGTGGCATTCATTTGTACGTCGCGGTCCGTGTTCAAGATTCCGAAGCAATTGGGGCCGATCATGCGCATGCCATATTGCCGGATCTTTTCGGCCAGCTGGCTCTGGAGCACCGCTCCTTCCGCTCCCACTTCCGCAAAGCCCGCCGTAATAACCACCAACGCCCGGATACCTTCGTCCGCACAATCATCGACGACGGATAACACATGCTGCCGGGGCACAGCGATGATGGCGAGATCCACTGATTCGGGAATCGTGTGTACTGAGGAGTAGGCAGGAACTCCAGCGATCTCTGAGGCATGGGGGTTAACCGGATAAATGGCACCCCGAAACTGATTGGTTCGGAGTGCATCGAGAAGTCGATAGCCGATGCTCTTTGGATCGCGCGATGCACCAACCAAGGCCACGGATTGGGGGTGAAAAAACGGGCGGAGTGAAGCGGTTGTGGCGAGCCGTTCACGGACCTCGGCGCGAGTGACCGTCGCTTCTGTTGGAATCAACAACAACTCCACTTCCATGGCCTCGCCTTCGTAGGCTTCATGGGTGGTAAACCCTGATTCTCGGAAAACCTCGCGCATGGCCAGATTATCGGCGTGAGTGACGGCCCACAGGTGAGTGAAGCTGTGTCGGATGGCGACTAAGGCCAGTCGTTCCAGCAGCAGCGTCCCTAGGCCTTTCCCATGAAACCCATCGTCCACGGCCATGGCCACTTCCGCCGTCTGCCCGTTCCTCGCCCAGTAAGACCCAGCGGCGATAATACGCGGCATGCCTTCCCGTACTCGCGTCACGATCAGCGTGAATTGCGAACGTGGGTTAGAAGAATTACACAAGGCGGCGATACTGTCCGAAGACGGAGAGCTTTCCGAGAAAAATCGCTGGCGTCTCGATTCAGGGGATAGCCGATCGACGAACTGTTGTATCATCGGTGCATCCGACGGTTCAGCCGGTCGGATTGCGGCAGTCGATCCATCACGCATGATGAGTGAGCCGGACTCACTGTGATCAGTCTCCAGGGGCGGAATGTAAAGGGGGCGAACAGATCGCATCGTACGTGTATCTAAAGCGCCAGCCATTCGGGTTTCAATATTAACACGAGGCCTAAGCTTAACATCACCGCTCCACCGGTCAGTTTCAACCAACGACCGGCATGTTCCTGCAACTTTCTACGACTCAACGTGACCACCGCAATTGTCACCATAACACTATCATCAAGCATGTAGGCCAGGTTATACAACCCGAGATAACCATAGTATTTCCATGTCGGCAACTGTTGCATCGTGAGAATCTGCGTATAGAGCGCTGGGAATCCGGCGGTGCAGAGCAGTTCGATCGTATTCACCAGACCGGCCAAAACGATGACGCCCACCATGGCTCCGGCTAAATTTTCGGCCTGAAGGATGCGGCGGATGCGAGCGTAAAGGCCAGGTTTCGCGGACTCTGGGATGCTCAGCGAAAGACCTTGGTGGAGAGCGAAGAAGTCTTTCACATTGATTGCTCCAACGAAGAGGGCGATGCCACCAAGGAGGTACTGTACAGCGCGCGACAACCCTATCATAAGAAACACATTGAGCCAGGCGGCCATGAAGGCAAAGTAGAGCAATCCGCTCATGATAACGAACGTTCCAGCGATGAGTGCCATCTTCCGCCGATCTTGTAGATTGACCAGCAGTGACAGGAGAAAGAGTAGGACCCACATCGCACAAGGATTGAAGCCATCGAGCAGTCCGATCACGACGGTGAACAACGGAAGGCCCAGATCATGGACACGAAGCGGGCCGAACCATCCCGTCTCGATGCTTTCGACTGATGGATGGGTGGAACCTGAGGCCTCCTGGCCCAGCTTGGCTCGAACCTCGGCGCCAGTCGTGTCGGATGAGCGAAATCCGACGATGATGTCTTTGCCGATAAGGAATGTCGGAACACCGATGGTTGTGATGCCACGGTCCTTCGCCAATGTTGCCAGTCGCTGTCGCGCCGCGTCGTCCTCAGCGATGTCGTAGAGCACAATGTGAAGTGAATGCTGTTCCTGTCGGAGTTCATCGAGAAAGGTCTTTGCGGCTTCGCAATGAGGGCAGCCTGCGTGCACGAAGACTTCGATGTCCGGAGTAGTTTCCGCAGCCGGAACATTGGGTGCGCACAAGATCAGCAGAACGAACAGACAGGAGGTTAGCCACCGAATAGAATTGTTACCAGTCACGTACTAACTGGTGATGTCCGGTGGAGATATGGATCTAATATAAGACAGCACATCCAACATTTGCTCATCTGTTAGCTTACCGCGAAAGCTGTGCATCGGGCTGAATAAGACGCCGTTTGAAATCGCAACGAGCAGTTCCCAATCCGTCTTCGAACGACTGATCTGAGATCGAAGGTTGGCTGGTCGGACGATCAAATCTTGGCTGTCCGGCCCATTCCCGTCCAGGTTAGCCCCATGGCAACGGAGACACTGTTGTTCATACACGCTCTGTCCGGCCTTCGAATCTCCGCGAATCGTTTGAGCCAAGACCACAGAGGTCGAGAGGACGACAAACAATAGGCCAAGAGTCGGCATCGTCTTCATCTTCGCTCCTTTCACCGTAGGACAAGCACTGGACAGGTCACATGGTGAACGACGGCATGGGACACACTCCCTATGAGGAAGCGAGAAATTCCCTTTCGCCCATGAGAGGTCACGACGACGAGGTCCATGGGCTTCGCCTCCTGCTCAATCACCGATGCGGCATTGCCTGTGACAACTTTCGTGCTGACTGTATACCGAGAGTTCAAGAGTTTGCTGGCTGTCGACTTGACCAGTTCCTCCGCATAGCGCTCGGCGCCCTCCCACCATGTTTTGGTTCCCAATGCGTCATAGGGGTCATCCACTCCGATCGGAACGACGACATGGAGGATACAGAGGTCGGCGGGGTCGGCGAATGGATGCTGCATCAGCCATTTCACGATGTGGTCGGCGTCCTCTCGGCACTCAATCGCGATGAGTGCCCGCTGAACTTTGCGCGCCGCGCCTCTGACGATCAACGTCGGACGTGAGCCATGCAGGAGCACACGATGGGACACACTTCCGAGGACGAATTCTGAAAGACGGTTTCGTCCGCGGACACCGACGACAATGAGATCGGCCGAGAGATTTTCAGCGCTGTCGAGGATGAGCTGAGCGGGACTGCCGATTTCGTTGATCTTCCTGATTGTCGGGATCTCCGGCGGAACCATGGTCGCGGCGTGATCCAGAGCCTTGTGCCCTGCATCGACCATTGCGTTGCGGAAATCATCGTATCCTTGCAGGTTGCCTGCTTGGGCTACGACCGGATGTTGCCAAATCCCTAAATCGACGCCATGAACCAGCGCGACGTCGGTTGGATGATAGAGTTGGAACGTTTGGGTAACCGCTGCGAAGGCCTGATCGGACCAATCAACACCAATGACGACTCTCATGCGATGACCTTTCCCATACAAACATCAAAACAGTGGATGTGGCGCGGTGCCAAATGGAAGTACGCGCGGTGATTCACCCACATTGCCGCGAATACGCCACGCTCCGTCTTCGAGGACGAGATGGTGTATTTCTTCATGCCAGCTGTCGATGGGGACATACAGACCACTGGTCTTCGACCTGGCCCAGAGATGGCCAGTACAGGTGACCTCAAGCACGGCATCCTTCCCCGCTCCAACTTTGGTCATCTTCGTGAAGAGATGGGTGCTGGCAATCTCCTGATATTCATCAAAAAGCTCTTTCCAGATCTTCCGGAGATCGTCTTTCTTGAGCCCATGGTAGTTGTATTGGGGAGAGTAGATGGCCATGACCTTTGCAAGGTCGTGGGCTTTGATGGCTTCTTCGGCCTGCTCAAAGGTATCGACAACGGCTTTGAGCGTGGCCACGTCCACCTCGATCACCGAACCTGATTGAGGAACGACTATTCTTGCCTCTGTTGTCCCGATGCCGGCAAGAAAGCCGATCAGAATGGTGAGATGAATGACTCTCAGTAGGGATCTACCTTGTAAGCTCAATCACCCCTCCTTCTGTTGCCGTCCTCGTGTCAGGACAGGATCAGGTGTCATCTCGTCCATGTGATGCGCACGAAATCTTCGTCTTGGTCGTAATGCAGCTCTAACTCGCCGTGATAGGCATGCTTCAAACCTTCGCCGATACGTCTCGGTAAATGGCTATCGGTCGTGGAAATGACAAGACCCTCGGGCTTGGTCTCGATCGACATAATTCGAGAGAGAGGGTGTTCTGTCTTTTCTACTTCCTCCGTATTCCTCACCAGACCGAGCACCTGTTCATGTTGCTCGTCTTTGAAACTGCCTTTGAGTGTGACGAATCCCTTAGGGTACTTGTCGCGGACCCGCATGCAGGCGGGGCAGATGATCTCGTCGGCGCTGGCTGGCTTCGTGCCCCAGGTCCACCGTCCCTTGTGAAACGAGGCCCCGCATTCGGTGCAGATGGTCGGCTCTTTGAGCTTCCCGCGCAGTTTAGCAGTTTATAGGTATCGTGCTGATACTCCTGGATGGTCCGGTCGTGTCGAACTCCCAAGCCAGGTGTTGTGTTCGCTTTCGTAGTCATACATCCTTCCTCATCGCGGCGGTAAGTCTGTCGGAGAATGTGTCCGCTCTTTCCATTCTAACTGCGACTCTTCCGCGAGGTTCAGATACTCGACCACATCGTGATCGCTGACCTGGTCGAAGTCGATATAGTGATTCCCCACAGCCCGGAATGGGTCTGGTGTGGCAAGAATTACTAACTCATCCACCTGTTCGCGAACCTCAGGAATAGTGTCCACTGGGCCAAGCGGAATAGCTCCGATCAGGCGGCGCGGCTTGAGGTGTCTGATGGACTGGACGGCTGCGAAGAACGTGGAGCCGGTGGCGATACCGTCATCCACCAGAATAACGTTGCGGTCGGTGAGCGTGGGTAGCTGCCGACCTTGGCGGTAGATGCTCTGCCGTCGAGCGATCTCTCGCTTTTGCACCTGAACCACCTCCTCGACGTCCGAGCGAGAAAGACCGTACGCGCGCATTGCCTCAGGGTTCAGATACACCGTCCCTGTTTCACCCACTGCCCCCAAGGCATACTCAGGATTATCCGGCGCTCCCAGCTTTCGGGTAATGAAGACGTCAAGCGGAAGATGCAGGCCCAAGCTCAGCTGATAGCCGACGGCGACCCCACCGCGTGGGAGTGCTACAATGAGGGCTGTTGAGTCATCACGGTACTGAATCAGTCGCTCAACGAGCCGCCGGCCAGCCTCTTCACGATTCTTGAACGTCACGCTCTTCCCTTCCGTCCCGTACACTCACGTCAGACCGCTCGTCACGCCGACTCCGAATAAGAACATGGCCACCGGAATCAGGAAGAGCGTGAGTAGGACATGGTGGTGCATCCTGCCCTCTTTCTGATCCCAGTGCATCTCCCAGGGAATTTCGAGGTAGCGAGGGTGGCGAAACATGATGTCCCCCCTTCGCCACTCAGGCAATTGTTACTTCGATCGCTTTAGGCTTGGCCTTCTCCGCCTTTGGCAGATGGACTTTCAGTACGCCGTCTTTGTACTCGGCGTTGACCTTGGAACCATCGGCATCTTCGGGAAGGGTAAAGCTCCGCATAAAGCTGCCATAGGCGCGTTCCACTCGATGGTACTTTTTATCTTTCTCTTCCTTTTCATATTTACGCTCGCCAGTGATCATGAGGACATCGTCATGCACATTCAACTTGATGTCTTCTTTTTTCATCTCTGGGATCTCGGCTTTGATGATGTACTCCTTATCATCCTCCGAGATATCCACCAGCGGCGACCATTCAGCGACGGTGATGGCCTCCTTCTTATCGCCACCGGAAGGAACCGATGTACGACCGAAGAGGGTTGACAATCGTTTCTCCATCTCTTCGAGTTCCTTGAATGGATTCCATCGCGTCGTCGGTTCCCATCGTGTTAATGCGCTCATGACCATTACCTCCTTGTGCGATTGATGAGGGGCTGGATGCCCCGCCACTGAACCACTGCATTGACGGTGCCAGGGGTTGGACAGATGAAAGCGAGGGATCATTCCATGAGAAAAAGCGGTGGGTTAGATCGCTGTTTGATTTCAGTCACATAAAAATGGCAAAGCCATCTGTGGCATTACGGGGCAGTGGGATTGATGGGGCTGTTGCCTCTTTCGACATTGGTGGCAAGGCGTTGGGCGCTCCTCAAGGACGGGACTGTATACGGACTGATAGTCCTTGCGGGGGTTTGATGATCGATGATGGTCGTCAAGGACGCAATAATGGACGTCGAGCATGGGTCCTGCAGGGCTTAAACCCACCGAGCATGGGCAAAGAAGAATGGGGATCAGCTTGAGCTCAGCTTGCAGCTTAGGCGTAGGGGTTAAGAAACGGGAGCAGCTGTTGGAGAACGAAAGGCGCGGTGCAACATGCCGGTGCATAATGCCGATGTCGCGGCGGTTTTCGAGGAGATGGCAGACCTTCTCGAGATCGAAGGATCGCCATTCCGCATTCGTGCCTATCGCAATGCGGTTCGCACACTCCATGATCTCTCTCGTGAGGTCGGCGTGATGCTCGGCGAGGGAGAGGAGTTGACAGAACTTCCTGGAATCGGCGAAGACCTCGCGGCAAAGATCAAGGAGGTCGTCGAGACCGGCACGGCCACCGCACTGGAAGAGCATCGCAAGAAGGTTCCGAAGACCATCACGGAATTGCTCAGAATTCCGGGCATAGGACCGAAACGAGTGAAAGCGCTGTATCACGATCTCGGCATCCGGACACTCGATCAGCTGCAGAAGTCTGCGCAGAACGGCCTGATCAGATCGCTCCACGGATTTGTGGGCAAAACCGAACGATATATCCTGGCTCAGCTGAAAGAGCGGGCCGGCGAGGAGCAGCGATTCCAATTAGGGGTCGCCACTCGGGACGCCGAAGCCTTAATCGCCTATCTGAAGGAATCTCCCGAGGAGAAAACAGGTCGTGGCGGCGGGAAGCTATCGACGAGCCAAAGAGACGATTGGGGACCTGGATATCCTCGTCACCGCTGTGTCCAACAGCCCCGTGATGAATCGATTCTGGTGCAGGGCGCAACCAAAGCGAGTGTCCGGCTTGCCTGCAAGCTGCAAGTGGATGTGCGAGTCGTTCCGGAGGACAGCTATGGAGCAGCGCTCCAGTATTTCACCGGCAGCAAGGCGCACAGTGTGGCGCTCCGGCGATTGGCACAGCAGCAAGGGCTCAAGCTCAATGAATATGGCCTGTTCAAGGGCGATCGATCGGTGGCGTGAGCCACCGAAGAATCGGTCTATGCGGCACTTGGGTTGTCTTGGATTCCACCGGAACTGCGGGAGAATCGCGGAGAGTTTGAAGCGGCACGGGGCGCGTGGACTCGAATATCTTGCGATCACCGACCATTCGAGGCGCCTAACGATAGCCAAAGGTCTCGCCCAGAAGCGGCTCTTCGAACAGCTCGAAGAGATCGATCGGCTGAACGCGACGCTGAGCGGCATCACCTTATTGAATGGGATCGAGGTCGACATTCTGGAAGATGGCAGTCTGGATCTCCCTGATGAAGACCCTGTGCCGGCTCGATCTGGTGGTGGGGGCTGTCCATAGCCACTTCCGGCTCTCCCGGCAGAAGCAGACTGAGCGGAAGCTGCGCGCCATGGACCAACCCTATTTTACGATCTTGGCCCATCCCAGCGGTCGGCTCATCGATGAACGGGCGCCCTACGATGTGGATATGGCTCGTATCATCCGCCATGCCCGAGAGCGGAGCTGCTTCTTGGAGGTGAATGCCCATCCGGTCCGGCTTGATCTGACCGACACCGATCGTCTGATCGCGAAAGAAGAGAGAGTGATGCTCAGCATCAATTCCGACGCCCACAGCATCTTGGACTTTGAGAATCTCCGGTATGGAGTCGGGCAAGCGCGGCGGGGATGGCTGGAAAAGAAGGATGTGTTAAACACGAGGTCTCTCCAGACACTGTGCCCCTTGCTCAAGCGCACGATGCGATGAGCTCGTGCAGCAAGGAGTGTGGGGCGAGGGGAGGCAACACTGCATCGCCTCTAACCTTGTGCATCGCACCCTGGTGGTGCTGCAAAATTGGAGACTGGGATGAATCCTTTCCTAAGATTCTGGCTCATAAGCGTCACCCCACAATTCATCAAGGAGGAGCTGTATGTCTGTGGTGAATGTCTCAAACTCATTTGTCGCCCAAGAGCAGTGGCGAGCCGACCGCTGCCACCGCTGCGGTGGGCTCATGGTTCCGGAGCAGGTGTTCGAGATCAGATCGATCGATTGGCACTGTGTGAGCTGCGGCGAACGGATCGATCCCGTCATTGTCGCCCATCGTCAGGTCCATCGTCCGGAGGAATCCGCGAACGAGGAGGCCGAGAAACTCTCCGTCGATCATGGCAAACGCCGACTGAACTAAACCTTCCTTCTTGGAATCGGGGGCGTTACAGCCCCCATCCAATTCAAACCGAACGCCCGGTCTCCACACGCAGTCAGCCTATCAACAGCCCGTCCATTGTCCTGGAGGGATGGACCTGTCATGCGGATCATGCTCTGTCATCCCTCGGACTATCTCAGCATGATGCGGCTCGACACCGAAGGATTGTGTTCGGTGGTGGCAATGTAATTGGCGACCTGCGCCGAAGCAGGAGACATCAGCGACGACAATATCATCTGTACCATGGGCGAATGGGAGGTTGTGCCGCGCATTGCCGTCGTCACCGCGTTCAAGGCGCAAGAGCAGGGGGTGGCTCAGCCGAGCCGGACGAACATGCAGTTGATGGAGGGAGCAGCCGAACGAATCAGACAGGTCAGGGAAACGGTTCGTCTCGTGATGAAGGAAGGGGCATCGTGCCACACCTGTCTGAGATGAGGCATGAGCGACATTGATTTCTGAGAATCAGTGATCAATGGAGAAACTGAGGGGGGTGCGTAGCCCGAGGGTGGTCGGCAGCCTCAAGTTGGTGACTCGCTCTTGTGCAGCTAGCGTGCAGAGGGCACGGGCGCTGTTTCAGTAGCGGAGTCAGGTTGTTCAAGGGACGCGCCATCTATCGCCGGTGCCACCGGCCGTGAATGCGAGCCCGAATGAAGATTGAGGCGCGGGGCAATCAGCCTGAAGCGGCTGAAAGATTGCCGAACGTGATTCCGGTCAGATGACGGCCCCCGTGGTTCCACACAAGAGCGGGCCGTTTTTTTATACGTTCTTTCAAGTCCCTCCGACTATCCCCACAAATAGGTTATAAAAAAGACGACATCCATACGTTGTGGCCTACATAGGTTCGGGGGAGGACAGGCGAAAAGAAAAAAGCGAGAGCGGAAGCGGGTCTAGAGAGCTCTTTCGCACTTGTGTGGAGGTCTTGGAGGGGTTTTAGGCTTCCCACCATCCGGTGGGCCTGCTCACCGCCCCAGCGCTCGACCTCGATCCCCTTCAGTGTTCCTCTCACCGAGGCCTCCGCTCACTATTGAGATAAATAGGAAATGCCGGATGTCAAGCAAAGGGTCACTGTTGTAGCGGATCGCCTCATATCCCACGTTGACCCACATCTTCTCGACTGGCAATAGTCGCGCCCGTTTCCTCTTCCACGAAGGCGCTTGCAATCACTCAGGGATGACGTTTGTGGATCGTAATGTGGTTCCCGTCCGGATCCTCGATCACCGCCATCCGACAGACCGGCGTGTCGAGTATTTCCGTGACGAACGGCACGGCGCGCTCCTTCATCTTGTGGACAAATGCATCCAGATCGGATACCTCAAAGGCCACGACGGCTCCCTCGGCTCCTGGTGTATGCCCCATGTCCGTTGTCGTGATGGCAAAGGTTGAATCGCCAAGGTCATACTCTACCCAGACATCTTGATAGTGGTAGCTCATGTGCAAGCCGAGCACATGTTCATAGAAGGCTCGCGCCTGTTCCATGTTCGAGACCGGATAGACCGTGAAGGCGATCGACGTAATCATAGAAAGGTTCCTTGGTTGTGGCTGCATCGCGTGTCGACGCGACACTGCTGGTTCGGACGAGCGAAGTGTGCATCACGCCTTTGCCACATGTGTTCTAGCAGCATGTTCGAGCACCTGCTGGATGTGAACATCCACCTGCCGGAGCACTGAGGGCGAGACGGCGTACCCATCGCTCTCATAGGTGAGTATGGGGAGGCCTTGCTCAACGCTCAGTGGCTTGAGAATGGCTTCTGAAATCCGGTAGGGGAGGCAGTTGAACGGCCCGATGACGAGCATGCCGTCGTATCCTTCTCGGGCAGCCTCAATTCCCTTGCCTACGGTCGGGAGCAGTTCGCCATATATTGCGGGCGAGACGTGTTCTGCTCCCTTTTCAAAAATGGACGAGACTGCATTAGAGCTGGCTACCAGCAGGCCAGTCTTGCCAAAGAGCGCGCGGTAATGTGCTTCCTCGCGTGTCAAGGTCTGGTAGCTTATCCACTGTTGAATGTACTCTTTTCCTTCAGCCTGAAACATCCTCGTGCAGGCTTTGGCCAGGGCCAGCCCGCCTGGTTTCATGCCCCAGGTACCGGCCGTTTCCGCCAAGGGATGATACGCGACATAGAGAAACAGCTCGCTCAGGTCGACCGGCTTGAGGATGATGCCTCGTTCGGCATAGAGGTCGCGCACACCGTCCATGAAAAACGAACTGAAGCGGGTGAAGAAGTCGCCGGCCACGACAACGCGCGGGCAGGTTTGTGGATCTTTCGTGCGAGACAGTTGGGCCAGGCGCTCGACGAATGTCGGCAATGTGGCATGGAACTCGCCGAGTGATCGGGTTTCCTGAGCGAACCGTTCCCATTCAGTCTGTAGTTGATCAAGCGCGCCCTTTTCTCCGACGACGCGGAGCACATGGTCGAGTTCCACGAGAATGTCGGCAAGGATAATGGCCGGCGACATATGTTGCGCCAGCACATTTTTATCGAAGCCGAGAAAGTCGTTCTCCGGCTGCGGGTTGAAGAGGAATAGATCGGTCAGCCGTTGCTCGGCGAGGAATCGCTCAAAATATCCCATATATGCGTCGCTGACGCAGGGTGCGCCACCCTGGAGCATATAGAAGCCCGCGATCTCTCCAGGTTGGCGTTGCTCGTGGATCTGAAGCAGCTGGCCGATGCAGATCGGCAGGGGAAGGCATTCACGGCCCGAGGTATGTTGCAGCCCCTTGTCGAGTTGGGCGCGGTCCAACGGGATGACTTGGCCGGGGTGGAGCCCGAGCCAACCGGTTCCCATGGCAAAGGCTCTCGTGTGGTAGGAAGAGAAGTTCGGAAAATAGACCTTCACCCGCGGGTCCGTCAGCGGGACAGACTCGCCGTTCGAACGGATGACGCGGCCACCCGGGACGAGACGGCAGGGGGCAAAGGGTCTGGCAGCGGCGGTCTGCACGTCCCGATAATTGTGGATGATATCTAAGAAGGCCTCCAGCCTTGTTTGGACTCCGGCATCGGCGGTGTGCGCATCGATTTCGAGGACGAGGTAGGGCTTCGAGCCCAACTCCGAGGCAAGCATAGAGTGGGTGAACGCGTCGATCGTGCAGCTAAAATTGCTGACGCTCAACAGGAACAAGTTGGGATATTGTTTTGCGATGCCGACGGCATTCAAGATTTGGTTGGCAAAGTGCCAGGACGTAGGTCCTTCTCCACCCGGCATGAGACAGTCGGCTGGGATGACGGTCACACCCATGCTGGAGAGTTTCTTGCCAACCGATTGTGACGCCTCCGGGGTGAAGGCGTTGTAGCTGTGGCCGGCGAGCAGAATGGCTGGCTTGCCCGCGGCGATGGCTGCATCGAGCGCCCGTTTCCCAAACTCACGGAGCGTACGTTCGGCGTCCGTCTGAGCCTGCACGGCAGCTTCCCACGCACTGGCGGCCACCTCGCGCCGGACTCCCAGTTCCTCAACCGCCATATCGACCAGGGCGGAACAGGTTTCGTAGCCGTCGATGAACTCGAGCACGGGCGAGAGTAAGCGGCGATCGGGAAATGCCTTGGCCAGAAAATAGGGTCCGGCCTGTGTGATCGGACAGAGATACGAATCTTTACACTGATTTGGATGGGGCATGCGTACGACGTGCGGGATGAAGATCAGACCGACACCTTTCTTCACCAGGTCCAAGACGGCGCCGTGCGCAATCTGCGCAGGAAAACAAAACCCCGAATGTGAACTCAGATCCCCCCGCGGGTCGACATCTGAGAGCACGACGTCCATGCCGATATGAGAAAAGAACGCAGAGTACAGCGGAAACAATGAGTGCGTCGTCAGGGCTCTGGGAATGCCAATGCTTGTGCCGCTCGCCATCGGGGCCGCAGGTGAGCGACCCAGAGATTCGCGGACAAACGCCTTCGCGCTTTCGTAGGCTGGTCCCACGCCCCACGAGGTGCGCTCGACACGTTCGTGCTTTGGGGTGGCGGATGGTGGAGCGGGGGTGATCTGAAAGAGCACCTCGGCCCGCTTCTCAACTAGGTCCTGAGCCGCTGCGATCCGGGCCTTGCGCTTCCAGACATTCTCATAGAGGCTGCAACGGCCTCCGAACGGAAATCGGCGTCCGGCGACCTCGAACCGGTCGATGCTGCAATACATCTTGCAGGCGCCGCAGGTGAACCGGCCGACTTGCTTCATCTCCGAGGCGCCGAGCGTGAGCAGATCGACCGTGTGGCTCGGCATTGCCTCGGACCGCTTCAGCGCCAGGAGCCCGACCCCCAGCGCGCCGAGCAATTCCGGGTTGGGCGGGATTACGACCTGCCGACCGACGCTGTGGGCGAACGCGTACCCGACGGCTCGGTTCAGCGCGACGCCTCCTTGCAGGAAGATTTTCTTTCCCATGTAGCGCGGGCCTTTGACACGATTCAGATAATTGCCGGCAATGGCATACACCAGTCCGGCGATGATGTTGTCACGGGGGTGGCCCTGTTGCTGGGCGAGACGAATGTCGGAATTGATGAAGGCTGCGCAGGTCGCCTTGAAGTGCACCGGTGACGGAGCGGTCAGTGCCAAGTCGCCGATGTCTGAGACTGTGATGCCGAGATCACTGTGGGCGCTCTCTTCCAGAAAGGAGCCAGTGCCTGCCGAACAGGCGCTGTTCATCGCATAGTCGATGGGCACGCCGTTGCGCAAATAGATGTATTTGGAGTCCTGTCCGCCGATCTCAACAATCGTGTCCACATCCGGATCGTAATGTGTGGCGCCTGCCGCATGGGCCGAGATCTCGTTATAGACATGTTCAGTGCCGAGGTAGGCGCCGGCGAGTTCACGCGCCGATCCGGTTGTGCCGATCAAGCCGATCTGACGATTGCCCACCTGACTAATCAGTGCCTGAAGACACTCACGGGTTGCCGAGACTGGATTCCCTTTCGTCCGTCCGTAATGCGACGCCACCACAGCCTGCGTCGCGGGGTCGATCAACATGGCCTTGGTCGTCGTCGACCCCGCATCCACCCCCAGAATCAACGGTCCTTCGGGAGGGACCTGTCGAGGTGGTTCTGCGATCACTTGCACCCGTTCGCCATAGAGATGGAGAGGCGGGAGACGGCCCAGGCCTGGCTGTGCGGCAATCTTCGGAGATGTTTCGCTGGGTGAGTCCTGCACAAGCAGGGCGGTCCCCCAGGCTTCGAACCAGGGGCTTTCCGGTAGCACCACGAACTCCGTGGCGGGCAGCTTGGCGCGCAATGCCGCCAGCATCGCGTCGTTACGCGTGACACCGCCGATCAAGAGGACTCGCTTCAGCTCGCGCGTGCCTTTCTCCAGCAATGCAATCACTTTGTTGGACATGCTGTCGTGCAGCGTGTGGAGAATATCTTCGGGCGTGGCCTCGTTGCGGTTCAGTTTGTGGGTAATGTCCGATTTGCAATGGACTGAACAGCGTGACGCCAGCGGTATGACCTTGCCGCTGAAGGATCGCGTAATCGCTTCGTCCAGACCCAGTCCCATCCGGCCGATCTGCTGTACAAAAAATTCGCCGCTTCCAGCGGCACACTTGTTGTGGGAGACGACATTGCTCATCCTCCCGTCCATCAGGAGGTACACGAGGAATGATTCCCCGCCGAGCGATACCACCGCGTCAAACGTGCCGTCCACCTCACGGAACGCCCGCTGTACTGCGGCTACCTCGGAAATATGACCGAGTTGACCGGACACGCCGAAATACGCAGCATCGCTGAACTCCTGGCGGCCAAGTATCTCGTTGAGGATTTCGAGCGGCCGGCCTTGATGGGCCAGTACGGTGGCGCTCCGAGCATCACCCCGAAGAGCGGCCACTTTTACCGAGAGGGCGCCGATGTTCACGCCGACGTACGACATAAAGCTTCTCTAGAAACCGGGTAAGTCGACTGACACTCGACAGAGTGTGAAAGATGTCCATCAGACCGGAGGGATCTGACTGAGAATCTCCCGCTCCGCGTCCAGCCAATCATCGAGTGCATTCCCATGCCGATAGCCGCGCTCGCTGTAAAGCTCATAGGCCCGCTTCGCGGTCAAGATATGCGGATCATCACAGGATGATACCGGTGGACCCGTATATGCGGCAGTGGGGACCGCAATCTTGGCTGGTGTATTCACTGGCGCTCGGGACCTTGTCTTCTTGGTTCGGCGTGAAGGTTCGACGTTCATGGCTCAGTAATCCTCCTTCAATAAGCAATAGGCGATTGTTGATAGGCAGACTTTTCAGGGACGATACCGATCTGTATGAGAAAAGAGACGAGCAATGATCGTGCCTTCTCGTCCGCTCTCCAACAGCGTGCACGCACCGCAGTCCTTGTAGCAATTCAGGGCAATGTGATTTGATATGTTGCCGCCTTCTGCCACAACCTTCTGTGAAGTGGTGGTCATGACATGCGGTCTTGATCCCACAAGAGGGATCAAATCCTGCTCCACGACAATCGAACTGGCCGAATGGCATTGGTCTTGCGGCGTATGTCGACAATAGGAGAAATAGTAGGGGGTTGTGAGGAGGAGGCGGTATGGGACTGGTGTAGTATTTTGAGCATGGTTATGACCTGAAAACTCTGACCGTATGGCAAGTCATGGAAGGCGCGGTCTTCACGGTGAGTTCGGATACCAAAGAGATCACGATCGCAGAAGCGATGACCAAGCGGAGCTTCGGGACCCGATTGTCGAGGGACCGGACAGAAGCAGGACGTGAAGATGAGGAAAGACGTTCGGCTCGTGACAGTGATGACCTGCGCGCGTTGCCAGGGACGGGGGCCGATGAGCGCGGGGAACTTGCCTCGCTTGCGTGGTGCTTGGCGCCAAAAACAATACCGTGACGTGAACGGCACGTAGTGAGCGGCTCGGTGCGTGCGGTATTCCGCTACAGGATTGCCTACAGCACTGCCGCAAAATACCTCAGCCTCTTCATAGAAGCCCCTGCTTATCAGTTACTGCCTCGGGTGCCGCACGTTCATTAAAGCACCATGTTCGTTGATGCTTTGAGGCGTTGTTTCACCGGGTGACCCTCAGTGGCATCCAAGCTGCACCGGGAGTCTCCCTATTCTCAGAAAACGAGACGGACCTTATCAACCAAGAGAGGGATCGCATCATGGAGGTCATCATTCGTTCCCCCGGTGGTCAGCTCGAAGAAGTGGTCTTCGAATGTCCCGACTTGACCTGGAACCAGATGTTTCTTGACGTAGACTGGCTGAGTCGGGAGGGACACATTTGGCTTCGGTTCTGCGCCAGGGGAATCTGCACGATCGAGGTGCCGGATCAGGACATCCATCGTGGTGGTTTGGCGGAGGGAGTGGAAGCGCAGATGATGCAGTAGGCGGCCCGTCGTCCTCTGCGCCTCGTAGAAATAAAGTGTAAATTTCGATGGGTTGAGGGGCAAGAGGGTCGGGGGCATGAGTAACGCGAGCGGGAGCGTTCAGTCGTGCGAGGCTTTGATGCCTTTCACTTCAGGCAAGCGATAGGGTCTCCAGCAACACGTGAACACACACATCAGGAGGAAGATGACATGATGGTGAAGGCGACGACAACCAAGGACTCGATGAATCCGAAGGCGGCGCCAAAGAAGCGTGGCGCGTCACAGCCTCGTGCTCCGCTTGCGGGAGGCGCCATGACGCAACCGGTTGAGCTGCCCAACGGCATGTGGGAGCGGATCTCAACCAAAGCGTACGAACTGTGGGAACAACGCGGCTGCCGCGAGGGCCATGAACTCCAAGACTGGTTCGATGCGGAAGGGATTGTGATGGAAGAAATCCACGAAGCCCGCGAGTAACCTGAGATCGTTGTGTGTATCTCGTAAGGTGTTTCTCGATTTCGGGTTCGGACGTTCCAGGCTTCACGCGGCACATTCAACAAGATGGTGGGCCTGTCGTCAAACCAGCGGCCGAAGGCGAAGAGTATGAATCGTAATGTGGGAATCGTGGAACGATGGATCCGGGTCATCGGTGGACTCATCCTGATGGTCTTCGGGATCACGCTGCCCATTCCGTTTTGGGTTGAAGAAGTCGCGGAGACGATCGGGTTGCTCGCAGTGGTCTCCGGTGGGGTGGGGTATTGTCCGGTGAAACATCTGATCGCGCGAGCGAGGCAACACAAGAGTCATTGAGTCAGGATACCGGGGTGCCGCCTCGTCGATCGCAGAGGTGCCGATTCATGAAACAGCCGCCGATCAAGCAAATTGTGATGGCCACGGATTTTTCGGGATGCGCGGAACAGGCGCTCGAGTACGCCGTGTTACTGGGAAGGGCCTGTCCGGCGGCGGTGGACATTCTGCATGTCGTCGAGGTCCCGCCTGATCTGCATCCCGACGATGTGCTGGCTGAGCGCTATTTCGACCGATGCCGCAAACAGGCGGAGAAGCCGCTGGATGAATTGGTACAGAGACTGGTCTCCATGGGGGTAACGGCAAGATGGCGCCAGCGATTCGGCATTCCGAGTCGCCAAATTAGCCTGGCTGCGGAAGAGGTGGGCGCGGACCTCGTGACCCTGGGGGCACACGGGCGCACCGGCTTGGCCGACATCCTATTAGGCAGTACCGCCCAGCGCGTGGTGCAGGGTGCGCCTTGCCCGGTGTTGACGGTCCATGCGGCGCCACCCCGCCCGTACGCTCCTTCACCGGTGCGCCATATTCTGGCGTCGGTAGACTTTTCATTCTGTTCCCTCGATGCACAGGACTATGCCGCGCTGCTTACGGCGCAGTTTGGAGTCCTGCTCACTGTGTTGTACGTCATGGAGCCGGTGGTCTCCGAACCCGAGGGGGACATGCGCGCTTTGACGCTCACGCGAGACCAACGGGAGCAGGCGGCAGCGCGGCTGGCGGATCTCTGCCACGAACTCCGAGGCCAAGGCATCGCCGTTGAGACGGCGATCGGAGGAGGGAGCACCGCTCAAGCGATTCTCGCGGAAGCGAATCAGCGGGGCTGTGATCTGGTCGTCATGGGCACACGCGGGCGACGAGGCCTGACCAGCCTGATCGGTGGCAGTGTCGCCGAAGGAGTGTTACGCCAAGCGGCTGTTCCGGTCTTGACGGTGAAGCGGCCTCACGTCCCGCCGGACGAGAGACTCCTCTCGCCGGACGTCCGGATGCGGGTCGGTGGTCAGGTGAGCGCAGGCGAACGAACCCACTAATACCGGGAATTAAATCGATATCCGAAGAGGACATTATGCTCACACATCTTGGCATCATCATCGCTGTATGCACCATCGTCCTATCGAGTTCTTGGACCGTAGCCCAGATCAGGCTGGGACATCCCGATCGAGGAAAGGCGGTCTACACAGAGCAGTGCGTCCGATGCCACGGGAACATGGGCAACGGCGACGGGCCTGACGCGCAGGGATTAATCGTGCGGCCAACCGATTTTCATACGGAGCGATCGCGCGCGAAAACCGATTTCGAACTCCTGGTCGCGATCTCGAACGGCGTGCTGTTCAGCCCGATGCATTCCTGGCGCGGCCGTCTGAAGGACGAGGAGATGATGGACGTGATTCAATATGTGCGGTCCTTGGCGCCCACCGGGCCGCATCTGTGAGGGTGGAGGGGGTCATTCGGACGATGACGGTCATGTCCATCGTCATGCTCGTCCTTCTATCCGCGAGCCCGGTGCGGTTCGCGCAGGAATTCCATGACGACGTGAAGCGCGAGGAAGCCTTGGATCGCCTGCACTGTGTGACGTGTCACGGGGAGTAAGGGAACGGGATGGGATCGGAGGGTAGTGAGACGGTTTGAATTCCGCTACGCCACCGCATGTAAAGTTCGCAACTGATTGTATGGTGTTCGGGTTCAACGCTATTGGCCAGTCGTTGTTTGACGAAAATGCGACCATACCCTCATGGAGGAGCAGATAAGAGACCTTACCGGCCATATCCGATTTTTCGTGCCAGCCTTGGCGGGCTCATGAATCGGGACTCATGCACCGATCACATGACGTTCGTGGAGAAGGCGGAGTCGCAGTAACGTGCGTCGGTGATCACGCGAGGGGAGAAGGAGGAAATGTTGTGAGCGCAAGTCTGTTCCGTCCTGTGCTCAGAGCTGCGGGCCTCGCTGCCATCG
>CAZJOQ010000041.1:0-21106 GCA_964547625.1 uncultured Nitrospira sp.
CCGCCAGGTGCCGACGGCCTCTCTGTCTCCTTTGTCGTCGCTGTGTGGCCTCCACTGCCTCGTGAGAGGCCAACACATCAACTCTAACCAAAGGAGACAACACCATGGCACCTCAAGACAAGAAACCCAAGCCGGTCACCACGCTTCGATGCAGCAGCATCAAGGCGAGCATCTGGAAGAACGAGGGCATGAACGGCCCGTTCTATAACGTGACCGTGGCCCGCTCGTACAAGGGCCAGGATGGAGTCTGGAAGAATTCCGAATCCTTCGGAGTCGCAGACCTTGACGCGCTGATCGTCGTCGCCCAACAGGCGACACGCTGGATCGCGGAGCGGTCGGAACGCTGACCGTCACGGGAAGCCTCCGGCCTTCACGCCGGGGGCTTCCTGCATCTGAAGAAAGGAGATATACGATGGAAACATATTTGCAATGCGCGAAACTCCTGAACGAGCTCCTCGCCGGTGCACGCGCGGTGCGGATCACCGTCCCCGGCTACATGCCACTTTCTGTCGAGGAGATTGGAACCAGTGGAGACGGGCACCGGTTGGTGTCCCTCTGCCAGTATGGTGAACAGAACGGCGACCTCATGCGTGATCCCGATCTTGTGTTCATGGTCACCGACTTGCCCGACGGCACGGCAGCCGAACCGGTGTCCTATAGGAACGACTATCTGGGAATCGTTCAGGAAGTGTATCGGTACGACGAGGCGGGTCGACGTACGCACGTCGTGCCAGCGCTGAAACAGGACTTGCAGGAGTTTGCCCTTGCCTGGTTTGCCACGCTCCTCGATCAGGGATTCTTTGCCCCGACCGCGGTGCGAGAGATTCTGTCTCCATAATCTCTACAGATTGAGGTTTCGACCCGGTACAACCGGCAGCGATCAGAATTATGCTGGTCTGCATAATATAACCTCGCGGCGTTACAATTACTCTTGACAAACGATTGACCAAGCGCAAGGATCTCGCGCCAGTCTGCAGGCTGTTAGGGAGGTCTGATTAATTCAAAAGTCCAGACGACAATCATCAAGATTCCTTCTGTTTCGTGCATCGCCAGATCAAAATCGGGAATTAATCAGACCTTCCTTAGTGTGTACGATGCTCGTCTGTATACTTAATAGTTAGCATTTTGCAAATTGAGGTTGGACTTGAGCCGCAAGAAATGGTCCAAGAATTTCGTCGATCTGCGAGGCCGGTGGAAGGATAACCTAGGTATTGTCCGACGAATTGTCGCTGATGCTAGAGCAGGCAAGGACTGGACAAGCCGTCTCCTTCCATTTCTCGCAGATGATGCGGAAAAAGTAGTTCCACGTGGCCACAATTACAAGAATCCTCCTGACTTGCGCCAGATCATTTTGGATGAGATGGATATTTCTGCAGGTTTCTTTTTTAAGGCCTCAATGGCTGGTGCCACGGCTTACCGATGCTCAGGGGGCAGGTTGAATTGCGAGCGAGCCCTGCTCGTAAACTCAAAATGGGGTAATTCGCGCCTGCCGGCGGCAAACTTTCGGCATTCGATTGCTCAGAGATCGGATTTCGGGCGCTGCGACTTGACTGGTGCCTGTTTCGAGGGTGCTGATCTCCGATATGCAAGCTTCCGGGGCGCTATACTCGAAGGAGCATCCTTCCGCGAAGCGGATCTCCGTGGAGCCCATCTAACTGATGCTCAGTGCGAAGGAGCGGATTTTTCTGGTTCCAAGGTTTATGGCGCAGCGCTCTGGAACGTTCGTTATGGTCGAGTCAATGCAACAGGTGTGGACGTTTCGCAAGAAGCTGATGGAACCGTGCTTGCGAGCAATCTGGCCTTTGCCCCATTAATTCACTACCTGACCAGTGACAGTCACTTAACAGAGATAGTTGCCGTCATTAAACTAAAAACAGCTGTAGTTCTGGGCTGTGATTCGCTGCCGGAAGCAGTCGAAACTCTGCGAGTTATCGCCAATGTCGGGAAACAGCTTGGCATCGCACCAATTCTTGTCAAGAACCAACGAGAGATTCCGGGTGAACCTTTCCTCAAGAAGGCACTGATGTATTCTCTGCTTGCTCGTTACGTTATCCTTGAGAACTCGTACGCCGCCGGGCAGATGGTTGAACTTGATAAAGTGCTCGGGAACGGCTGTGTGGTGGCAGTGCTCCAACAAGAAGGCAAGGGTTCAACATGGTTGCTAGAGGAAAAGTTCGTTCAATACACGACGGTCAAGCGGTTCTGGTATGAAAAGAGCAATCTGCAGGATACAGCTGGAACTGCGTACTCATGGTGTGAGGAACGAACAAGAGAATTAGGGCACTCATACTCGAGTCTTTATCAAGGCTTACCTTTGCAGCTTCTTGACGAGAGGGGCTAACTATAGCCTGAAGTGGACGGAGGCGTACCCCGCCGATCATGGAGGGCGTTGATTCAAGCCCCGGAACTCACCACAGTGATGGTCCCCCCCCTATTTTGCAGGGTTTGTGGACAAAGGCCTTGGATACCTTGTTGCTTTCCTTATCTCGTCTGATCCCGCCCGGGATGCGCTTCACGATGATGTTTGGCTTCAGCTCGGTGATCACGGCGGCGATGGTAAACATGGCCTTCCCAAGAAGGGTGCGCTATCGATATTCTCGGTATGTAAATCAGGCTTGAAGGTGGCATTAGAAACCGGCCGATCCGACCTGTTTCTGCCGTCCGGTGCACAGTCTGAAATGTCGATCTGTGTTCTTAATGCTGTATGGGGGTAGGGAGGGTGTAAGACCGTTTTTAGGAGGTTGCAGGATATGGCCATTGCCCGTAGTTGTCTTACATTATGGGTTTCTTGTATCATTGCTCGCTATGTTCTTTGGCCCTCCGATCACCGCCTCCAGACACCAGAATCCGACACCGGTTGGTGAGGGGGGTGGGACGTTTCGACAGGGCTTGGTACAGGTGAGCTGATGGGACAGCGGGCCAAACGGACGACCACGGTCACGGTGGATCTGGGTGAACTGAAAGCGCCCTGGCAGGCCTGGTGTCAGGACCACAGCATCACGCCGAGCCATGCCCTGCGGACTGCCATTCGGCAAGCCATGGACCGGAGAGCTACGAGGGCTCCGGCGCCTCGGTTGCGTGTCACGCCTCGGAAAGAACGGGCCACCGCCCGCATCGAACTGAACCTGACGACTTCAGAGCTCGTCGCCTTGAAGAAGATGGCCGGACACGAAGGCTATCTCCCGACGAAATGGTTGGTCGCGATGATTCGCACGAAATTGACCGGGCAACCGCATGTGGGGCAGCCGGAGCTCGAACGATTGGCCCGGTCGAATCAACAACTGCTCGCCTTGGGGAGGAACCTGAACCAGATTGCGAAAGTGTTGAATACGTCCCCTGAGAATCGGAATGCCTTCCGGGTGGAGGTCATCACCGAACTCTCCCGCGTGATCCGCGCCCACACTGACAAGGTCTCGGATGTCTTGCGCGGGACCGTGGAGCGCTGGCACCTCCAATGAGCTCACCCCGCGTCAGCATGGATGAGCGATTGGATGAGTGGGGGAGTCGGTTGTTCAACGTGTCACGAGACACCCCACCACGGCCGCGTCGCAGCAAACGCACGCCGCTTGGCTCCGTCAAGCCTGTGAGTGCCGGTGGACGGCTCAGCACGTCACAGGCCCGGGCGACCTATGTCCGGCAAAAACTCCAGGCCATGGTCCGGCGTGCGCCGCAAGTCATGGTGAAACTCGTCAGGGCTCCGAAAGGAATGAAGGGCATCTCGAACAACCTCACCTACATTTCGCGCGATGGCCTTCTGGAGATCGAGGATCAAGACGGCCAAGTGATCAAGGGGAACGAGGCGGTGGCGGATCTGAAGACCGAATGGCGGGATGGCGGCATGCCGATCGCCGCGGATTCGACCATGCGCGACGCCTTTCATCTCGTCCTCTCCATGCCGCAACGGACTGATCCGTTGTCGGTCCAACGGGCAGCCCGTGACTTCGCCAAGCAGGAGTTCTCGGGTTTTCAGTACGCCATGGTGCTCCACACGTATGAGACCGATCCGGACCCGCACCCATCTCCGCATCCACATGTCCACCTGACGGTGAAGGCCGCAGGTCTCGATGGAATCCGTTTGAACCCAAGAAAGCCGGATCTCCAACGGTGGCGAGAGGGGTTTGCGGAGGCCTTACGGGAGCATGGTATTGAGGCGACGACCACAAGTCGGATTCATCGGACCACACATGAACGATGGACGGTGCGCCATCTGCATGAAGTGAGGACAAAAGGGGAGAGGCTGGAGCGGCTGAAGCGCACCACGCGCCGACAAGGGCGAGCCCAGGAAGTCATGCGGAATTATGAGCAGGTGATGCGGACGTTAGCCCGATCAGATCGTGGGGAGGATCGGCAATTGGCCGCAGACCTGGTCCGTTATATGAGTGATCGGTCGCGGGACATCCCGAAGACTCGTTCGCCGGAGCGAAATCGGTCTTATTAAGGTACGGCACCCTCCGTTTCTTAATCCTTCTTGCACCTGCTGTGCCACGACCTGAGATCTTAGGGATCTGCGAGCCGAACCGTTGTATTTTGCCACGCGCAAGGAAATTGGGGTTGACCTTCGGAGACTCGTACGCGAATAGAATCGCTTTGGGCAAGGTGTGCAATGTGAATATTGTGGACCGACATGCGAGGCTATGGTCATCTAGGAAGGTAGAAATCTCGTTATCCTCGATGATTTTTCAGGAAAAAACGGGTAAGCTTCCGCCGGGCAAGCGCCCTCCCTGCTCCCCATAGGTCAACGCGGGTTCTAAATGAGTGCTGACTTCTTCTCTAAACCCATTCTTAATTCGCCATATGCATATCCTTCTCGCCACTGGGAACTTGATGACCAGGGGCAGCCGACCCAGAAAATAATCGAAACCCGCCGCCCTGCCGAATTCATCACGCCGATTCCCAAGCCCAAGAAACGAAAATCCACTGAGAAACAGTCCTCGATTGTTTTTGATGAAGGAAAGGGACTCTCAACACAGGAACAGCAGTATGACGTCACGGCCATCATTAACGGTGTGCGGGACCAAGTTGAAGTATGGCGAAGGCTGCAGAATCCCAATGACTGGCAGGTGACGTCTGAAACTGCTCGCCTACTCCAACACTGGAGACATCACAAATTCAGCAACACCAGGCCTTTCTTTTGCCAAGTCGAGGCGGCTGAAACGGCCATTTGGTTGACTGAAGTGGCTTCGAATACCAAGGCTGGCAAAGCCTTTCTTGAACACCTTGCGAACGCCAATAACGACGCCAATCCAGGTTTGACAAGGCTTGCGCTAAAGCTGGCCACGGGCGCAGGTAAGACCACCGTCATGGCCATGCTGATCGCGTGGCAGACGATCAATGCGGTGAGACGCCCCAACAGCAAGAAATTCACTCGCGGTTTTCTCGTCGTGACGCCTGGCCTCACGATTAAAGACCGTCTACGCGTCCTGCAGCCGAATGATCCAGACAGTTACTACGCCAGCCGCGAATTAGTGCCCAATGATCTCCTTGGCGATGTGAGTCACGCGAAGATCGTCATCACCAATTTTCATTCGTTCAAATTGCGAGAACGAATCGAACTATCAAAGGGTGGTAGGTCGTTGCTTCAAGGTCGAGGCGAAGAGTTATTGACCCTCGAAACTGATGGCCAAATGCTCCAGAGGGTGATGCCCGATTTGATGGGCATGAAGAACATTCTCGTCCTCAATGATGAGGCGCACCATTGCTACCGGGAGAAGCCGCGGGAAAAAGCCGACGATGAAGACCTCAAAGGGGATGAAAAGAAAGAGGCTGAGAAGAACAGCGAGGCGGCTCGCCTCTGGATTTCTGGCCTAGAGATCGTTACACGAAAACTCGGTGTCACGCAGATCGTCGATCTATCGGCTACACCATTCTTTCTGAGTGGCTCAGGTTACGCAGAGGGGACGCTCTTCCCCTGGACCATGAGCGACTTCTCGCTGATGGACGCAATTGAGTGCGGGATTGTGAAGCTGCCACGCGTGCCAGTGGCGGACAATATCCCAGGGGAAGACATGCCCAAGTTCCGCAACCTCTGGGAACACATCCGCACAAGGATGCCAAAGAAAGGTCGTGGAAAAGCCGCAACCCTCGATCCTCTCAGTTTGCCAGTCGAATTACAGACCGCCCTCGAAGCGCTGTACGGCCACTATCAGAAGACATTCGATCTCTGGAAACAGAGCGGCATGCGAGTGCCGCCGTGCTTTATCGTAGTCTGCAACAATACGTCTACATCGAAGTTGGTCTACGATTATATTTCTGGCTTTCAACGCGAGAACGAAGACGGATCGAGTACGTTGGAGAACGGCCGACTTGAACTATTCAGGAACTTTGACGAGCACGGGAACCCTCTCCCGCGTCCGAACACACTGCTCATCGACAGTGAGCAGCTCGAATCCGGAGAAGCGCTGGATGACAACTTCCGTGGGATGGCGGCTGATGAAATCGAACGCTTCCGGCGTGAGATCGTGGAGCGTACCGGTGATCAACGGCAAGCTGAAGGGCTCACCGACCAAGATCTACTACGGGAGGTCATGAATACCGTTGGCAAGCACGGGCGGCTAGGCGAGTCGATCCGTTGCGTGGTGTCCGTATCCATGCTGACAGAGGGATGGGATGCCAACACGGTCACGCATGTACTGGGTGTGCGAGCTTTTGGCACACAACTGCTGTGTGAGCAGGTTATCGGTCGGGCGTTGCGCCGGGAATCCTACGATCTGAACGATGAAGGTCTCTTTGATGTCAGATATGCAGATGTCCTCGGCATTCCATTCGATTTCACGGCAAAGCCGGTGATAGCTCCGCCTCAACCGCCACGAGAGACAGTCCATGTCAAAGCGATACGTCCCGAACGAGATGCGCTCGAAATCACCTTCCCGCGTGTCGAAGGCTATCGCGTCGAACTTCCCGAGGAGCGGCTCACTGCTAAATTCAACGAGGATTCCATTTTGGAGCTGACGCCGGATCTCGTTGGCCCTTCCAAAACGAAGAACGCAGGGATTATCGGAGAAGCCGTTGACCTGGACTTGGAACACTTGGAGGACATGCGGCCCTCGACGGTGCTCTTCCACGTGGCCAAACGCTTGCTCTATACCAAGTGGCGTGATCCAGGAGAAGAGCCCAAGCTCCACCTGTTCGGCCAGCTCAAGCGCATTACAAAAGAGTGGATCGATACCTGCCTCGTCTGCAAAGGCGGCACCTATCCGGCACAACTCATGTACCAAGAATTGGCTGACATGGCCTGTGAACGTATCACCGCAGGGATTACACGTGCGCTGGTGGGGAAGCGGCCCATTAAGGCGCTACTCGATGCCTACAATCCGACTGGTTCCACAAGGCACGTGAATTTTAATACATCCAGACGAGATCGCTGGGAAACCGATCCCAAGCGGTCCCACATCAACTGGGTTATTCTCGACAGCGATTGGGAGGGCGAGTTCTGCCGCGTGGCCGAAGCTCATCCCAAGGTCAGAGCCTATGTCAAAAATCACAATCTCGGTCTGGAAGTGCCGTACCGGTATGGATCGGAGACCAGGCGGTATATCCCGGACTTCATCGTGCTGGTTGATGACGGACACGGCGAAAAGGATCTGTTGCATCTGATTGTGGAGATCAAAGGGTACCGGCGAGAGGATGCGAAGGAAAAGAAAGCCACCATGGAAAACTATTGGGTGCCCGGCGTGAATAACCTCGCCACCTATGGCCGTTGGGCCTTTGCCGAGTTCACGGAGGTCTATCAGATCGAAGTGGATTTCGAGGTCAAGATCGCGAGCGAGTTCAATAAGATGGTTGAGGCCGCCACAGCCAGATCAGTGGTCGGGGGGAAATAGGTATGGCCAAGAAGCAAGGCACGACCAAGACCGTTGAAGCGCTGAAGCACGACGAGGCCAAGCGGAAGAATATTCCCACAGCGGAATATCAGTCTGTGTTGCAGAAAGAGGAGCAAAGCCCGGTTCGTATTGCCTACGAGCGTCGGAATCGAGACCTGGATCCGCAACTGGTCTGGCGCGGTAAGGATGAGCAGGATTGGTCAGACCTCGTCGTCCATGCCCCGCCGCTCTACATTCAAGAAAAGGTCCACCCTAAGGCGTTGATCGATGATTTACTGCGAGAAACGAAGGAGCGCGAGCATGAAGCAGGGCTGCTTACGCCAGACCTTTTTGCCGACTTCAACGGGATTCCCAAGGGCGTAGACAAGACGGAGTTTTACCAGCACGACCAGAACTGGTCGAATCGGATGATTCTCGGCGATTCACTTCAAGTCATGGCCAGTCTAGCCGAGCGCGAAGGATTGCGGGGGAAAGTCCAGTGCATCTATTTCGATCCACCTTATGGCATCAAGTTCAACAGTAACTTTCAGTGGTCCACGACCAGCCGTGATGTGAAGGATGGAAACGCTGATCACATCACCCGCGAGCCCGAGCAGGTGAAGGCCTTCCGCGACACCTGGCGCGATGGCATCCACAGCTATCTCACCTACCTCCGAGACCGCCTCACCGTCGCACGTGATCTCCTCAGCGATTCGGGTTCCATCTTCGTCCAGATTGGCGATGAGAATGTGCATCGGGTTCGAGCGGTGATGGATGAGGTCTTTGGTGAACCGAATTTCGTAAACACAATCGTCTTCAAAAAGAAAAGTGCGACGTTCTCCACTGAAACGGTTTTCGATTACCTGATTTGGTATTCCCGAAACAGAGAGTTAGTAAAGGTGAGGGACCTTTATGACGCGAGGTCGTCACCTGAGGGTGAGTCGAAGTTCAACACTGTTATTACCCCGGATTCAGTTTTTCACAACGTGTCAAAATTGGAAGAAGCAGAGATCAGAGCGCTAATTGATCGTGGTGGAAAATGGGCACGAGTTAATTATCCAATTGTGAGCCAGCATCCTAGCGATACCAGAAGTAAGGATTATTCATTTCGAGGCAAGATGAAACAATGTGGTGCGAACAAGCAGTGGAGGTTCGGACCCGATGACGGACTCAAGCGGATTGAAAAAGCTGACAGGCTTTTTGACGGAGGAGGGGCTTCGCTTGGAGGGGTCGTACTCTGGGAAGACTGGAACCAAGTGGCAAAGGCTAACATCTGGAGTGATATCCATGGTGAGAAATATCCGACATACGTAGTTCAGACAGCCACAGTTGCGATTGAGCGCTGCATTCTCATGACAACAGACCCCGGCGACCTTGTGCTAGATCCGACCTGCGGCTCTGGTACTACAGCCACTGTCGCCGAGCAATGGGGGCGCCGCTGGATCACCCTTGATACGTCGCGTGTAGCGCTGGCGCTGGCCCGTGCCCGCATAATGGGCTCGCGCTATCCGTTTTATCTTCTTGCCGATTCCCGTGAAGGCCAGATGAAAGAGGCAGAACTTGCCCGCACAGCACCCTCCTCGCAGCCTGTGCACGGAAACCTCCGCCACGGTTTCGTCTATGAGCGTGTTCCACGCATCAAGCTCAAGGCTATCGCCGACAACACAGAAATCGATGTCATCTGGGACAAGTGGCAGGCGAAGTTAGAATCTTTGCGTGAGAAGCTTAATTCCACCGTTAACAAACAATGGCAGGAATGGGAGATTCCGCGCGAGGCCGATGCCAAGTGGATTGATGCAGCAAGGAAGCTCCATGCCGACTGGTGGCAGGCCCGCATTGCTCGACAGCAGGAGATTGATAAGTCCATCGCCGCCAAGGCCGAATTTGAATACCTCTACGACAAGCCCTACGACGACAAGAAGAAGGTCCGCGTCGCCGGTCCTTTCACCGTTGAAAGCCTTTCTCCTCATCGTGTCTTAGGTGTGGATGAAAACGATGAGTTGATTGATACGTCCAAAGAAAGCAGCCCAGAGTACGGGGCGAAGCAAGGCTTCGCGCAGATGATCCTGGACAATCTCAAGACATCCGGCGTCCAGCAGGCACACAAGGCTGACAAAATCACCTTCAATGCCCTCACTCCCTGGCCTGGTGATCTCGTCTGTGCGGAAGGTCGCTATCTGGAGAGCGATAAGGAAAAGCGCGCCGCCATCTTCATTGGACCAGAGTTCGGTACTGTCACCAGGCCTGATCTGGTGGAAGCAGCTCGCGAGGCAGGTGACGCTGGGTTTGATGTTCTCATCGCCTGTGCCTTTAACTACGACGCCCACTCGACCGAGTTCAGCAAGCTCGGCCGCATTCCTGTGCTGAAGGCCAGAATGAATGCCGATTTGCACATGGCTGATGATCTCAAAAACACTGGTAAAGGGAACCTCTTCGTCATCTTCGGTGAGCCTGACATCGATATCCTCAAAGAGAAAGACGGGAAGCTACGAGTGAAGGTGAAGGGCGTGGATGTGTTCAAACCCCAGACTGGTGAAGTAATCAGCGACGGCGCCGAAGGCATCGCCTGCTGGTTCATCGACACGGATTACAACGAAGAAAGCTTCTTCGTCCGCCACGCCTACTTCCTCGGTGCGAATGATCCCTACAGCTCGCTGAAGACCACCCTCAAAGCCGAGATCGACCACGAAGCCTGGGCCAGCC
Organism: uncultured Nitrospira sp.; assembly: GCA_964547625.1. GTDB lineage: Bacteria > Nitrospirota > Nitrospiria > Nitrospirales > Nitrospiraceae > Nitrospira_D. The sequence continues at coordinate 10,503 of CAZJOQ010000041.1, forward strand.
TCCACAGTGATACATCTCGCGCATTCAGCAAACCAAAATCCGGACGCATTGCGGTAAAAGTCATCAACCACCTCGGTGATGAAGTGATGAAGGTATTCCGGGTATGATGCGTTGTACCAGGCGAAGGAGGCTCTGATATGGCAAGTGCAGAGCAACTGAAGGCTTTGATCAAATCGCACATTAATCGCGATGAGGGACAGTTTTATTCAGTCGCCATGCAGGTGGCTGCTTACGAGGCCAAGATGGGTCACGGCAATCTAGCTATGGAGTTGCGCGAGATGATCGATGCTGCCAAAACCCGCCTTGTCCCGGGTGAATCGGGTAAGCTCGTCCCGCTCGCGAAGCCTCGCGGCGAACTCGCCAATCTCTTAAGTGTGACCTATCCAAAGAGTCGACTTCCGGATATGGTGTTGGACGACAAGGCATTGGTGCAGCTTCAACAGGTTATTAAAGAACAACGTCTCTTTGCTCGAATTCGAGAACACGGCTTAGCTCCGCGGCGAAAACTGCTGCTGGTTGGACCTCCTGGCACGGGTAAGACAATGGCAGCTTCAGTATTGGCTGGTGAATTAGGTATCCCCCTATTCTTAGTGCGGCTTGATTCTCTGATTACGAAATTCATGGGCGAAACTGCGGCCAAGCTTCGTCAGGTATTTGACTCAATAACCGACATGCGCGGTGTTTATTTCTTTGATGAATTCGATGCCATCGGTTCACAGCGTGGCTTGCCAAATGACGTTGGAGAGATTCGCCGAGTGTTAAATAGTTTTCTGCAAATGATCGAGCATGATCAATCTAACAGCTTGATTGTGGCTGCTACGAATCACCCAGAGATATTAGACTACGCGCTGTTCAGACGGTTCGATGATGTCATTGAATTCAGATTGCCCACGCCTGATCAGATTACAGGGCTTATACGCTCTCGTCTCGGAAGTTTTCTGCCGAAGCGATTAGCTGCCAAGGCAGTAGCAGTAAAGGCCGAGGGGTTGAGCTGCGCGGAAATTTGTCGTGCCGTGGATGGGGCCATCAAAGAAGCGATCATGCATAACGAGGCTTTAGTAAAGGAAGCAAACCTGAATCACATGCTGGAGGAACGACGGCTAATCACTGGCAAGCTGGCCGAGAACAAGAGGGTGAAGTCACGCAATGCCGGATCAGCCAAGCGATAGACGACCACACTTCATTCTTACGAATACCTCCGAGTCCAAGCCATTTACGGCAAAAGTACGTGGTGGTGGATCAGAGCTGCCTCCAGATCTGCCGCGAGTGCAGCACGGCGCCGCACTTCAGGCCCAACTGCTGGCATTGCGGCCCATAGCTGAGGCTGCGGTTGCGAAGCAGACAGAGCTGGAACTGGAAAGCGGCTTAGGTCTGCAGATCCATTTCACAAGCCAGCCCGGTGTCGAACTAGCGTTTGAAAGTTTGGCGAATGACTCCCAAAAGATTGAATTGCTCAGCGTGCGCAAAGATGGCGATAGCACTTTCGCCAACGTTTTCGTCCCAGATGGGAAGCTCCATCACTTTGAGAAATATATCGCTGAGTATTTGGCGGAGAAGAAGAAAAAGAACGGCGGTGCCTCCGACCATAAGTCACTTATCAATACGATAGCGTCCATCCGTGCCGCTGAGCTTCGGGCTTTGTGGACTGATGACATTGACCTTCTTCCGCAAACAGTAGACGAACAGTTCTGGTGGGAGGTCTGGCTTCCTGTCCGTGGGCAGCGCCACACAGTTGTCGCGGACTTCAGGAAGTTGGCAATGCTTGCCAATTGTACTGTGAGCGAGCACCAGGTGAACTTTCCTGAGCGGACGGTCGTGCTGATGTATGGCTCACAGCAACAGCTATCCCAGTCGGTAATGACCCTGAATTGTGTTGCCGAATTGCGTCGAGCCAAAGACACAGCCGAATTCTTTGATGGCATGCCTCGTGAGGAACAGCAAGGGTGGTTAGAGGACATACTCGGTCGGCTTTCCGTAGTGAACAACGACGATTCCACGCCAAGGGTTTGCTTGCTAGATTCCGGGGTGAATCGTGGCCATCCGCTGCTTGCGCCTCTGCTTGATGTTAACGATCTGCACACGGTTAACCCCGCATGGGGGACTGATGACCAAGCCAATCATGGGACTGGGCTGGCAGGTTTAGCTGGATTCGGCGATCTTATCGAGCCACTGGCTTCTCAATCGCCTATTGCTGTGTCTCATAGGCTCGAATCAGTCAAGCTCATCCCAGTAGATGGAGGCAACGAGGGCGATGCAAGGCACCACGCCTATCTATTTGGTGAGGCGGTTAGTCGCCCAGAGGTTTCAGCGCCAGATCGGCCACGAGTTTTCACGTCTGCAGTAACTGCTTCGGACTACCGTGATAGGGGCCGTCCTTCATCGTGGTCGGCTATGGTTGACCGGTTAGCTTCGGATGCTGATGGTAACGGACAATTTCCCCGCTTGTTTGTCTTGTCCGCAGGTAATACACGTGACCCTTCGGCCTGGCTCCAATATCCAGAAAGTCTTGCTACAAATCTGATCCACGATCCAGGGCAAGCGTGGAATGCGCTGACTGTCGGTGCTTGTACGATGAAGACGGAGACGGAGGTGCCCACACTTACCGCCATTGCTCAGGCAGCTGCTTTGAGCCCTCACACGACTTCTTCGAGAACTTGGGACTCGGCCTGGCCGTTGAAGCCAGATGTAGTGATGGAAGGTGGTAATGTAGGCAAAGACTCACTGGGCGCTGTGATCGTCCCGAGTCTAGATCTATTAACAACCCATTATCGACCACTTGAACGGTTGTTCACGACCAGCAATGCGACCAGTGCTGCTTCTGCCCTATGCGCTCGAATGGCAGCTCAACTCATGGCTGCTTACCCAAATTTGCGACCAGAGACGATTCGCGCGCTCATTCTACATTCGGCTGAGTGGACGGAGGCTATGAGGCAGATGTATCTGCCAACTGACCACGCTGCAACTAAGACCGACTATGTGCACCTTATTAGACATTGCGGTTGGGGCGTGCCTGATTTAAATCGGGCACTCTGGAGCGCAGGGAACTCGCTCACTTTGATCGTTGAAGACTCTTTGCACCCGTACAAGAAGGTTACGGGAAAGGGTATCAAGACTAGAGATATGAACCTGCACGCATTGCCGTGGCCGAAGGACCAACTTGAAGCGTTACAGAATGCCAAAGTGCAGATGCGTGTAACACTGTCTTACTTTGTCGAACCTAACCCGTCGGCCCGTGGTACGGCGTCAAAGTTTTACTACCCCTCACATCGGTTGAGATTTGATGTGCAGCGACCGCTTGATGCGTCTACTGATGACTTTGTGGCCAGAATCAACGCGGCATCTGAGCGCGAGGACGAAGGAGACTCGATCAATCCAAAAGACCCAGATTGGCGACTTGGCGATCGACTGCGTCATCGAGGCTCGTTGCATCAAGACATCTGGGAGGGTACAGCTGCAGACCTTGCCAGCCGAGGTTTTATCGCAGTGTATCCGTCGACTGGTTGGTGGAGAACTCGCCCTGCACTGGAACGCTATGACCTTCCCGCACGCTACAGCCTCATTGTGTCAATACGAACCGAGCAGACGGAGATTGATCTCTATACCGCCATTGCCAATCAGATTGCTACTGTTGTTTCGCTGGAGCATTGATGTGGAATTCCGCATCGCTGATACGTTTACTGACAGCCTCTCGCGCCTGACCGGTGATGAGCAGAAGGCCGTGAAGACGACGGCCTTCGACCTCCAGCTCAACCCTGCCAATCCTGGTTTCAGCTTTCATAGGCTTGATAAAGCCAAGGACAAAAACTTCTGGTCGGTTCGTGTCAGTACCGATATCCGGCTAATTGTCCACCGGACATCTGGGAGTTTGCTCCTCTGCTACGTCGATCACCACGACAAAGCCTACGAATGGGCCGAACGGCGTAAGCTTGAAACACATCCAAAGACCGGCGCGGCGCAGTTCGTGGAAATTCGCGAGAAGGTTCAGGAGATCGTTGTTCCCAAATATGTCGAAGAGTCTAAAGTCGAGGTTAAGCAACAGACGCTGTTCTCTCAGATGTCTGATGCGGAGTTGCTTAGTTTTGGCGTACCTCAAGAGTGGCTTTCTGACGTGCGACAGGCCACCGAGGATACGATGTTGGGGTTGGCAGATCATTTGCCAGGGGAAGCAGCCGAGGCTCTCTTGGAACTGGCCACAGGCGGGAAACCACGCCTACCTCAGCCTATAGCCGCATCGACAAATCCTTTTGATCACCCAGATGCACAACGTCGATTCCGGGTGATGACGAATGTCGAAGAGCTGGGGCGTGCTCTTGAGTTCCCCTGGGAGAAATGGACGGTCTTTCTTCACCCAGAGCAACGGCAATGGGTGGAACGGGACTACAACGGCCCAGCACGAGTGTCCGGCTCGGCGGGGACGGGCAAGACGATTGTTGCGTTGCATCGAGCCGCGTTTCTTGCTCGTACCAATCCCGATGCGCGTGTCTTGCTGGCCACTTTCTCAGACACGCTGGCCCATGCGCTTCATACCAAGTTGCGACGCTTGATCGGTAGCGAACCACGCCTGGGGGAACGCATCGACGTCCACTCGCTCAGTACGCTTGGGGTACGCCTCCACAAGTCCCTGCTTGGTCCCATCAAGCTGGCAAGCCGGAATGATGTGCGAGACATTCTCAAATCGGCCTCCCAATCCGTTGACGGTCATAAGTTCAGTCTGTCCTTCCTCCTCAGTGAGTGGGAACAGGTTGTGGATGCCTGGCAGCTGGCCAACTGGGAAGCCTATCGCGATGTCGCTCGCTTAGGACGCAAGACAAGGCTGCCTGAAGCCCAACGGGCTGTCTTATGGTCGATCTTTGAACAATGTCGTGCAGGACTGAAGAAGCAAGGGCTTTCCACGCAAGCCGCGGTGTTTACCAACCTCGCCTCCGAGTTGGCCAAGACGAACAAGCAGCCTTTTGACTTTGCTGTGGTGGATGAGACGCAAGATCTTGGCATTCCACAGTTACGGTTCTTTGCTGCCTTGGGTGGAAATCGGTCGAATGCTCTCTTCTTCGCCGGCGACCTTGGTCAGCGGATCTTTCAACAGCCGTTCTCATGGAAGGCGCTGGGTGTTGATATACGAGGGCGATCACGTACGCTGCGAGTCAATTACCGAACATCCCATCAGATTCGCATGCAAGCTGATCGACTGTTAGGGCCACAGGTTGCTGATGTTGATGGCAATGTTGATGATCGCCGAGATACCGTGTCGATCTTCAATGGCCCGCCCCCTGTCGTTCAGGTTCACAGCAGCGAACAGGAAGAGATCAAAGCAGTCGCGGTCTGGATATTAGAACACGCGAAGGCAGGAGTAGCGCCCCACGAGTTTGGGGTGTTTGTCCGTTCCGAGGCGCAGGTGCTCCGTGCACGTGCGGCCTTTCAGCAGGCGGGGATTCCATTTAAGGTTCTTGATGAGCACTTGGAGACCACCAGCGGGTTTGCCTCAATCAGCACAATGCATCTCGTCAAAGGCTTGGAGTTTCGCGCTGTGGCCGTGATGGCCTGCGACGATGAGATCATCCCCTTGCAAGAGCGAATTGAGACAGTTGGAGATGATGCAGACCTGCAGGAGGTCTATGACACAGAACGCCATTTGCTGTATGTCGCCTGCACCCGAGCACGTGACTACTTAATGGTGACCAGTGTCGCCCCGGCTTCTGAATTTCTGGATGATCTGCGGGGTTAATCTCTAACCTGTCCTCTGCTTCGATGTAATGGAACGGCCATTACGCATAGATATGAGAACTGTTATTGCGTCATAGGAAGATGAACATGAAATATTTATCAGGTACGAACGCCCGATCCCTTTGTACGTTTCCTCTCGTCGGAGTCATGTGTGCATTGCTCTCACTGCTAGGTTCTCCTATCAACGGTCACGCAGAGAGTCCGCCGAAACCTCCTGCCCCTCCACCAGTTGCTCCTTCATTAGATGTTGATGTTGCGACGGTTGTTTGCCCGACCTGTGATCAGAAATTCGAGTTTCCAGGCCATGAAGAAGCAAATGCAAACCTTGTCGGGAACAAATATGTTCAAGAGCTTCGTCAGGCCATGTATTGGCAGGACTCCTATCACCAATTTGAATCACAGGCACACTTTGATAACTGCGCCTTTGGTGAATCAATTCATTACATTGCTGAGTTGCTCAAGGAGGTCAATGCTCATGTGGCAAGTGCCCAAGGCGCTATAGACAGGGGGCGGAGTGACGCTGCGGAGGGGTATACGAAGAAGGCGTTCTTCTCCCTCGGCCAAGCTCTTCATGCTACTCAGGATTTGTATGCTCATAGTAATTATGTCGAGTTGATGAGCAGGAAGTATAAGAAGGTCGTCGAGATACCGATCCTCCATCCATGGGAACCCCAACATGTGAAGAGGATCAGTGAGCTGAAAAAGAGTGGTTTGGTCTCCGGATATGTGTTTTGGGGATTCCCTCAAACCTGCCCTAAAGGAGTTCCCTCACATGCCAATCTTGCGAAGGACTCTCCAACAATGAAGTCTGGGAGGGTTGTCATTCCTCACTTTGAGAATTTGACTCGATATAAAGTTGCCCTCTTCCTGGCACGAGAGGCATCCAAAGATCTCATCGTTTATGCGTTTGAGCGATGGCCATTACTCGAGAACATGAGTGGTAAGTATGTGGCCTTTGAGATCTTTCAAGAGCGAAGAGGAATATGAAGGACACAAGGAGGATCCGGAGAGTTCTGTTGTGTTCCATTGTAGTGACTCTGCTCATCGAAGGTCTACCGTTGGGGCATTCAGCCGAGGTTGCTCCGACACCTTCATGCCGTTTCGATTCTTCCCTGAAAGAACCAGTTCGTGTGGCACTTGATCATGCGCTGGAAGCCTTTAAGCTTGAAAAGCTTTCTCTCCAATTTGCTGAAGGTGTGGTGAATTCAGATAAGCCCATTCCACCGGGATGGGTGGGTATTGAAGTTGTGAAGGATGCCACTCAGGACGAGGTTGACTCCAAAGGTTGTCACAAAAGTGAACCACCAAAGGTTCGCCAAGGAAGCATGGATCAGGTTAGCGTGAGAGGGGGCTGTTATGTTTCCGGGGAGATGGCAAATCTGATTCGATGTTCCTCTGAGGCAGTGGAGGCCTTTAGAGCCGGTACCTCTGAAAAGCGACCAGAAAGTCCCGCACTGTTATATGTCCTCGCCCATGAATTAGCTCATCTGCATCAAAATCGACGAGGCGAATTCTCTGGAAGGATTGAAACCATTGATCTTCAAAAACCGAAGGCGGTACGGCTCCAACGACTGGAGCAAATCTGTGCGCCTGGGCTCATCACAAAGGAGGAGGAAGCAGACGATATAGCGTTGCGGATTCTTAGAAGAAACCTTCCTGCTCCGCCATACCGGGAAACGGTGTTTTCAGCGAAAGGTTCAATGTACTGGAACATTGATCGAATTCGATTAGCTGCGAATGCGTGGCATCGAGTCAATCTGGCACGCCTAAATCACGAAACTGTACCTGTACACGACACATTTAATTCCAATAAACATATTTCTCTTCCAGCTACACCCAAGCTGGTGAAGTCTGCAAGCAAACGTTTTCTTTGTGATGTTCTGAAGCCGGCTAAGAGATCCATACGATACCCAGTGAGGCAATCCACTCACCCCTCTGCAGAAGCCCGGCTCCGGAAAATCGCCGATGTGCTTTCGGCAAGTGCCTCGGGCCTATCTGATTCTGATGGAAGTCAAATGTTTCACCCCATCGCTCAATTGCAAGAAGGTGTGAGTCCTATTTTTGCCTTTATAGATCGGGAGTTTGGGGTTTATGTTGATGATGTGCATGGCGAGATTTGCTCAGCAGTCAATGGTGGGCTCGTGGAAGAAATGTGTAGATAAAGGCCCAGCAGGGAGAGGTTAAGCGGTGCGGGAGTCTTTTTCTGACCGCACCATCAATCCTCGGTTTGCTGCGGGGGACAAGAGGGGACATTCTCGTTTGTTTGAATCACACATGCGAGCTGAGCTGGAGCAAGGGCGAGCTTTTCCAGTCATGCTGGCAGTGATTGCACGGGGCTCTTGTGGAGGAGTAACCTCTATTCCAGAACGATCCTTGTCCAGGAGCTACGATGCCACTGCTTCTCCTATTACTCCTTTTGGTCCCCCCTCTTGTCTCCGCCAAAGACCTGGGCGAACTGAGCGCGAATCCTTACCAGCAGAACTCAACGTCCAATCAGTTCGGGGCGGGGAGTTCCTTCAAGACGGACGGCATCAACAATTCCTTCAGTCCTTACGGCAGTCCGTTCAGCAATCAATCGGCGACGAATCCCTTCGCGACCGACGCGCCACGACTCTACGACCAACAGGGAAATTATCGCGGCAAATTGAGTGCTAACCCATACGATCCTGATTCCACCAGCAACCCCTACGGCCGGTACGGTTCGCGGTTTTCGCCCGACTCCATCAACAATCCTTATGGCGCAGGCAGTCTCTATCGCTCGGACAGCCTCACCAATCCCTACGGCCGCGGCCTGAGAATCGAAGGACAGTGAACGATCCGCTTATCCATCTGCAGCGGTCATGGCTACCAACAACTCATCCAAGCGCCCCGCGACCACGTTGCGATGTGGGAACCTCAAGGCGACGAACTTGCATGATGTCAGAGGGAAGAATCTGGTCTTCGCCAGTACCTTTTTCCGTCCGCTCCAATATTTGTCCCATTCTTGGCGAAACGACACCTTGTTCGGTCTCAATGAGCTTGAGGCATTCATCAAACTCGCCTTTAGGCAAAACAGACGATAGCCCTCATGCTCTAAGGCGTTGGGCAACTTCCTTGTGAAGCCTTCAGCCCTTCGGGGACTTCTCTGCAAACGGCTGCAATAGCCGACCGCTTATTACACAGGCAGGAAAAGTCTCATCAGTGATATCATTGAACAAAACGCTCACTTGGTTGAGATTGCCTCTCCAATTTGAGAATGTACGAGCAACTCACTGAATAACCTCGACTGGTTGAGTTGTGGAGCTGCAATTCACATTAGGAAATACTGAGTCTTCTAATCCTTAGTCTCTTCCCCACCTGGAATCACCCTTCTTGAAACCCTTGAGATACCGCCATTACAATTCGTGTCCCTACTGATATGAAACAAAGGAGTGGCTATGGCTCCGCTTGACCGTCGCATTTTCTGCATCTCTGATCTTCACATAGGTGGCGCTCATCCCAAAAGCAACAGCGATACTTCCAGAGGCTTTCGTCTATGCACTCAGACCCCTAGACTAGCCACATTCATTCGGAGGCTCACAGCTGAAGGCAGAAGAGGAGCACAGCACTGTGAACTCGTAATCAATGGAGACTTTGTCGACTTTTTAGCAGAAGAATGGAAGGAGGGAACGAAGTGGGTCCCTTTTGTGCTTGGAGATGCACGGGCAGCTGACCGACTCTCTATCATCGTTGAGCGGGAGCGCGCCGTCTTCGATTCTCTCAGAGAGTTTCTGGCGGCTGGAAATACACTGACCGTTCTTCTTGGCAATCACGATGTTGAATTGGCGCTTCCTGCAGTTCAGCGACGTTTAGAACAGATCCTGGATACAGGGGGGAAGCCGTTCCGATTTATTTGCGACGGACAAGCCTACACAGTAGGCTCTGCAATATTTGAGCATGGAAATCGCTACGATGGCTGGAATGTTATTGATCATGACGGCTTAAGAAGAACCCGTTCCTCGCAATCACGCAAGGAACCACTCGATGATGATCGGTCCTTTTCCCCGCCGGCGGGAAGTTGGATGGTCGCGACAGTGATGAATCAAATCAAGACGCGCTATCCATTTGTAGACCTATTAAAACCGGAAAATGAAGCAACCCTCCCTATTCTATTGACCTTGGCACCAGAATATCGCGAACAGCTGATGAAATTAATGCGGCTCGCATTACAAGCCGCTCTCCATGCTCCAGACGACGAAGGGAGACTGCGCTACGAAGGTGATATCAAGGCAAACTCAGAAGACCTAGCGCTTGGAAGGCTCTTAAAGGCCCATGTGAGCCAGGAAGATATGGAAGAGTTTTTTCGCATCCTTAACGACGCATGCCCTCGGCGGCCAAACAGAACTGAGGAGCAGGTTTCTGCGTCACTCACATCCAAAGCGCGGTCACTATTTCCCCTAATTACGAAGGGAGCCTCTACGCAATTAAGCGATCGGCTTCCAGCCCTCCGTAGCGCCCTAATCACACTCCGCGATGAGCGCTCATATAATCTAACCCAAGAAAGCGATGATTATCTTGATCCTGCCAAACGGCTAATCAAACGAGGGTTCAAAGTGGTACTTTTTGGACATACTCATCTGGCGAAGAAGGTCCAGGTAGGAGACAGTTTGTATCTGAACACTGGAACATGGGCCGACCTTATCAAGTTTCCATATCAAGAATTAGACGAGGAGTTTAATAGTTCACAGCAATGGCTCACTAAGTTTGTCCATGACATGGAAAACGGACAGCTTCAGTCTTACATAGTTCAAATTCCTAGTTATGCTTATGTGGGGTTGTCAGAAGATGGCAATGTCCTCAGTGCAGATATGCGGACCTTCTCAGAGGAGTCTCCTCTCTTATGAAGTCAATGCTGAAGTTAGCAA
>CAZJOQ010000042.1:0-20861 GCA_964547625.1 uncultured Nitrospira sp.
CCAGAGAAGTTACAAGTGGGGCGAGAATTGTTGTGATATGACGAGAGTTTGCTAGACGATTCGAATGGGAGACCTCCGGCCTGTGGCGTTCTAGGTCTCACCATGAAATACCCCTGTCGCAGAATGCGACAGGGGCCCATGGACTAGTGGCAGGGGAACTAGCCTAGGGGATTGAAAGGAGCCAGGCTTCGAATGTAGTTGAGCACATCCCGAATCTCTTGATCCGATAATCGATCGGCCCATCCGTGCATCGGGCTAAAGAGGACTCCCTGTTTGATCCCAAGATACAGATCCATATCGGTCTTGGTCCGATATTTCGGCGCCCGAAAATTTGCAGGAGGAACGATTAATTCCTTGATGTCAGGCCCCAGGCCATCGCCAGAGGTTCCGTGACAGCCGACACAGTGTTGTTGGAAAAGCCTCTCTCCGTTCTTCGTACTTCCCGTGAGGCTTTGAGCCAGAGCCCACGATCCAGTCAACACGACCATGACCATGCTAACTACAATACGTGAGTACATCGATATCCCTCTGGTTATATTCCTTCCTGGAGACACATTATCAGCCGGTGATGGACACTCCGTCCAAAACGGACTTCCACGCGTGATTTTCAATGCTGATGTTGCTGGCCTCCGCTGGATCCTACACCACCACTGCTCTGTCCATGCCCACTACCCCCTGTGGGCCCACCTCCCATACCGCCCATCATTCCCCCACCCATGCCCCCCATCATGCCGCCCATGCCGCCTCTGCCTCCCATCATCCCTCCCTTTCCATCTCCGTGCTGTGCTCCACTCTTCATGTGTTCATGAACGGCACGGTCCTTTTCTCGTTGGTCGGGAGTCAACAGTGCCATGGCGGTGCGCTTACTCTTGATCGCCGTGAATAGGCAGGCCGCCTCTGCTTTTTTCAACTGATCGACTTTTGCCTGAATCGCCGTGAGATCAGTCGGCTCATCTTCCATCAGCGCCTGTAGTTCGAGTTTCGCCACCTTCGCGTCGGCTTCTAACCGGGCTTCTGAACGTTTGAAGTCCAGCTGCAGAGCCTTGACCTTGCTGATTTGTTCCGGCGTCAGCCCGATCTCTTTGGCATGTTTCAATAGATGCTTCAGATAGTGCCCGCTATGGTCGTCTTGTTCCTCATGATCGTGGCCACCATGTCCCCTCTTCCCATGGCCTTCATCGGCAAAGACCGGGAACACGGCTATTGCGACGATCAGCCCGGCTCCTCCAACTGCAACCATCCAGCGTTTCCTCAACTTCGTCATGACCCAAACCTCCAGGATTGATAAATATTGGTATTATTTCTATAAAGCAGTTCTCAGACTCAAGACTCTCACTCATGTTTTCCACCTTTGCGCCCGCGATGTCCCATACCGTCTCTCCCACCCATACCACCGCCAGGTCCCATCCTGTCTCCATGCCCCATCATGCGCGGCCCATGCTTACCCGCGAAGGTTTGCTCGTAGTGTATGAGGGCCCAGATTTCGTTGTCGGACAGTACCGAGCCGAATGCGATCATGGCTGTTCCGGGTGATCCATATTTGATGGCCCAGAAGACTTCCCCTTCCGTGCGATGGCGCCAGAATCCATGGTGTTGGAAATTGCGAGGCTGGGGATTCAACTTGGCAGCTGCAGGGCCATTGCCGTCACCGTCCGCTCCATGGCAAGTGAAGCAAGTGCCCTTGCCGTGGTACAGCACCTTCCCTTTTTCTATGATTTCTTGTGATGCGGGGAGCGGGCTCCTGAGAGCTCGGGCTTCGGCCAGCTTATCGGCTGGTACGATCGACTGCATCATGTGGCGCTCTGCCGCGCCGGCAGGGGCCGCACAGCACATCGCGGCGACCAGTAACGTCAACAGACTCGTCTTCATCCTCGTGTTCCTTTCGTCGGTGGCGCCAACTGCCTTTCGACATTACAGGTCCAGTTCCACCATCTTGCGGTGGAATCGCACGATCACATTCGGATCAGGCGCCAGCCTGATCCGCGCTTCGTCCTTTCCTTTGTAGGGGAGGAGGTTCAGGACATAGCGCAAACTTTCCAGTCGCGCAGCCTGCTTGTCGTTCGCCTGCACGATGATCCAGGGGCTAAAGGTCGAGTGCGTTTTGCTAAACATTTCTTCTTTGCAGCGGGTATACGCGTCCCACAGCTCCTGCGCCTTCTCATCGACCGGACTCAGCTTCCACTGCTTGAGCGGATTCTGCCGCCTCGCTTCGAATCGCCTGGCTTGTTCGTCCTTGGAGATGGAGAACCAGAACTTGATGATGGTCACACCGTCTTCATAGAGCATGTGTTCAAATTCGGGAACCTGCTGCAGGAAGCGTTGATGCTCCTTCTTGGTGCAGAATCCCATCACCGGCTCGACGACGGCACGATTGTACCAACTCCGGTCGAAGAACACGATTTCACCCCTATTGGGGAGCTGGTGAATATAGCGCTGGAAATACCACTGGCCCCGTTCTGCGTCGGTTGGCTTCGGCAGAGCCACGACCCGCATCGCGCGAGGATTCAGATGCTCGGTGAACCGGCGGATCGTGCCGCCCTTCCCGGCCGCATCCCGTCCTTCGACTAAAATGGCGATACGCTCGCCACTGCTCTGAACCCACCGTTGCAGCCTGACCAATTCAACCTGCAACTGTCGTAATTCCTGTTCGTACAGCAGGGTCTTGCGCACTTCCTCAATATCGACGGCTTTATTTTGGAGGAGCTTCAGAAACCCTTTCCTTGTGTTGACCCTTCGGAGGTCATCCGCGGTTAAGACGTAGCCCGGCTCGCCGATACGTCCAAGCCCCTGGGCAATCAAGTCGCTGCGCGTGACGTGGTACCCGTCCCCCTCCCGTGGCACCTTCGTGGGAATTGTCTCCAGCCCATTCACCTCTCCGTCGACCTGCTTCCCTAAATCGTCGGCGTTGGCCAGATCTCGCCGCTCTTTCCGTTCTTTAGACTTCCCTGCCGATTCGCCATCAGCTGCCATGCGAGACCTCCTTGATTTCGTCTTCGATCAGAACATCACGTTTCGATCCCGCTCAGCCACGGCCTTGATGAAATCCGACATGCCTTTGATCGCCGCCCCAGCAACAAGATCGCCCCCACTGACCTGTCGGGCTACGGCACAGGCCCCACAGACCCAGATCGGCACTCCTGCCGCTTGCACGGCGGCGAGCAGCTCTTTCAGCGGCGTGAGATTCACGCCGCTGACATGATCAGCCACGCCTTTCCGCCCCAAGGTGACCGCTTCATTCCACAGCCACAGCACCACATCGTGTCCTTGCTCTTTGGCCGTCTTCGCAGCCATAAACGGCAAGGTCGCCATCGTGGGATCGTCCGTCCCTCGACTACCTGAAATAATGAACGTCGGCATGATTAACTCCTTGAATAACTGTAGGACCTACACCACGCAGGCCGTTCTCACGAAACGGTGCTGCGCTCCGGTTATTGTTCCACGACGATTCGGCCACCCATATCGTCATCTGCCCGATGAAGGGGGCAGTAGAATCGATAGGTTACTGTCTCCTCTTCAGCGGCGGTCGCATCGCTCGCTATCCGATCTCTGTCGATCACGATCTGCTCGGTCCCCTCTGGCGGAATGGTAATCCGAACCGGCCTGGTGATCTGAACACCGTTCTCTTCTACAGACTCAAACACCCCCGGAGATTCAAACACATGGGTCCGTTCGGTTGGATTTTCAAATCGAAAAATCAGCGGCTCTGTAAAATCCGTGCTTCGGTGAATGATGATTTCACTGGGCAGCCACACCACTTGCTGATTTTCGACATCACGTGCCACAAAGGCAATCTCCTTCGCCCATCCGGTAAGCGGCATTACAAGCGAACTTGTACTGACTGCTAATCCAAGATATATGATCGCGAGATGAGCGGAGCGACTCCTGACCAAGTTCATGTGGGGTCTCCTTCATCCACTGCAGGACCGGCACAGCCGCTCACCTCAGCGTTGCCTATCACAAAAGCAGCTCCGCCAGTCCCAGCTAAGCTCCAGTGTGAACCGTCGCCGGCCAGGGCGGGGATCCTCACCCTTCGTCCCCCCCTGGAAGGAAACGCGTTAATTCTCTTCCGTGGGTGGGACATGTGTCAAACGATGACCAAGCTGTGACTCAGCCGCCTCCGATATCCCCACGAGTTTCAATCACAAATAACTCCCCTTTCACCTCAGGATGGATGTCGCACCACAGGGCGTGTCGCACACTTTCTGCTCCACCTGTCATCGGATCGAAATTCGAGGGCGCTGTCGCGAAACGCAGCGTCATCGTCTTTCCCGCGTCGACGTGGAACGACTTGAATTGCTTTCCTCGTATTTCAGTCCCTCCCTCCACCTTCACGGGAATGTCTTTGAACAACGCTGAGGCAAACCCGTGAGTGACGGAATCCTGGTTTCTGACGACGATGATCGTCTCCTGCGACGGCATCGTGAACCCAGCGGTCTCATAGCCGTGCTGGCGGTCCTTGATGGTGATCTCCACCTTTGAGGGCGGCGCCCCCATCCCCTCAGCCTGTGCATAGGCGAAATCATGGCCACCGGCCAATACCGCCCATGCAGCGACAGTAAACCACACGGCTGACTTCGCCGCTCCATCTCGACGCACTCTCATAATCTGCCTCCTTGTTGATATGTAACCATGCACCCTCCTCACAATTACTTTGCCAAACTTCTGATGTAGTGGATGAGTTGCCAGACCTGCTCATCCGGCAATGTGCCAAACGGCATCATGCCTGTCCCCGGCGACCCATTTTTGATGATCCAGAACAACTGCCCATCCGGCAGATCTCGCATCATTGCGCCACATGTAAAATTTCGTGGTGACGGCACTAAGGCCGCACCCATCAACCCCTTGCCATCTCCCAGCTCACCATGACACATGACGCATGCGACGGGCTGCGCGGTCTTCAGGAACAATTCTTTTCCTGCCTTGATCGCCCCGGCAGACGACGGAAACGGGTTCGTTTTGGTGAGGAGGTCTGCCGGAGCCTGGGCTGTCTTGCGCGGTTGCACACAGACACTCCCTTCAGTCCCTCCTGCTGCCGCAGCAACATCCGGGATCCCCTTGAAGGTCACCTTCAAATAGGCGATCACGTCCGCCACGCCCTGTTGACCGATCGTCAAATTCCAATAAGGCATGTTCGGCGATTTTCCGACGGCCGGTCCGCCATGATTGATGACGTTGTAGAGGTATTCGATTGGGAGCTTTTCGAATGGAATATTGGCATGTATCGCCGGTTTGGGTTCCAGGCCGGAAGCTGCCGGTCCGTCGCCTTTGCCCGTCGCGCCGTGACATTGCGAGCAATATTCTTTATAAATCACCTTGCCTCGATCCACGCTGGCCATCTCGAATTCGCGGCTCGTCCAGGGCTCGTAATACGCGAAGTCCTTCACGCCCTGCACCATAAGAAACCCGATCACCGCGCGGAGCTGTGGCTCCGTCGCATCGGCCAAAAACTCGCCGCTGTGTGGCGTGAAGTCTTGAGGATTCTGCCCGAATCGGAAGAGCCAATCCGAGTTGTACCGCTGGCCGGCATTCTGCAACGCGGCACTCTGCGGGCCGCCAATGAGCTTCCCATTTTCTTCGATCGTGTGGCAGCCAAGGCAGGCATGGGCTTTATAGGCCATGCCGCCGAATGTCACATCGAACTTCGTCACTTTCGAGAGATCAAATGCGCCCACTGTCACGCGAGGATCTTTGTTGTGTTCGGCAAAGTAATCCGCGAGTGCGTTCGCCTCAGACTCCGTGACCATTGGATGCTTGGACGGAACGTGTGTCAGGTCCCACATATATCCCTTCGCATAGAGCGGAGACTCCTGACCAGTCAACCATCGAATGAGCCACAACCGTTGGTACTTGCTGCCGGCCCAGATCAAGTCGGGCGCGTGAAGCTTGAAGCGCGAATCCGGCTGACCTTCCAGCCGGTGGCATTGCACACAGGTCTGCTGGATGATGTCTTTCGCGCGCGCTTGATCGCTCCCAAACGACAATTGCGGGGACGACATGATTCCCAACAACACGAGCGCAGCGCCTCCCATGACCATCCAGATTCTCACATTCAACATCGCTGCTCCTTCACGAAGCTTTTTCCGCACGAGGATGGAGATTGAGTTCGATCGCCACGCCGGCGGGCACCGTGAGTGATTGATGCACGGTACAGCCATGCGCGACCTTCAACAGACGTTCTTTTTGTTCTGCGCTGATTCGATGGGGAAGATGGATCCCGATGTCGATGTGACCAACGCGATGTGGGCGTTCGGCCATTGTCCATTCCGCATCGACCGTCAAGCCGTCTCGTGAAATGCCATGCCGCCCACAGAATTGCCCGACGAAGTACGCGACACAACTCGCGACGGATCCGACAAAGAGTTCAACCGGACCCATTCCAGTATCCTGCCCTCCATCCTCCACTGACTGATCGGTGATAACTCGATGTTTGCCGCTCACAATGTCGTAGCGTGTCCCTCCGTGAAAGGTAGCCGTAAGTTTCATCTCGCTCCTGTCAACCGTTCAATACGGTGCATCCGCCGGCTTGCCCCCCTTCGGCCAGTCGTGGATCTTGTCGGGAAAGTCCGGTCGAGGCTGCGTATTGATATAGGCCGCTGTATCGATGGCTTCGCCGTCCGTCAGCGTCCAGCCCCAGCCTCGCGGCATGTTGGCCTTGATAAACGAGGCGGCCACACTCACCCGTGCCATCTCTGCACCGATGTTGTACGAACGCGGTCCCCACACAGGTGGTGCCGCCATGGTGCCTTGCCCATCGGAGCCGTGGCAAAACACACACTTTTGCTCAAAGACCTTCCTGCCGTTGAGCGGGTCAGGCTGATGAGTCGAGATGAGGCGTGGGATCCCTCGCCATGGGACCTCAACGCCGGGCGGCATATTCTGCGACAACCATGCAATGTAGGCGACGATGCCCGTCAGTTTGACACTGTCGGGTGGAAGTGCCTTGCCGTTCATACTGCGTTCGAAACACTCGTTGATTCGATCGGCCAGCGTCATCTGTCGGCCGGCTCGTTCACGATACTGCGGGTAGAGAGTGGCGATACCGACGAAGGATGCAGAATTTGGGTTGAGCCCCGCATCTAAATGACAATTGGTGCAAGTGAGTGCGTTGCCGACATACCGTTTCCCATATTCCTGCGTATCGACAATCATCTTGTAGCCCAGGCGAATCTGCTCGCCTCTCAGATCTCCCGGAATCGTTTCGGGCGATGGTGGAACAAACAGCGTATCGACGGCCGACCTCGTGCTCCGACGAGCAGCCGCCTCCTCACTCTCCGTTACCCGTGGAGGTGGGACACAACTGATCGTCCCCACCAGTGTATTCACCAGCACAAAAACTGCCATGATCGGTCGGCTCATAGAGTGGACCTCATTTCTTCATACCGGACGCAGGAGAGCAGGTGTTGATCCCGAACAAGGTGAACAGGGGACAATACCCCACCGCTCCAGTGAGCAGCAGTACGGCTCCCACCGCTAGTGCCGTTCCCGCTATGGCAGTCGAAAACCCAGCAAAGAGGCCGATCATGATTGCCAGTAGCCCTGCTCCAATTCGGATAGGTCTCTCAATCCCTCCAACGTTACACCTCATGGCATTACCTCCTCATCGAAAACGGAATTGATCTTTATTTCCCTAACACGCTTGTATGAGACAACTTCCACGTATTGGATTCATTGTTTAGGGTTGCCCACCGGACTCCACCCCGAGTGTACGCACATAGGCCAAGACATCCCAAATTTCTTCATCGGAGAGAGCATGTTTCCAGGCACCCATCGCCGTATTGGGTTTCCCTCCATGAATTCGTCGAAACAAGGTCCCGTCGAGCCGACTCTGAACGGCGAGCGAGGTGAGGTCGGCTGGAGGCGGAACAAGTTTAATTCCCAATGCACCTTTGCCGTCGATACCATGGCAACGGATGCAGGTATTCACGTAGATTTCCCTCCCACTGACTGGATCTCCACTTGTTGCTGGGACCGTCAGCTCTTTTACTCCAAGATTGCTGAACCCCAGCCCGAACGTACCGGCTAAGACTACGCAACACACCACCAGTCGTCCAGTAGTCTGCATTTGTGCTCCCTTCGGGACCAAACCTTGCGATCAATGTGCCATTGTCTTTCAACGAGTCTAGAGATCTTTATCATTAGTATTCAACTAGTTAGAATGTTTTTCTACGATGGTGCGGGGAATAGGGGTCTGAACTGGTGACAAATACCCCGGGACCTCATCGTCCACTGTCGCAAGATGCTGCAGCCTTCACTATTGAGTGTGACCTACACGTCAGTTTGCAAACAGAGTTCTTCATTCAGACATGAGAACTCGCCACAATACACGGTGGTCAATTTCTAAACCGGTTGAAAAACAAGAACTTCTTCCCATTTATAATCAATCATTCTACGTTTGTACTCATCGCTAGACAGATAGTTGATAGCGGATAGTCTTAGCAATTCAAGGGCAGCCTGTGTCTCGCATCCATGTCTAAACCTCCACCTCGGGCGATCCACAACCTCCCTGATCTCTTCGAGCATCGATGCCGGCAACAGCCGGATGAGCTCGCCTATGCGCTTATCCATGACAACCTCGAGATTGAGAATCATCTGACCTATGCTCAACTCGAAAGGACCGTGCGTTCGCTAGCCGATCATCTCGCACGCGTGGCTCGACCTGGAACCAAGGCCCTTCTGCTCTATCCACAGGGACTCGACGTCGCATGCGCTTTTTGGGCATGTGTCTGTGCCGGGCTTATACCGGTTCCCGCTCCAGCTCCCAACCCCATCAGGCGGAAACAGGCTTTGCCCAGACTGCGCAGCATGATCGAGGATGCTCAGGTATCGCTGGCGCTCACGACTTCAAGCATCACGGCTCTGTCTTCAGAGCTTTCATTCGCCAACGAGACGAGTCTGATCACGTGGATGGCGACGGATCAACCTTACGATGAAGCCGATTCTATTGATGTGCCCCGGCCTCACAGGAATGCCCTTGCCTACCTGCAATATACTTCAGGATCGACGGCCACTCCTCGTGGCGTCATGATCAGCCAGCGCAACGTGCTCGCTCATTGCAAGGCCTTGAGTCAGGCTGGCGACGTGTCGGACAGCAGCCGGTCGCTCTGCTGGTTGCCCTATTTCCATGACTATGGGTTGCTGCACGGAATCATCGCCCCGTTCTATGTCGGTATTCCTGCCTATCTGATGTCCCCCGTCACGTTTCTTCGGCGGCCATTGCGTTGGCTCGAAGCGGTGTCTCGCTTCGGGATTACCCACAGCGGTGGACCGAATTTTTCTTACGAGTCCTGCGTCCGAGCGGCACAGCAACAGAAAGAGTGGCAGGCGGACTTGAGTGTCTGGTCGGTCGCAAGTTGTGGTGCGGAACCCATTCATCCGGATACGGTGAGGCGATTCATCGATACCTTTGGTCCACGAGGCTTCCGAAAAACCTCGTTCGCACCGGCGTATGGGCTCGCAGAAGCGACCCTCTTGGTGACGATGAAGCGGGCCGGTGCAGAGCCGACGGTCTTAAACGTAGAGGCTCAGGCGCTGGCTGACGGGGTCGTCAAGGAATCTCCCGTAGCAGAAGGCACGATTCGGACGTTGGTCGGATGCGGGGAGCCCCTCGAAGAGACCCGTGTGAAAATTGTGAACCCTACGACACAGACCGAATGCCCCCCAGGCGCTATCGGGGAGGTATGGCTGGCCGGATCCGGAATCGCCGCCGGATATTGGGAGAAACCAGAAGAAAGCGAGTCCGTGTTTAAGGCCGCCCTCGCCGGCTCGGGAGACGGTCCCTATTTACGGACGGGTGACCTGGGATTTCTCCACCATGGAGAATTGTTCCTGACAGGACGGCTCAAAGACCTGATCATCGTGCGAGGGCGAAACTACTATCCCCATGATCTGGAATGGACGGCCCAGCAAGCGCACCCCGGCTTGCGACGAGGATATGGAGCGACCTTCTCGATCGAGGACAACACCGGAGAGCGTGTGGTGCTGGTCCATGAGATCGAGAAGCAGGTGCCTGAATCCGACCTGGCAGAGGTGATGGGTTGCATCCGTCGCGCGTTGGCTGACGAATATGAACTCGAAATCCACACAGTGGTGCTGATCAAGCCCGGTACGATACCGAGGACCTCCAGCGGAAAAATTCAGCGGGGTGCTTGTAAAGCTGCCTTTGAGGCCGGCCAGCTCGCCGTCGTCAGAGAAAATACATTGGATTCCGATCGGAACGTTGAAACCGACGGAGTCTCGAACGAGAGTCCGCACATCGCTCTCGAAACAGGGCTGGCCGATATCTGGCAAGAGGTGCTCGGAGTACCCCATCCACATCGCCACGCGAACTTCTTTGCACTCGGCGGTAATTCGCTCCTTGCCGCACAGGTTGTGGCACGCATCCTTGACGTATTCCATGTCGAACTCCCCCTCAGTGTGCTGTTTGAAAGTCCAACTTTGTCGGCACTAGCCGCTCGGATCGGTGAACTGAGCACGAGTCCGGATGATGCAGGCCGGGCCGCGGAGAAGCGTGGGAACGCAGGTGATGGCGTGGAACCACGGGTTCTTACACCCATTCCCCTCCTCTCGGCAACCACAAGGGAAGGGAGGATTCCGCTCAGCCCTTCTCAGCAGCGACTATGGTTCTTGGAGCAAGTCCTTCCGGGGAGCGCGATCAACCATATTTCCATAAGCGTACGCATCCGTGGACCGGTCAACCCCGAGGTGTTGGAGCGATCGGTTCGTGTGATCGCCGGTCGTCACGAGATTCTTCGAACTCGTTTTGGATCAAAGCGAGGTGAAGGGTTCGCGGAAGTCTCTTCTGAGATGACCGTCACGATCGGACGTCTACACTTTCCAGTAGTGGACCCTGCTGAGCGGGACATTCAGGTACAGCAATTCCTCCGAGCGGAGAGGAGCCGGCCATTCGACTTACGACAGGGACCGCTATTCAGGGTGACCCTGCTGACGCTTGAGCAAGGTGTGCATATCCTGGCAGTGACATTCCACCGCCTCGTCGCTGACGGGTGGTCGCTTCGTATCTTCTGGAAGGAGTTGGCGCTTCTGTGGGACGCCAGTGGTGATGTTCACAAGGCTCAACTTCCTGCGTTGACCGTTCAATATGCGGACTATGTCGATTGGCAAAGAGCCAGACTCGATCAAGGCCTTCGTGAAGCCCATCGAGCTTACTGGATCCGGAAATTACAAGACGCGCGGCCTCCAGTGGAACTTCCGATCGATCGACAACGACTGCGAGTGCGTACGGTCGAGGGAGGCGTCCGGTCACGGTCCCTCTCTCCGGAACTCTCAGCCATCCTCGATCGCTTCTGTCAGCACCAGAACGTCACGACATTCATGGTGTTGTACGCCGTCTTTGCGATATGGCTGCATCGCTACACACAAGAATCGGATATGGTGATCGGTTCGATCGTGGCCGGCAGACGCCGGAAAGAGATTGAAGATGTGATGGGGTATTGCGTCAATACGGTAGCGTTGCGGGCGGAACTTTCTGAGGGGCTGACGGGACAGGAGCTGCTGAACCAGCTGCGCCGTGTGGTGGTCGAAGCCTACGACCATCAGGACCTTCCGTTTGAAGAGGTCATCGAGGCCCTGTCGTTGCAGCGAGCACGTCAGCTGTCCCCGCTGTTCAACGTGATGATGGTGTGGGAAGACGACCCCCTGTCCACGTTCCACGTCAAGGATCTTGAAATCACTCATCTCCCCTGGGAACCGACGGCGTCGGAGTTCGACCTCGTGTTGATGGTGGTCAATAAAGCAGGCGGCTTGGACTTGGCCTTTCTCCATGATGCCACGATTTTTGACGACTCGACGATCGACCGAATGTTGGGACAGCTGGAGTTTCTTCTCGAGGAATTTCTCAAGAACCCTGAGGCCCGTCTTGACCAACTTTCATTGCTGACCGCCGAGGAGAGACGAAACGTTCAATTGACATGGAGCGAACCACCGGCCGGATCCTCTGGAATTCATGCACTCATCGAGGCGCAGGTCGAGCGAACTCCCCACGCGCCCGCCGTTATCTGTGGAGACCGGGCGCTCAGCTACCAAGAGCTGAATCGACGAGCAAATCGAGTCGCCCGCGCGCTCCAAAAGGTAGGAGTCGGTGCAGATGTCCCTGTGGGGCTTTGTGTCGATCGCTCAGTGGACGCCCTCATCGCCCTCTTGGGGATTCTCAAAGCCGGGGGAGGGTATGTTCCTCTGGATCCGTCTTTCCCTGGCCACCGACTTCAGCTGATGCTGGAGGATGCGAAGATATCCATCGTGGTGACACAGGCACATCTTCGCCGCCATTTCCAGACCTTCCGTGGTTCACTCTGTGACGTGGAGAACCTGTCGATGTCTACCGTGGGTGGAGCGGAGGAAGAGAACCTCGCATGTTCCGTTTCGCCGGATCAGCTCGCCTATATCATCTACACCTCGGGTTCGACTGGGAAACCCAAAGGTGTGGCCCTGACACACGGCAGTCTGGTGACCTCTCTTCACGCCAGACTGCAGTACTATCAGGAACCGGTCTCCCGATTCTTACTGGCCTTCTCGTTTTCCTTCGATGGGTCCGTGACGGGCATCTTTTGGACATTGCTGCAGGGAGGAGAACTGATTATCCCTTCAGAGACCGCCCATCGCGACCCAACGGAGCTGGCTGTGCTCATCGAGCATCATCACGTCTCGCATGTCGTGTGGGTCCCCTCTTTGTACCATGCCGTGCTGGGTGACGCGTTGAATGCGCAACTGAAATCACTCCGTGTCGTCATTACGGCCGGAGAGAGCCTACCGCTTGAACTCGTGCGACGACACTATCAACTCCTCCCCCATGCCACGCTATACAACGAATATGGACCGACGGAAGCTACGGTCTGGTGCAGCGTCTATCAGACAACTCGTGAGGAGGCCGGAGCCCGAGTGCCGATCGGCAAACCCATTGCCCATATGCAGCTCTACGTGTTGGATGAGCGCCTGCAGCCGATGCCGATCGGTGTACCGGGAGAACTCTATATCGGGGGAGCATGTCTGGCTCGAGGATATATCAACCAGCCGCAATTGACCCAAGAGCGGTTTCTTGCGAATCTCTACGTGCCCGGCACCAGAATGTATCGGACCGGTGACCTGGCTCGGTATCGTGCCGATGGCAATGTGGAGTTTCTTGGACGGATGGACCAGCAGGTCAAACTGCGTGGCTATCGGATCGAACTCGGAGAGATTGAGTATGCGCTGAGTAACTTCCCCGGCGTGCGTCAAGCGGCGGTGCTGCTTCGGGAAGATAAGCGGGACCAGCACCGGTTGGTCGGTTATATCGCGGGCGAATCGTCGCTGAACGACAAGCTCGAACAGGTTCGGAGTCATCTTGCCGATCGACTACCCCATTACATGGTTCCATCCGTCATTCTGTGGCTCGACGCCATGCCGCTCGGCGCTACTGGAAAAGTGAATCGCAGCGCGCTCCCCGCCCCCGACCACACGTTCAGTCAAACCGCCATGATGGTTGCTCCGAGAAATCCTGTCGAAGAATCCCTCGTCGAACTGTGGAAGTTCGTACTGGAAGTCCCGAAGGCCGGCATCCATGACCATTTCTTCGAGCACGGCGGCCATTCGCTCTTGGCGACGCAGCTCGTCTCTCGGGTGCGCGAGCTCTTCGAGGTGGACGTTTCGCTATCCGCCCTGTTTGAGCGACCGACGATCGCGGCGCTGGCCGAAGAAGTGACGCGGTTGCGGGAGAGCGAGCAGATGGCTTCCGCGATGCCGCCGATTATTCCGGTGCCCAGAGATCGACCGCTCCCCCTTTCCTATTCTCAACAACGCATGTGGCTGCTGTATGAGCTTGCTCCGAAGAGCACGGCGTATAACATGCCGTTTGCCTCGCGGCAGATGGGACGACTCAACAAATCCGCCCTCCGGAGTACGATCGATGCCATCTGTAGTCGCCATGAAGCCTTTCGTACGACGTTTATGATGACGGGCGAGAAACCCGTCCAAGTCATCCATCCTTTTCGGCCTCCCCATTGGGTCGAAGTGGATCTCAGGCACCTACCCTCCGACGAGCGACAACAGCAGGCAGCTCGGCTTGTGGAACAGGAAGCGAACCAGCCGTTCGATCTCGAGAAGGGCCCCCTGGCGCGGTTCCTCCTAATTGAGATCGAAGCCGAGGACCATGTGCTGGTCCTTACGATGCATCATATTATCGGCGATCAGTGGTCCTTCGGGATTATTGGATTCGAGTTTGCTCTCTTCTACAACGCGTTTTGCGGAGGAAGCGTTCCTTCCGTCAAACCGATCTCCTTTCAGTATGCCGACTACGCGGTGTGGCAGCGGCGTTGCCTGACCGACGACCGGCTCAGGACACAATCGGACTATTGGCAGAAGAAGCTGGCGGGGATTTCCAAGCTTTCGTTGCCGACCGATCACCCACGGCCCGTGATCCAGACATTCAACGGCTCCCATCGCATGCTGGAGTTGCCCGCATCGTTGATCGAACGACTGAAGCAGTTCAGCGCGGAACACAACGCGACGGTGTTCATGACCCTGTTGGCCTGTTTCCAGATTCTGTTGCGTCGCTATTCCGGGCAAACCGATATCGCTGTCGGCTCTCCCATCGCCAACCGAACTCAATCCGTGGTCGAGTCGATCATCGGTTCGTTTGTCAACACGCTGGTGTTGCGCACCGATCTCTCGGGAGATCCAACGTTCATCGAGCTGCTGACACGGGGGCGCGAAACGGCGTTAGAGGCCTATGCCAACCAGGACTTCCCTTTCGATAAGCTGGTCGAAATGATGCACTCCGCCCGTGACCATAGCTCCGCACCGCTGGTACAGGTTCTCTTCAATGTCCCGAATGCTCCGATTCGCGAGATCAACGTCCAAGCATTGAGCTGGGTGCCGTTCGAGGTAGACACGCAAGCCGCACAGTTCGACTTAAGCTTGACGATCGAGACGGAGTTCTCGCGGAGAGCATATTTGACGTTCAATACTGATCTCTTCGAGCCTCAGACTGCTGAACGGATGCTTGGACAGTATAAGCTCCTCCTCCAGAGCGCATTAGCAACCCCCCGGAGCAAGCTGTCCGAGCTCCCGACACTGACGGCGCCCGAGCGCCAACAAATGTTGCAGGATTGGAACCGCACACAGCGAGAGTATCCGCAGTCCGAATGTTTTCCGCAGCTGTTTGAAGCGCAGGCCGAGCGGACGCCTGACGCAGTCGCCATATCGATGGGAAAGGAGACGCTGCGGTACGATGAACTGAATACCCAGGCCAATCAGTTGGCACGTTATCTCCGAGCAGTGGGCGCCAAGGCCGGTGTGACGGTGGGTATTAGTCTCGAACGATCTTTGGAAATGGTCATTGCCCTACTAGCCGTGCTGAAAACCGGTGCGGCCTATGTCCCGCTTGACCCTGAGTTTCCACGAGACCGACTTCGTTTCATGGTACAGGACGCCTCGGTCGCCGTTGTGCTGACATCCACGGATCTCTCCGATCGGTTTGATGCACACGTCTGCCGCGTGCTGTGTCTGGATCGCGAGGAGGAACGCATCGCGCAGGAGGCCCACCACAATCTTGGCCCGATCGCGACGCCTCGAGACCTGGCGTACATTCTGTATACATCGGGATCGACCGGACAGCCCAAGGGCGTGGAAATACCGCACCGAGCCCTGGTGAACTTCTTGTGGTCGATACGGCAAGAGCCGGGATGTTCCGCTCACGATGTCATGTTGTCTGTGACGACGATCTCCTTCGATATCTTCGGATTGGAACTCTATGTTCCGTTGCTCGCCGGGGCCTGTGTCGAGATCGCCGGTCGATCGGTTGCAATGGACGGACGACAGCTCCGTAGCCTCTGTGAAACCGTACAGCCGACGATCATGCAAGCGACTCCGGCGACATGGCGTATGTTGGTCGAGGCCGGATGGCAGGGTAGCAAGGGCTTGACGGTCCTCTGCGGAGGAGAGGCCCTTCCTCCCGATCTGGCGGCGCAATTGTTAGATCGGTGTCTCGCCTTATGGAATATGTATGGCCCGACCGAAACAACGATCTGGTCTACGACCGAGAAGATTGAACGAACCGATCGGGAGATCACTATGGGGAAGCCGATCGCTAATACGGATGTGTATATCTTAGATCAATTTCTTCAACCGGTTCCGATTGGCGTGTCCGGAGAACTCTATATCGGAGGCGATGGAGTTGCCCGTGGCTATCGAGGACGGCCTGAGCTGACAAAAGAGCGGTTCATCCCTCATCCCTTTTCTCCGGATCCCCTCGCGAAACTGTATCGAACGGGAGACCTAGCCCGTTACCAGCCGGACGGGCGCATCGTGCATCTGGGTCGCCTGGATAACCAGGTCAAGATCAGAGGGTTTAGAGTCGAGTTGGGCGAGATCGAGATAACACTGAGCCGCCATCCCTCCATCCGTCAGGCAGTGGTCACCGCCCGGGATGATCGGTCAGGCATCAAGCAGTTGGTGGCCTATGTCGTCTGTCAAAAAGGACCAGCCCCAAGCCAGGCGGAATTGCGCTCGTTTCTGCGATCCGAGATTCCGGAGTATATGGTCCCGTCACTCTTTGTCTTTCTGGAAACCATGCCCTTGACGGCTAATAACAAGGTCGACAGGAACGCATTGCCAGCTCCCGTCTCCTCATTCTCAAATGAACCAGTTCGCAGTCGTCCGCGTGATCGGATGGAGGTTCAATTGACGGCTCTGTGGCAGCAGGTCCTGGAAGTCTCAAAGATCGGGATCCACGACAACTTCTTCGATCGCGGTGGCCATTCTCTCAAAGCAGCCCACCTCTTTTTTCTTCTTGAGCAGGTGTATGGAAGACGCCTTCCGCTTGCGACGCTGTTTCAAGCACCGACCATTGCGGAGTTAGCGTCAGTGCTCTCACATGAGCACTGGACGCCGCCATGGCAATCGCTAGTAGTCATTCAACCGAGCGGGACGGCAATACCGATATTCATGGTGCCCGGAGTAGGGGGCAATGTCTTGCCCTTTGCGCAGTTGGCAAAGCTGCTGGGTCCGAATCAACCGTGCTACGGGTTGCAGGCGCGAGGACTGGACGGAAAGGAATCGCCGTTTACGTCGGTACCGGAGATGGCGAGTCATTATATTGCAGAGATCCGCCGCGTTCGCCCGAATGGGCCGTACATCGTCCTTGGTAGCTGTACCGGTGGACTGATCGCGTATGAAATGGCTCAGCAACTACTCGGGCAGGGGCAAGCCGCCACACTCGTGATCATGGAGACCTGGCATCCATCCACATATCGCCGACATCGTTACAGGTGGCCGACAAAGCTGGGGCTGCCCCTGTTCATGTTGTGGAGGATCACAAGTAATATCGGAGCGCTCTTCCGTTTACCCGTCAACGACTGGAGTCCATTTATCCGGCGTAAACGCGAGAGACTCATGTCATTATCACGAACCGTTGCAGGCAATGAAGAATTGCTTGCCAATTTCCAAGTCAGCCGAGTGACCAGAGCCACGCTCCAAGCAGTGGCTCGCTACGACGTTCGGAAATACCCTGGACGAATTCTCAATATCGTGGCGTCCAAGCGGCATGTCGCACGGACGGTGACGGATACCAGACATGTCTGGCCGGAGTTCGGTGGCGAAGGAAGCAAGTCCGTGCAAGTTGAAGCCCCCAATGCAGGGCAGCTCCTTGTCACGCCACATGTGGAAGAAGTGACGAAGCATCTCCAAAACTTCCTTATCGAGGACACTCACGACCATCCACAACACCCGTTGGCCGAGTGAGGTTGGTGCGTAACTCCGATCTCCTTTCCTGTTGAGTGAGAGGCTAGTCGGCGATGCGGTTAAGGCGGTTTCTCCACTTTGTCGTGCAGCGATCGGGATCCATGGCCTGGCTCATGGTCTGCGTCGGTGTCTTGTCGGGTCTTTTGAGCGCCGGAGTCTTGGCGCTCATCAATTATGCCCTTCATCATCCCTCCGCCCATTCTCCCCTTGTACTACTCGGGTTTATCGCCCTTGTCGTCGGCAAGCTTCTGGCGAACCTTGGGTCCCAAATTCTGCTCGTCCGCTTTTCACAAGACACAATCCTGGACCTCTCGTTGTCGCTCTGCGCAAAAATCCTGCGGGCTCCGTTACTTCGTTCCGAGCAACGAGGGGCCAACCATATTCTGATCACCTTAACGGATGACGTGAGTTGGGTGACCTGGGCGATCCAATGTTTCCCTAATTTTCTTATGAATGGCGCACTTGTGTTGGGCTGTGGAATCTTCCTTGCTTGGTTGTCGTGGAGTGTATTCCTCGCAGCACTCGGAGTTTCTGTCGTGAGTGTCCTCGTACATCAGTGGTTACACACCAGTGTCCGCGACATCATTGCCGCATCCCGGGATGCTAGAGCTGAGTTGTTTCAACGATTTCGCTCGCTCACCGACGGGCTAAAGGAGCTGTTGATGCATCGGGCGCGGCGACAGGAGTTTGTAGATGAGGAAGTGCGAGGAGCGGCAGAACGCTATAGAAAGACGAATCTGGAAGCGACGCGGACACAAGCCCTGCTTGGAGCCTGGAATTCGGTCTCCCTTTACTCTCTCATCGGTTTCATCATATTCCTATTTCCATCTTTTGGACTCATTTCTTCAGAGGCACTGACTGGATACATCGTCGCCATGATCTATATGATGGGTCCCATTTCAAGCATCATTAGTATTATCCCCACTCTCGAGCGAGGCCAAGTGGCATTGGAAAATATTGAACGATTGGGCATATCGCTGGATGTTGGTCCGGAGGATGACTGGACGAGAGCCGTGGTAGGCCCAGAACCTGGGCTCTGTCCTCTCGTGCAATGGAACAATGTCGTGTTTTCTTACGGAGAGGGCAATGGAGTAGAAGCGCCCTTCACACTTGGCCCCATCAATCTGGAGCTGAATCCCGGCGAGTTAGTGTTCATCATCGGGGGCAATGGAAGCGGGAAATCAACACTTGTGAAAGTGCTCGCTGGGCTGTATCAACCGGTACAGGGAGATGTGAGGCTGTCCGGCACGATGATCACCGATGAGAATCGGGAGTGGTACCGTGAACATTTCTCCGTCATATTCTCAGACTTTCATCTCTTCAAGAAACTCCTCGGCCAGTCTGATTCTCAGGTAAGGAGACTCGTACCCGAATACTTGCGATTGCTGCATTTGGATCAGAAAGTCACCGTACAGGATCGCGCCTTCTCCACCCTCGATCTCTCACAAGGGCAAAGGAAGCGACTGGCGCTGGTGACGGCCTATCTGGAGGATCGATCGATCTACGTGTTTGATGAGTGGGCTGCGGATCAAGATCCGCAGTACAAGGAAATCTTTTACAAGACCTTACTGCCGGACCTGCGCGCTCGAGGGAAATCGGTTATCGTCATTACCCACGACGATCGATATTTCCACTTGGGCAATCAGGTCATTAAATTGGAAGACGGTAAAGTTGTGGAGCCTGTGAAGGCCAGGATAGATGGGCGCCGATCGTAAGGACAACGACTTGATGTCGAACCTGTGTATTCGAGACCACAGTGCAGTGATTTCATTTCAGTCCATCGCGCGTCTCGTCGAGATAAGCCGACAGGATCACATCCATCTCGAACCGAATACCATCCACCTCTGGGGGATTGCGCTCAACGGTTCGTCGCGCTGCCTGACGAAATGTAGGGAGTGGTTGGATGAACGAGAGCGAGACCGAGCGGCTCGCCTTGTCCGGGCAGAAGACCAAGAACGATACGTGTTGGCTCACGGAGGCCTCCGAGCAGTGCTCACCCGATATCTGGGCATCGGCCCGGATGTGGTGGGCTTTGATCACGGCGAATCGGGCAAGCCTACGTTGGCCAAGAGATTACACGATCCATCGGCAATCACGTTCAATATGTCCCATGCCCATGGCCGTGCGCTAATTGTTGTCTCACGAGCACAAGAGGTCGGCGTCGATCTCGAATTGGTTCGTTCAGAGGTCCCGGCTGAAAATTTATCCAGGCGATTTTACACACAATCTGAACATACAATGATCATGCAATCGGCTCCGGAGCAACGCACAGCCATATTCTTCCGCTACTGGGTTGCGAAAGAAGCGTTGCTCAAGGCGCAAGGGATCGGTCTCCGAGGGTTGTCCGACTGCGAAATCTTCCTTGAGGCTGGCCGAATCGAGATAGAAGTTGAGACCTGTTTGGGGTCTCAGTTCACCAATCCGTTGCGAGTTCGTCTTCTCCCCTGTGAAAAAGGATGGGAAGCGGCAGTGGCGGCTCGGGATTTAGGCCAAGTAAGGCTGTGCGTGTTCGAACCGTAGGTAAGGAACGGTTCTCCGCTGGAGCGATAGTGCGAGCAGTATGCCACTCAACCAAACGGCTGATGATGGGGAAACTCTCTATTTCGTTGCGGGCTTAGTCGGTGTCCTTGCGATCACCATGGCAAATAAGCATCGACGCTGGCGAGAAACACAGCAGTGCCGTCTATCACTGGTGCAGGATACTACAGAGGCGAGAGAATCAAACGTCAACGGTCATGCGTCATAGGTGAGTACTATGCAAGCGTAGTATACAAATCTCCAGAGCAGGGAGCGAATCCCTCTGGCCAGGCAGACTTCAAGGTGCATAGGAGGCGCATTTGAATGGGGGCGTCGTGATTCACTTTATCTACCTGCACGTGAATGGTGTCCGCGATCTTGCCGTCCATGATCTTCCGAAAATCCTCAGCGAAGTATCTCGGGACATACCCGACAACCATTACGGGTTCCGTTCTCATCGCAATAGCAAGAGTGTCTTGGTCATTCTGGTTATCGAGCATGAGATAGAGACGGCGGCCCGGTTTCAGTCGTTCTACCCATTGTTGTGATTCGTGCGGAAGTGACCTTCCCTCGATTTCACAGACACCTCCATAAGTGGGAGCATGATGAAATCG
>CAZJOQ010000043.1:0-20784 GCA_964547625.1 uncultured Nitrospira sp.
CGCCGACCCTGGTCCAAGTGCCGGCCTCGATCACCGTGCCGGCGAATCAATTGAGCGTCACGATTCCGGTCACAGCCCTGGTCGCGGGCACCGCGACGATTACGGCGGCCATCAACAGTTCAACGGTCAGCAGTCAGGTGCAGGTCACCCTGCCGCCGCCGGTGGTGGCGAGTGTGTCTCCGGCCACCCTGAGCGTGCCGAAGGGTCGGCCAGGCACGTTGACCGTCACGTTGAGTCGCGCGCCGACCGATGTGACGGTGGTCACCCTGACGAGCAGTGCCACGAACGTGGCGCAGGTTCCCGCCTCCGTCACGGTGGGCGCAGGCCAACTCACGGCCTCCTTCCCGGTCAACACGGTGGGGGAGGGCACGGCCACGATCACGGCGTCTCTGAATGGCGGCAGTGCCACGGCGACCGTGACGGTCACGCCGGCGGAACTGGTGTTGCTCACCCTCTCGCCGCAAGAGCTCTCGCTCTTTGTCGGGGAAGCCCAACCGATGACGGCGACCGCCACCCTGACGGATGGGACGACGCAGGATCTCACGACTGACAGCCGCCTGGCTTGGGAGTCGACTACGCAATCGGTCGCGACGATCACGAGCGATGGGTTGGTCAGCGCCCTCGCGATCGGGGCCACGACGATTCGCGCAACCTTTACGCCCACCACCGGCAGCCCGACGATCGTAGAAACCGGGCTCACCGTGCTGACACCCCCGGCGCTGACCCTGACGGCGACGCCGACGACGGTTGGGGTCGGGCAGGCCCTCTCGGTCACCGTGACGAGTGCACGGGTGGCGGATATCGGGGGACTGACGGTCACCCTCACGAGCAGCGGCACGGGATCGCTCTCCCATGCGACTACCGTGACAATTCTCGAGAATCAGACGTCGGCGCAATTCGTGGTGACCGGCGCCTCGGTCGGGACCGTGACCCTCACCGCCACCGCGCCGATTCGACTCCCGGCGACCCTGAACCTAACCGTCTTGCCCGCTCCGCCCACGATGAGTGGCTTCACCCCGACGAGCGGTCTGATCGGGACGCCGGTCACGATCACCGGGACCAATCTCACTGGCGCGGGACCCGGGACGACCACGGTGACATTCAACAATGTGAGTGCCATTGTCACGTCCGTGACAGCCACGACGCTCGTCACAACTGTCCCGCAAGGGGTCACGACCGGCAAGATCGCCGTCGTCACGCCGGGGGGCACGGCGATCAGCGCGCAAGATTTTGGGTTCACCTCCTCGCAGAACTTTACCCTCTCCGCCGCACCGGGGCAGGTGACGGTGGTCAGGGGCCAGCCCACGACGACGCAGATTCAAGTGACGAACACCGGGGCGAATCCCGTGACCGGGTTTCTCTCGCTCGCGGCGACCGGCTTGCCCACCGGCATGTCGGGGACGTTCACGCCCTCGCAGATTGCCGGTGGCCAAGTGGCGACATTGACGTTGAACAGCGGGACCGCGCCGACGGGATTGACGACGCTGACCGTGTCCGCCACGGCGGTCATCGATGGGCAGACGATCGTGCGGCAGAGCCCGTTGCAAGTGAATGTCTTGGCGGCGGGGACCTCGACCTTGTCGGGACGAATTCTCGCGACGAAGGACGATGCGCCCATTGCCGGCGCGGTGGTGAAGGTCGGCACTGTGAGTGCCACGACGGATGCCAGTGGCAATTTCTTGCTGACGAATCCGCCGACGGGTTTGCAAGTGCTGCTCATCGATGGAGGGTCACCCCTCTATCCGGCTGCGTTGCCGGTGCAAATGACCATCCAGCCGGGGGTGGCCAATGTGCTGCCGCATCAAGTGTATCTCCATGAAGTGAGCCAAACCTATTTCCCGATCACGCCTGGTGCGCAGACCGTCATTTCGCCGCCGGAGATTCCGGACTTGACCATGATCATTCCGGCGGGCACGACCATCCTGGGGTGGGATGGGGAACCCAATACAAAAGTCTCCATTACCCCGGTGGCGGTGGACCGCATTCCCGTGACCCCACCGCCGGCGAATCTGCACGTGAAGCAGACCTACATGTTTAACTTCGGCAAGCCCGGCGGCGGCTATCCCAGTCGCCCGATTCCCGTGCTCGCGCCGAATGATCTCGGGGGGTTGCCGGGCCAGCGGGCAGACTTCTGGTACTTTGATGAATCGCCCACGCCGGACCCCAATTCCAATCAATGGAAGAAATATGGAGAAGGGACTGTCAGTGCCGACGGGCGGCAGATCATTCCGGACCCAGGCGTCGGCCAGCCGAAATTCTGCTGCGGCATTTTCGGTGTCGTCATGGAGCAGCTCCAGGCGCTGCTTCGGTTCCTCGGCCTTCATGGGGGTGACCCCGTTCTCCTGCAAACCGGGATGTTTCAGCTCGAGCAGACCGATCTCGTGCTGCCGGGGCGCATGCCGATTGTCATCCGCCGCGCGTACCACTCACAAGATCCGGGCTCTCCACCGGGCGCCTTTCCCCCGGCCCCCCCGGTTCGTGAGCTCATCAACTCCAACGCCTTCGGGTTCAACACCACACTGATGGACTATGACGACCGCATGGAGCTCCGCGGCAATGGGCAGACGCTCTCCGTGATTGCCGGCTTCACGCGGGAAAATCTGTCGCTGCAATCCGACGGGACGTATCGAGCCACGCGCTCGCCGGAGATGGCGGGCTGGGTCGGTCGCGTGAATCAAGATGGCACGTCGACCTTACGCGAGAAGAACGGCACGGTGCGAACATTTGGCTCAGATGGCTGGATTCGCAGCCTCACGGATCGCACTGGGAATACGGTCACGATTGTCCGGAGCGGCGCGCAGATTCAACAGCTCATCGAACCGGGTGGAAGAGCGCTCACCTTCCAATACGCGGGGGGCGGGATCAGCCAGATCACCGATCCGTTAGGCAGGACGGTGATCTATACCTACGAACCCCCGAGCGGTGGGTATGCCGTGCCACGGCTGCATACGGTGACCAATCCGGGCGGCGGCGTCACCACCTATGGCTACGCCGGGCCCTATACCATCGGGGCCATCACCGATGCGCGGGGCATCACGTATCTGACGAACACGTATTGTAGTGGGACTGCGTGCCCCCCCGATCCCGCCGTGGTCACTCAAACGCAGGCGGATAGTGGGGTCTATACCTTCAATTATGTGGTGACGAACCGGGCCATCACACAGGCCACCGTCACCGATCCGCGGGGGAATACGACGGTCCACCGGTTTAATGGGCGCAGTCACGACGTCGTCACCGTCGATGGGCTGGGGCAGCAGACACGCAAGACGCGCGACTTTACGACGAACCAAATCATGGAGGTCCGCGATCCGCTGAATCGGCTGACCAAGTTTACGTATGACCTCTTCGGAAATGTGAATTCGATTCTGGATCCGCAACAGAATCCGACCTTGTTTGAATATGAAACGAATTTCAACCGCGTGACGAAGATCACGGATGCCTTGAATCAGAACACCCGCTTGACCTACGATCCGTCGACCGGCAATCTGCTGACCACGACCGACCCGCTCTTGCACGCAACAGCCATCGCCTACAACCAGTTCGGCCAGCCGATCAGCGTGACGGATGCGCTCAATCACACGACCACGTTTGAATACGACGAGGTCGGAAATCTGATTGTCACGACCGATCCCCTTGGCAACCGGACCCTCCGATTCTACGATGCCGTGAGTCGGTTGCTTGCGCTGGTCGATCCACGAGGCAAGGGCACGCAGTTTACCTACGATGCCTTGAACCGCGTCACGCAGATTCAAGACGCGATCAACGGCCTCACCAGCTTTACCTACGATCCCAACGGCAATCTCCTCACCGTCACCGATGCCAAGAATCAGACGACCGCCTACACCTACGACAACATGGATCGCCTGGCCACCAGGAAGGATGCGCTGAATCGAACTGAGAGTTACCAATACGACCTGGCAGGGAATCTGACCCAATTCACGGATCGGAAAAATCAAGTGGCAACGTTCCAATACGATGCCTTGAATCGAAGAACGACAGCCACCTATGGCGACAGCACCACGAGCTTTATCTACGATGCAGTCGGTCGGTTGACCAAAGCGAGTGACACCGCTCCAGGAGCCGGCACGATCGACTTTGCCTACGACATTTTGAACCGACTGATCCAAGAAACGACACCGCAAGGGACTGTCGCCTATCAGTACGATGTCTTGGGCAGAAGAACGCAGATGACGGCGAACGGTCAGCAGCCGACGACCTATCAGTACGATGTGGCCTCCCGGCTCACGCGTGTCGCGCAAGGAGCACTGTTTGCGGCGCTTGGGTATGACAACGCGAATCGGCGCACGAGCCTTGGCTATTCCAATAACACCACGACGAGTTATGTCTACGACGCAGCCTCTCGACTCACTGGCATCACCCACAACGGGCCGAGTGGCGTGATTGAAGCCTTGACCTATCAGTACGATGCGGCAGGCAATCGGGTCAGCTTGACCAGGAGCAACGGGGCGGCCACTCTGCTACCTCCTGCGGTCCAAGCGGCGTACGATGCAGCCAATGAACAGATTCAGTTCAACGCCACTGCTCCTAATCAGACCTACGACGCCAACGGGAATCTGATGAATGACGGCGTGAACATCTATCAATGGGATGCGAGGAATCGGCTGATGGGCATCAGTGGAGGAGTCACGGCCTCATTCAACTATGACGCCCTGGGGCGACGTGTTCAGAAGACACTCAGCACTCAGTCCTCAGCACTGAGCACTGGGTTTTTGTACGATGGGAACGATATCGCCGCGGAAATCGGCGGCAGCGCCGTCGGCGCGAGCTATCTGCGTTCGCTGAATATCGATGAGCCATTTATTCGGCAAGCAGGCACCGGCAACGAGTTCTATCACGCGGATGCGCTAGGGAGTTCGCTGGCGCTGAGCAACGCACAAGGCGCTTCCGGATCAACGTACACCTATGAGCCATTTGGGAAGACGACCATCACGAGCAACAGCGTGAATCCGTTTCAATACACGGGACGGGAACATGATGGGACGGGGTTGTACTACTACCGCCAGCGCCACTATTCCGCAACGTTCCATCGCTTTGTCAGCGAAGATCCCTTGGGATTACTCGGAGGAGTGAACGGATATGCCTATGTTCTGAACAATCCGATTTCATTTACCGATCCGTTTGGTCTTGATTTAACGGTTACTCTCTATCCGGGGGCGTCAGGTGCTGGGCACATAGGTGTGGGTGTGAATACAACCCAGACCGTTGGGCTTTATCCCGCCGCTACGGCAAACAATGTGGCGATGGCGATGGGATTAAATGTCCAGGGGGTTGTCCAGCCCGACAATCGCCAACCCATTCAGACAATCACAATTCCGACGAGTCCGCAGCAGGATGTGATAGTGCAGAATCTTCTTAACCAGGCGCTCGCTTCTCCGCAAACATACAATTTGTATGTGCGCAACTGTTCAGTATTTGTGGAATCGGTATTGTTTGCTGCTGGGTTACAGGTTCCGATTACGAATCAGCCGAGGGTTTTAATGAACAGACTTAAGCAGATCTATCCGCAACCAGGAAACAGATGAGCTTGCTGCACACAATTAAGTACTGGTGTTTGGCTGGTTTGCTTGCACCCGTGGCTATCTTAATCACAGCCAAGCTACAGGGTGGAGTATTTGCATGGCCACAGGTGGGCTTTTTGTTATGGCCCACCTGGCCGCTTGCTATCGCCGCAGGATCATATGCAGAACCGCAACCAGGTTTGGTTGTGATTTCAACTGCGTTTTCGATCGGGCTGAATGCAATTATTTATTCGGTAGTAGGAATTCTTGTTTCAAAGTATTTTCGCTCCTAGGGGAGATGGGGCGAAGAAACAGGAGAGAGATGGAGAGAGATGGGGTCGCTGCTTGACTTTATACTTGAGCCTTAGGACTGGACCGTGATTTAGCGACGAAATTAAGGGCGGGCTGGAATTTTGATGATGGCTGTTGCTGAAACAGAAACGATGAGCGCTGAACGAACAGGAGATGCGACTGACTGCCTCGCCAGGGGCATCAACGCCAAAAACCAGACGACGACCTATACCTACGACAACATGGATCGGTTGGCGACGAGAAAAGATGCGCTGAATCGGACTGAAAGTTACCAATACGATCTCGCGGGTAATCTGACCACCTTTACGGACCGGAAGAATCAAGTCGCCACGTTTCAATACGATGCGCTGAACAGAAGAACTCAAGCCACCTATGCCGATGCGACCACGACGTTCACCTACGACACCATCGGTCGATTGGTGAAAGCGAGTGATACCGCTCCAGGGGCCGGCACCATCGACTTTGCGTACGACATTCTGAATCGGCTCATTCAGGAAACGACGCCGCAAGGGACTGTTGCCTATCAGTATGACGTGCTGGGCCGAAGAACGCAGATGACGGCGAATAGCCAACAGCCAACGACCTATCAGTACGATGCCGCGTCTCGCCTCACCCGCGTGGAACAGGGGGCCATATTTGCCGCCCTGGGCTATGACAACGCGAACCGACGCACGAGTTTGACCTACTCCAATAGCACCACGACGAGCTATGCCTACGATCTCGCGTCTCGATTGACGGGGATTACGCACAATGGGCCAAGTGGGGTCCTGGAATCATTAATCTACACCTACGACCCAGCAGGCAATCGTGTCAGCCTGACCAGAGGGAACGGGGCGGCGTCTTTGTTGCCAACTGCCGTTGCCTCAGCCACCTATGACGCGGCCAATGAACAGACGGCGTTTGCGGGAACCACACTCACCTACGACGCCAACGGGAATCTGATGAGTCAGACCCGATGCAAGTGGAACAACGAACTATAGTTGGGATTCGAGAAACCGCCTTATGTCTATCTCGGGTCCTGGCTTGTCAGCTTCCTTCACCTATGACGCCATCGGTCGGCGAGTCAGCAAGACGATCAACGGGGTCACCACGGCCTATCACTATGATCGTCAAGACATTGCAGCAGAACTGCAGGGTAGCGCAGTCCTGGCAAACTATTTGCGGAAGCTCTGTCTCGACGAAGCGTATGTTCGGCAGACGGCGACGGGGAACGAATACTACCACGCAGACGCCCTCGGCTCGACCGTTGAACTGTCTGATCAGGTAGGGACTTCACAGACGACCTACTCGTACGAGCCGTTCGGCAGAACCAGTGTCGTCGGGTTAAGCACGAATCCATTTCAGTTTACGGGCCGCGAAAATGATGGCACAGGCATGTATTACTATCGTGCGAGATACTATAGCCCTCAGTTAGAGCGCTTCCCTAGCGAAGATCCTCTTCCTACCGCCAGGCATCCAGTTGTGACACAGTTAGGAGTTCGACATCTTTATACCTATGTCGACAACAACCCCATTAATTTTAGAGACCCGCTTGGTCTGGATAAAGACGATCCGTGCATCGCGGGCTGTAATCAAGCGCTCTCAGATTGTACAAAATTTGCTTTTGGATTTAATGTTGGTTGTATCGCCTTCTGTTATGCCGGATGTGCGGCTCAGTCTGGTCCAGCGTTACCAATTTGCACAAGAACCTGCGCGGCTATTTGCACTGGGATCGCTGTTAACATCCGGATAACATGCGCGGCGAATTACAACACCTGTAGGGGCCAATGTTCAAGTTCTACCCCCTGATGAAGTCTATTCATCCCTCCGCTTCCCGGGTTGGTGAGGAGTTATGAGATTCAGGCCAGTGATCGGATATGTCATTTTGGCAGGTGCGACGGTCATCTTGTCTCTAGCCACTATTCGGCTGGCCATGCATCAAGAGCTAGCACAGGTATTCTTAGGGGGATCAGTTCTTGGAATGGGAGTTGGATATTTTTTGTTTCGCCACGCTTGGCGCTCTATTCAGCACCTTGTCACGAGCCGAACCCATATGAACTTGCAAGAAGGGAAAGAATTGCTTGGGCATCGACTCTATCGGTGGGTATTCGAAGGATGGATTGCTTTTATTGTATTGGTTGTTCTTGTGCTCCCTGTAAATGTTTCCGACTTTATCCTCTGCCTGACAACTTTCATAAACGGAGGATTCGGCGGAGCGATTTTCATCTATTTCCTAGCCCTCGCAATATTGACTTTTAGGGAAGAGCAACGGCTCAGGAAAAGAATCGTGATTACTGTGGAATAATAATGTCCATCTCCGATTCTGGAGGAGAGAGATGGGGTCGTTGCTTGACTTTGTACCTGAGCCGTAGGGCGGAACGTGATTCGGCGACGAAAATAGGGGCAGACTGAATTTCTGATGACGGCTGTAGCTGAAAAAGAATCAATAAGTGTTGATCTAAGTGGGGATGCGACTAATCGCATCCCCTCGATCACCGATGCGCTGAATCACAACACCCGCTTCACCTATGATCCCGTCACCGGGAATCTGCTCACCACCCTCGATCCGCTCACGCATGCGACGAACATCACGTACAACCCATTCGGGCAGCCGATTACGGTCACCGACGCGCTGAACCATACGACCACCTTCGAGTATGACGACGTGGGCAATCTCATTGCGACCATCGACCCACTCGGCAACCGGACCCTGCGGTTCTACGACGCGGTGAGCCGCTTGATCGCGCTCGTCGATCCGCGAGGTAAGAGCACCTCCTTTACCTATGACAATCTCAACCGCGTGACCCAGATTCAGGATGCGATCAACGGCCTTACCAGCTTTACCTACCTCTGACAATGGCAATGTTACGAGCGTGATCGACCCGCAAGGCAATCCCACCATCTTTGAGTATGAACCGACGTTTAATCGCGTGACCAAAATCACGGACGCGCTCACTCAAGCGACGCGGTTCACGTATGATCCGGCGAATGGGGATCTGCTCTCCACGACCGATCCGCTCGGCCACACCACCACGATGGCCTACAATCCGTCTGGCCAGCCGGTGACGGTGACCGATGCGCTGAATCAGACCACCACCTTTGAATACGACGAGGTGGGGAACCTGACTGTCACGGTCGATCCCATGGGCAATCGGACCTTGCGGTTCTACGATGCGGTG
The DNA here is from genome assembly GCA_964547625.1 of uncultured Nitrospira sp. Lineage (GTDB taxonomy): Bacteria > Nitrospirota > Nitrospiria > Nitrospirales > Nitrospiraceae > Nitrospira_D. Next base: position 8,990 of record CAZJOQ010000043.1, read on the forward strand.
AGCCGGTTGATTGCGATTGTCGATGCCAGAGGGAAGAGCACCACCTTTGCTTACGACAATTTGAATCGCGTGACGCAGATCACGGATGCGATCAATGGCCTCACGAGCTTCACCTATGACCCGAACGGAAATCTCCTCACCGTCACCGATGCCAAGAATCAAACCACCACCTACACCTATGACAACATGGATCGGCTGGCGACGCGGAAAGATGCGCTGAACAGGACGGAGAGTTATCAGTACGACTTGGCAGGGAATTTGACTCAGTTCACGGACCGAAAAAATCAGGTCACCACGTTCCAGTATGACGCGTTGAATCGCCGGACGCAGGCGACCTATGCCGATGCCACGACGATGTTCGCGTATGACACCGTCGGCCGCCTCGTCAAGGCCAGCGACAGCGCGCCAAACGCCGGGACCACCGACTTTGCCTACGACATTCTGGATCGCTTGATTCAAGAGACGACGCCGCAAGGCACCGTGGCCTATCAATATGACGTGCTGGGCCGAAGAACGCAGATGACGGCGAATGGGCTGCAGCCGGTGTCGTATCAATACGATGCGGCTTCACGCCTCACGCGTATCGCGCAAGGTTCCCTCTTCGCCAGTCTCGCCTATGACGCAGCAAACCGTCGCGCCAGTCTCGCGTATTCAAATGGCACCACGACGAGCTACGCGTATGATCTCGCCTCCCGTTTGACGGGGATCACGCACAACGGCCCCAGCGGGGTCATTGACGCGCTCACCTATTCGTACGATGCAGCGGGCAATCGTGTGAGCCTGACCAGGGGGAACGGCACGGCCAGCCTGTTGCCAAACGCGGTAGCAAGTGCGTCCTATGATGCGGCGAACGAACAAACATCGTTTGCCGGTGCCACGCTGACCTATGACGCGAATGGGAATCTCACCAACGATGGCGTGAATACCTATACCTGGGATGCACGGAATCGGTTGGTTTCAATCAGTGGAGGAGCGACGGCGACATTCACTTACGATGCACTTGGTCGTCGGACGAACAAGGTCATCAATAGCGTGGCGTCTCAGTTCTTGTACGATGGGAATGATATCGCAGCCGAGATTGGTGGTAGTGCCGTGGGTGTCAACTATCTTCGCAGTCTGAACATCGATGAGCAGTTTGTGCGGCAGACTGGCGCGGGGAATGAATTCTACTCGGGGGATGCCTTGGGCAGCAGTCTCGTGTTGACGAACTCACAAGGCATTGCAGGAACCGCGTATAGCTATGAACCGTTCGGCAAGGCGACGGAGACCAGCCCCGGGAGCACGAACAGCTTCATGTTCACGGGACGGGAGGATGATGGGACGGGGCTCATGTATTATCGAGCAAGGTATTATAGTCCCACCTTACTGCGGTTTCTCAGTGAAGATCCGATCGGAATGTCCGGAGGAGACTTCAACTTCTACGCATATGTCCGAAATAACCCCATCAACTTTGTAGATCCAGACGGAAACCAATTGAGACCCTTACCTCCTGGATGGTTCCCGAAAGGGCCACCACCACCCACTCGTGGTGGAGGTCCGCGCCCAACACCTCAGCATCAAGATCCGAGACCGTTAACACAGGAGCCTCTACCGCCATCGCCTGTAAGGCCACAGCCGGAATGGCCAGTCTCGCAGGAATACCTCACAGGGAGACGAATACCACCAGATGAACCTCCTGTCCCTCAGTATCCAGATCCGAACAAATGTTTCGCGCCGGACTGTTTTGGAGCTGGTATTCCTGCGCTTCCTCCTGGGCCGACTGGGGAAGGAGGATCAAACTCTCCAGGAGGATCACGAGATCCAGGTGTGACACCACTAGGGCAACGAAAAGATCCATCGGTACCTCCATGGTTACGGAAATGCGCGGCGGATCCTCTGTGTTCTTAAGGGTCATATGAATGCCTTTCAAGTCAAATTAGGAATGAACAGCTGAGTGGACAGGGATCTACGATGAGCGAACGCCAAGAACATATCGAGGCTAATCCAGACTCTCAAGAAGATAGCCGCCAACTTGCCTACCAGCTCTTTGCCAAGGGAAAGTATGAAGAAGCCATACAGCTTTACCGAAAGGCGCTTGATCTATCCCAGCAGGAGATCCCAAAAGCAGATATATGTCTGGAGCTAGGTTGGCTTTTGTATGAAGTGGGTCGGCGAACGGAGGCCCAAGCACTCGCCCAGGATGCCCTTGCACTTTCATCAATACAACCCCAGGCTTTGGAATCTTTGTTGAGCCAAGGAGCTGCACATACCCTCCTCGCGCATTGCCTCTCCTTCACCGATCAGACTGCAAGTGTCGAAAGTGCAAGAAGGAGCCTAGAAGTTCTCGAACATGTCATGTCTGAAAGTTCAAGCAGTGAGCAACTAGCATCGGCCTTCTATCTCGCAGCGCGTACACACACTCTGCTGGGGGATACCGCAAAAACAGTGGCACTCTGTGAGAAATGTCTTCAACGTGAACTAGGGGGGCGGGAGCGTCTCGAGTGCTTGATCGTTTTAGCTGAGGCACTCCGAAGTGAAGAACGATATCGGGAAGCTGAACGAACAATAGAGTGTGCGCTTCGGTATGTAGGCATTGACCAAGAGTACAGAGAAGCAGATAAGAGGATAAAACTGAGACTTGCTCTAGAGCGCGGGTTGATACAGCGTCTATCAAATCGTCTCGCTAGTGCAATCGAGACTTTTAAGTACATACTTGCCGAAATAGAGGCTGACCCAGTCTTGTGTAATGATCCCAGTATTTCGGGAACGGTTTGGTGGAACCTAGCAGCAGCTCTCTACGAATCATCAGAGTATGGGGAGGCAGCAGCCGTATTCGAGAGTGCACTTGGTGTTCATTCTCAGAATGAACCTAGTCACTTCAAAATTATCCTGTCACTTGGCGATTGTTATCTCGGAATGAAGGTCTACGGCAAGGCGAAAGAATGCTACGAAAAGGTCATTGCCTCAGGACATAGCTGGGATGCTGACAAGCTAAAAGCCTGTACTGGAGTCGCCAAGGTTCTGTATGAATACGGTGACTACTCACAAGCAACGTCCACTTTCGAGACCCTTTTACCCGATTACAGCAACAACGATCCAGAACGCTATAACCTACTGCTTTGGCTAGGTAATTGCTATCAGGCGATGAAGGCTAATGCTAAAGCACGAGAGTGCTACGAGAAGGTAATCGTCGCGTCATCCTCATGGGATGCCGACAAGGCGTCGGCAGAAAACAGCCTAATACGTCTATCATCTTCGGGATGGTCACAAGACTTCCATTGAGCTAACAAATGACCGGAAAGATAAACATGTCCAGAACTCTCTGCGAGAAGAAAAAGGGGACAGGCTACTTTTCAGGGGGCCGTCGTGGGCGTCTGCGCGGGCGGAGGGTCGAGTTCAGGCCCAAGGTGGTGGCAATGGTCGCTTGCCAGTCCGGTGCGCCAAACGGCTGTTGGCGATTGATGCAGGTCCGGAGGGTGGTCAGCTCCGGCTGCGACAGGGGCTGGTTGAGTGTGAACGGTTCGTCGGGTGGAAGTGGGATGGGGAGGGGATCAGTGAGTGCCGGGAAGTGGAGACTCGACCAACGCCAGTCAGGTGCGTGCTCGACGATCTTCGCGCGGACGGGATTGAGCAGGACATAGCGGAGAACGGTGAGCAGGTGATGGTCTTGTTGAATCGGGAAACTCTTGAAGCGCCCTTGCCAGACATGGCCATGACTGCGGTAGTGCCGATGATAGCGCCGGACATGACTGGTCATCCACCACTGCATGAAGGGACTGAGCGTGCCCGCGGTGGCGGGTTGCACGACGAGGTGAAAATGATTGGGCATCAGGCAGACGCCGAAGAGCTTGACGGGGTAGGTGGCTTTCGCGGTGGCGAGCAAGTCGAGAAAGGCGGTGTAATCGCCGTCCTTGTGGAAGACCGTGGCACCCCCGTTCCTCCGATTGAGGACATGGTAGGCGTGTCCAGCCGCTTTTCCACGAGGAATTCGAGGCATGAGAAAAGTACGGTACGTGAAACAGGAGTCGAGAGGCAAGAAAAAGTAGCCTGTCCCCTTTTCTTTTTCTGTGTCCCCTTTTTAAGGTTCGCCTTTTCCACATAGAAGTCAGCGAGAGAATGCGCTATTTCGGTCTGATTAACGGCGTCGTGCCTTTTCTTGCTCAGAGCGTAGGCTCGAAGCAATAAGGATTCTCTGGATTTGTCGTTCTCCGTATAATCGGCATAGGTGGCGAGAATACTCGGTAGGACGCCATATTTCGTTTGAAGCTTTCCGAGGAGCTGTAACAGTTTGGCCTTCAGCGCTTTGTGCCGTGAGGACCCTGATGAAAGGCTGGCCTTGACTATTGCAAGCGCGAGTGTGTGAACGTTATCCCAATCTCGATCTGTAATCCCGTCCGGTGTCATAGTTCCATTCCCAGCACGTGGCCGGAAACTCGGTGGTGAGGTTCCTGTCGTACCGTTCCTGCCAGCCATGGGGGTTGATCTCATGTAATTCTGCGATGAGCACATCGAATGAATCATGGATTGCGAGACCGAAGGAATCGTGTTCAATTGAACACGAGCTATATTCCAATGCTTGAACACCGTTTCTGAATGAGACGGTATAGCTCGGAAGACTTGGGCCGGTGATCACATTCGCCACATCTCGCTTCAACGAAAGCCCGATAGGCGTGAAGTTGAGGTGTCGAATGTTGTGCTGAAGCTTGAGAAGACACGCGTCAACTGCGTGCGGATTCGTGATGGATCCCAGACGCACGACAACGGATGGCCATGCATGCGCACCAGACAGATCATTAGGGTAGCGCCAGACCGCGTGCCGCAACATCGGCGGAAGAAAGTCTTCTTCTTTATTCATCGTGGCATCGACGAAGACGATGACGGATTCGATCCGTTCATGGTCAGGCCATCTCAAGGTGAGGCGGAGTTGAGGTTCGAACCAGTCAGAGGCGTCAGCTCCGGGCGGGGGAAAGAGCGCCCGAGGGCCATGAATAAGCTCCCACCCTACTGATAGACAGCGCCTCCGATTCAAGAGTGCAACGTCGTCCATACGCAAGAACGCTTATGTAGAGATATCATGACTCTGTGCCATTGCAACCAAGTAAGAGCATCCTAAAAAAAGCATTAGTATGCGCTCTACAGCATTCTCAATATCATCGTCCTGATCAAAATTCATTGGGCACCTGGAGTCTTGGGGTTTTATTTCTCATTTGTTCTGAAACAAGCCTGTAGGAATATTCGGCCCGCTCCCTTGATTTTCGAGGTATCAACACGGTCTGGCGACAGATTGTCTGTATTTGTCTTTGGTCCTATTTTTGACGTGACCAGTGTTAGGCGATTCACGACCGGAAGTTAGTACGCATGTTTCTTAAATAGCTCTTCAAGAGTCTCTTTCCCGAAAATGGAACCATCACTCTTGAATATCTCTATTTCAATGGCACCATCTGCCGTAAATTCGATCTCCCACCGCTCGCCAGGTACCGTGACGTTCACCATAATTGCGTTATCTCGGATCTGTTCGAGAGCGTATTGAATCTTTGCCCTCTTCAGTCTTCCAAGGAAATCGAGGATTGTGATTGTCAGATCATTCATTTGTTGAATCTATTGTCGTTAAGCAACTTATTGATTGTCTTAAATCCTGGTTCATTCCTTGAGGCTGCCTTCTGAATATCGCTCATCTTCATATTCTGTGTGTCATCCATGCGCGGGGAGCCTGTATGGTAGGAAGTCTCGCGCCACATTTAGTTTCTCGTAACACGAGCAGCAAAGCAGAGGTTAGGCGTTTACTCGAGCGGATAAATGTCATTGAGCATGAATGGACATTCCAGCGCTGCTAGCTTTTTAATGCTATCAAGGCTGACTTCATAGATGGGCCTATCTTGATCGATATGGATGGTCGAATTGATTCCCACCGTCACCGTTGCTCGAGGTTTGACATACTCAAGGACTTTTTCTCGGTGTGGCCAGATCTGACCCAGGAGAATTTGAATACCTTCATCCATATTGTAGGAGTTGTGTTCTACTTCGATGCACCAAAAGGTTTGCGGTATTCTGACGCCACGTTCAGCAGCCATGGGATTTGCGGATGGGTCACCCTTTTTCCCAGTTCGGTGTGGCTGTACCCCAACGATTTGAGTGAACGCATCCGGGTCAAGGTCATCACCTACAACGCAAAACTTTGTCTCTATGACAGGAGCTTTTCTGGGCAGATCTTTCTCAATCATTTATTGAATATCCCTGTGGGAATGTTGGGCCCGCTTCCTGCCTTCACAGGTGTCACTACAACTTGCCCAGTCGACTTATCAACGGACAAGTTGAACCTACCTCCACTATTTGGATCTGTGAAAGCTGCTTTCATATCTTCTGCATTTTTGTAGCCGTTTTGTTGAGCAATTTTGTTGGCTTCGGATGTTGGTAACTTTTGTAAGTCACCTCGGTTTACGTTTCCATCTCCGGCTTGACCTCCCACCATTGGAAAATATGGCGGGTTCGGGGGCGTATCCGGAAATTCGCAATGAGGATCGATGAAGCACAAAAGATACCAGAACCACGGATAGTCGTCATCGTTCTTTTCTTGCTTATCCAGACCGGAGGGATCAATAAAGCGTGCGGGATTATTCCTCACATAGGCATACATATTGACCCCGCCCATGAGGCCGATGGGATCTTCCGAGATGAACCGATGCATGAGCGGGCTATAGTATCGGGCTCTGTAGTAATAGAGTCCCGTCCCATCGTTCTCGCGCCCGGCGTACTGAAATGGGTTGGTGCTGGCCGTGCCGGTGACCGTGGCCTCTCCAAACGGGGTGTAGGTGTAGGTCGTCTTCACCGCCCCCGTGCCATCCGTGAGTAGCAACGTCGTTCCCAGCGCGTCATGGTGATAGAACTCGGTGTTCGTGCCGTTCATGCCGACGCGCACAAAAGGTTCATCGAGGCTGAGGCTTCGGAGATAGCTCGCTGTGATGGCACCATTCGCCATTTCGAGCATGACATTTTTGCGGTCATAAAGGTACTGCGTGGTGACACCATTCACCGTCTTGCTGATCCGGCGGTTGAGGGCATCATAGACAAAGCTCGCCGTCAGGTTCGGGCCACTCACCGCGATGAGCCGATTTCTTGCATCCCACGTATACGTCGTCGTGCCGGTGTCCTCGATCCGACTGGTTAGATTCCCATTCGCGTCATACGTCATGTTCGGCGTGGCGCTATTCAGACGGAGTTGTTCATTGGTGGCATCGTAGGAGGCCTGTAGTGTGGCAGGTAGAAAGGTGGCAGGGTTGCTGCCGCGAACCGCCGAAGTCCGATTACCCGCTGCATCGTAGCCATAGGAGATGGATTCCACACTCGTGGGGCCTTTTGCGTGAATGATACTCGTGAGTCGCGAGGCCGCGTCGTAGCTGTAGGTGGCGGTCGTTCCGTTGGGATACGTCAACGAGGTGCGTCGCCCCGCCGCATCGTAGGTGATGCCCACGGTCTGTGTGCCTTGTGTGACCTGCGTCAATCGAGAAGCCGCGTCATAGATATAGGTCACTGGTGTCAGGCCGTTGACGGTCATGGATGCTCGGCGACCAATGGCGTCGTACGTATAGGCCAGCGTCCCCTGCGCAGTGGTCTCGCGGACGACGCGATTGAGAGTGTCGTACGCAAGATCAATGCGGCCGCCAGTCGAATCATCGAGAAACATCAGCCTCCCGACAATATCGTAGGCCATCGTCGTTGTGCTTCCATCGGCATAACCCACGCCAGTCAGTCGATTGAGGGCGTCATAGGTAAATGTCGTCGCTTGTCCCTTGCGATCGGTGAAGCGTGTTAGATTGCCGACCAGGTCATAGACATAGCTCTCGGACCGTCCGAGGGGATCGGTCCGGCCTGATAGCCGGTCCATGACATCGTAGGTATTGGTCCAGGTAGCCGCGAGGGTGACGCCGGCGGAGAACCAGGAGAGAGTCATGAACAGCACAACAGTCAATGCGTTGCGCCAGATGGCCAAGTCAGCTCCTATTCTGGTGAATGATGGATGCATTGGCTATAAGCTTGTTCTCAGACTGCCCTGAGGCATTCAAGAAGAGTAAGGTGTCTGTAACTGAAGGGATAGCGTCGCAGCTGATGACGGTTCCGGCGGCGTTGTCCTGCGAGTCATCTTTCCACTGATCAGCTGGTTCTTCTAGCGATTTCGTAAATCCTGCAGGAAAGACGTGAAGATGTCGCTCGCAGCAAGATATGTCACGGCAGTAACTTCGAGGCAACTGCTGAAAGTTTATATAAAAGTGTGAACGCGCGATTCACCTTTCTGATCTAGAAGACTGAGGGCAAGTCGGCCACATAGGTCCGCGAAGCGGATAGTGCCTGCCCGTGGGTCCGATCTTGAATGCCACGACCGTCCGGTCTTCGCTCGCTGCGATAACGAACCTTCCCATGACGATGCCATAAGAACCCTTTCAGGGCAGGACTTCCTTCTCATGTAGGATAGCGAGCGGAGCGCGGCGGACTTTACCGTGAGGCTATGGTCCCCGCCACTCAACGCAAGCACATTCCTACTGTGGCGACGGCTGTGACCATCCTCTTCGCCTCTCTCTTGACCGCCTGTCAGGAGATCCCGAATAAGACCGCCCGGGACGCCTCAGGCCATTCCTTGCTCCCACTCGCTCGCGTCCCGTCGCACGTCATGCGCGTCGCGGTGTGGTATCCCCGCACCGGAGAACGCGAGGTCGCGTACGGATACATGAGGCTGGAACAGGCGCTCTTCCAGCTCAAACAACAGAGACCGTGGATCCGGATCGTGGAGCGACAGGCTCTGGGAACGGTGCTGGACGAACAACGATTCCAGGTCTCCGGCCGCGTGGCGGATGACAGCGCCATGCACATCGGGAAATGGCTTGGAGCGGATAGCCTGGTGCTGTTTCAGATTCAGCGGCCCACCTGGAGAGATCGGGTGTGGGCGCGCATGGAGGGGCAGATGGCGCCGGTGGTTGTGACGGGCAAGATCATTTCTGTGGAGACGGGAGAGGTCCTCTATCATGACATCGTGACGATCCAGCCGGTTTCCTCTCGGGGTACGTGGGATCGGTACGGAACCGATGCGGAGTTGCAGCCTGATGTCCGAACCAGTCTCGATCACGCCATCTCCGTCGCCATCGCGCATCTCACCCACTCATTTCGATAAACGTCGTGCAGGGACCGTCGGAGCAGCGGCGGTGGCACAGGTCCATGCGCCGTGCGCCCTTATGGTTGCGCCGGTGCTGGAGGTAGCACGTTGGAGTCAGCCGGCACAGTGGTTGGCGTGAAAAGCGGCGCCTCAGCCGTTGGACAAGGGGGACTGCTGAGTGGGTTGAGTGGATTGATACCGGTTGTGCAGGGCGTGGGCGCGGCGGTCTCACTCGGCGGTGCCGAGGGTGGAGGGGGTAACATAGGAGATGCGTCCAGCGGCGGCGGACTCATCGGTTGCGGCAGGACCGGCGCAGTTGCGGGAGTCGTTCCCGTCGTGGGGCCCCCGACAAGTCCAAGGGCACCGGACCCGCTGTGCTGACCGAGCGGGGTGCACTGTTTGAGTTGGGCTGGGGTGTCGGTATAGACGAGGCCGTCGTCTGTTCGACATTGATAGAGCCCAGCGGTTGCCTCGTGCGTGAAGAGCAAGCCCGCCAGACTCATGGCCACCATGATATGGAACTGTGGACGAATGGCCTGGCTCATGGGTGCACTCCCAGCAGCAGCCGATTGCGGACCGAATCAAGAGTCACCGTGAAGCGACCGAGGACGTTGAGACCTAACAGGCCTTCGATATTCCGCACCTCTGCCCTTCCAATATGAATCGAGGCGATCGGCAGCACGTCGGCCTGCACCGTGCCGCCAGCTGTGTGCATGGTCATCGACGTGGACCGGTGCTGCGCCCAGAGACTGAGATCGCGGGCGATCGCATATGACAGAATGGTGTGGGAGGCGCCGGTATCGAGAATCATCTTCGCCGGTCTCGTGCCGTTGATCTGCACGGTGACGACGAACAAGGAGCCGAATCGTTCGAGCGGGACAGCGAGGACCGAGGGTGAGGGGGGTGTCTCTTGGGCCTGAGATCCACCGGCTTCCGATGCGCGGCGAGGGGGCGGCTCGGTCGCCAGTGGGGTTTGTTCAGGTGGAGTGGGTCGGCCAGCACTCAGGAGGGTGCAGCCGCGGAGCTGCGCTGGACTATCTGTGATCACCGTGACGCCGGATGATTCGGTACAGGAATAGAGCGCGCTGTGAACGGGAACGGCGAGGCCGTGCACGAGCATGAGGCCCACCACGAGCCCCACCATATATATGGATATGGACGGCTGATGTGATGGAGAGACAGACTGCATCTTATCAGTCTAGCAGGTTGGAGCAAAGGCATGTGCCGCATGAGGGGGTGAGGAACGGATGCTTGCTGTCCAGATACCATCTTGCTCCATGACTGGTCATTCGTGCACGTACTACCTTTGTCTACGACGCCCTCTCGCGCCGCACAGCGATGACCCCTGCCGAACGGCATGCAGACGACGTACACCTACGATCCAGCCTCGCAGGTCACCTACATTCTCCATCAGCTCACGGCCACGAGTACGCAAATCAACAAGGCCGACTACCTCTACAACGGAGTTGGAAACCGGACGAGTCTGACGGATCGGAGAGGCAGCCCAAAACGCTCGACTGCGCGCATTTTCTGAAGACGTTGGCCTACGTCATCGATAGCTTAAGCGGCGCGCTGCCATACCTATTGCCTGATGGCTTATGACGGCTGTAAACGATTGAGCCAGTAATCAGGATGTCGTTTCAGGTGGGCGACCGCTAGGATCCGCAGGTCGTATTCGAGTTCGAGCACTACGAGTGCATAGGGAAAGCGAGCCAAGAGGACTCGTCTGATCTGTAAGTCGGTAGCGGGATGGGCCAGCCGAGGAAAGGAATGGAGGCGCGTACCGACTGCCTGCTGAGCCTGGTTGACCTCCTCCAAGAACTTCGCCCCAAGCCCTGCCTGCCGGCTCTCGTACCATGCTGCCGCGTCCGCCAATTCCTGGACGGCCTCGGCTGCAAAACGGACAGGCTTCACGACTGAGGGAGTCGGCGCAGTGCCTGTTGGTGGGCCTCCTCCCACGGCACGCCAGCGGCACCGCCTTGAGCGGCTCGGGCGCGACGCTCAATCTCTGTCAGCCAGTCGGCATCGCTCCGACTGTACGGCGGGTTGGACGATTCCAGACTCTCAAGCAGTTCGACGACAAGTGTCGCACGTTGGACTTCCGGGAGTTGCAGCGCCTCCTGCAGCAGTTGGGCGGTCGATTTAGACATGAGGGTACTTTACCCGTTCGGACCTGAAAAGAAAAGCGAGACAACTCCCTGTATCCAGGCTACTGAAGAGCGCATCGTCAAATGCGTATTGAGTCATCTGAAATCTTTACCGGGCGACCGATTGTTGTGTCATGGGCAATACCATACCAACGGAAAGTTCATTGCGACGACGGATCCGGTCAACCGGCCAAGTTTAGAACGATGACTCGTTGAGGGCGAATGTCCACCGTCACCGGGTTGGTCTGATGGAGCCCGGCGGGGAATTCGCTGTTCGTTTTCTCCGTTGTAATTCGTTCGTGCACGAAAGAGAGAATTGCTTGCGCGCTATTTATGGCGTGGTACAACCGCCGAGATGCGACGCCGTTCCGTCCACACCCGTGTCCCAACGACCGCTCGCCCAGAGAGCGCACCACACGCCGCGGAATTCAGCACGAATCAGATGATGACCGACGGATGCTATCCGCACTAAGGTGACGTCCGAATGGATCTGTCACCCAGGGCCATCTTCGGGGATTGCGACTGGT
>CAZJOQ010000044.1:0-20705 GCA_964547625.1 uncultured Nitrospira sp.
GAGTCAGGGATTGCTCTATGCTCTCGAAGTGCTCTATTCCGTCTCCGGCTGGCGCACACCGCTCGTGTTGGTCAACGTGTCGCGGGCGCTGGCTGCGCCAATCACACTCGAACCTGATCACAATGATGTGCTGGCCGCGCGCGATTCGGGATTTCTCCAAATCCACGCCGAGACCTGTCAGGAAGTGCTGGACTCGATCCTCATGGCCTATCGGATTGCGGAGGATGCGCGGGTGATGTTACCGGTCATCGTCAATCTGGACGGTTTCTATCTTTCGTTCACGCGCGAGCCGGTCATTCTGCCGGACCCAGGGCAGGTCAAGCGGTTTCTGCCACCGTTTCGACCGGCTCATCTAGGGTTCAAAGCTTCGGCGCCGCATGCGCTCGGCGTGGCGGTCCTCGGCGGGACGCCCTATTCATACTTCCGGTACCAAATGCATCTGGCTGCCATGAATGCGTTGGACGTGCATCGGGAAGCGGCCGCGGCATTCGAGCAGCTGTTCGGACGGCGGTACGATGTGGTCGAGGGCTATCGGCTTGGCGATGCGGAAGATGTGCTCGTCATGGCCAACGCCTTTGCGAGCAAAGGCAAGGTCGCAGTCGATGTGGCCAGGGCAGATGGCAAGCGAGTGGGACTGTTGCGGCTCCGCATGATCCGTCCCTGGCCGGCGGACACCATCCGTCAGGCGTTGCAGGGCCGCCGAGCCGTGGCGGTATTGGATCAGAATCTGTCTCCGGGTCAGGGTGGGATTCTCTTTCAGGAGATTGCGGCTTGTCTCTATCACGACCCGCTGCGGCCACGGGCACTCTGTTCCTTCATCGGCGGCCTGGGAGGGAAAAATCTCTCCGAAGGCGAGTTTCGAGCGATCTTTGAACAGACATCGGAGGCCGGGGCCTGCGGAAGAGGGATCGGACCGATTCTGCTGTACACAGAAGAGGAACATCGTGAGATGACGCAGTTGCAGGTCTTAGCAGGTGGTCTCAAGAAGTAATATCGGAGAGGTCCCGTATGCTCTGGCAACGCGAGACATTTAAGAAGATCAAACAGGTTCCCCGTGAAGAGCACGTGTTGCCGGGAACGACGCTCTGTGCCGGCTGCGGCGGGCTGGAGGCCCTGCGGCTGGCCGCGAAAGTGTTGGGTGACGATGTCGTGTACGTGAATGCCGCCGGGTGCTTTACGATGCTGGCCGCCTATCCGTTTACTCCCTTCAAGGGGTCCTGGCTCTATACGACAATGGGATCGGCTCCGGCCGGTGCACAGGGTCTACGCGATGCCTTGGATGTGTTGATCGCAAAGGGCCAGTTGCCGAAAGAAGAGGATCTGAAAGTCGTGGTGCTGGGAGGAGACGGCTCGACGTACGACATGGCCCTTTCTTCGACATCGGGCGCCATCACCAGAAAACTCGACTTCTACTATTTTTGTTACGACAACGAAGCCTACGGGAATACCGGCGCACAAATGTCCCCCGCGACCCCTTATGGCGCACGGACGCCCACCTCACCCTGCAGTCTGCAGCATCCGGCCGGTGCCACGCAGGAGAAGAAAGACATTTTCGAGATCTGGCGGGCTCACAAGCCTCCGTACATCGCGACCGTCGCGCCGAGATACCCCTTGGATCTGGAAGAAAAGTTCGCGCGAGCGGCCAAGTTTACCGGACCGAAGCTCTTCCTCGCATTATCTGCTTGTCCTACCGGTTGGTTGTACGATCCAGGAGAAACTCCGGAAGTGGCTAAGTTAGCGGTCGAGACGGGCCTCTGGCCATTGAAAGAAGCGATCAACGGCGAAGTCACCCACACCTATATTCCCAAGCGCAAGCCGGTGGAAGACTATCTGAAGTTGCAGGGGCGGTTCCGGCATCTATTCGAACCGACGAGGCAAGACGAAGTTATCAGACATATTCAGGAGCGGGTCGATGAATATTGGAAGACAGTCAACGGATAACTATTGTGTATGGAGGTGCCCCATGGAAATCAAAGTGTTGTTGTGCAACTGCAAAGGGCTCTGTGATTCATTCAAAGACTCCGACATGAACAAACTCCCCTTCGAGGTCGAATCGGACCTGGATGTGAAGTACACCGTCCTCAGCCCGCAGTTGTGCGGCCAGGGCGGGAATGCCATTGTGGAAGAGGCGATGAAGACGTCCAAGCCGGACGGTTACTTGCTCGTAGGCGCCTGCGCCCCGAAGGCCCAGGACAAGCTATTCAAGAAACTCATTCGCGCGACCAGCTTCAATGAGAAGCACTTCGTCCCCGTGGATATCAGGGGCACCGATAACACGGGAATCCTGGATCGTTTGAGGACAGCTGTCGAAGGGATCCTCAAGCAGGCGGAAGCCGAGCCGAGTCCTGCGGCCTAACGAGATCGGTTTGCACGAGAGGTCGAGCGCACTGTGGACACGAGTGACATTCTCCAGCTTGATGAGGTGAGCATCGAGGTCGGCGGACGACCGATCCTCCACGATGTCAGCGTGCGGATCAGACCGGGAGAGACGCATGTGCTTTTCGGGCCGAATGGATCAGGCAAATCCTCGTTGCTGATGGCCATCATGGGGCTGAGCCGCTATCGCGTCACCAAGGGGCGTATCCTATTTCAGGGCCAGGACATCACCCACCTCACTGTCGACGAACGGGCGCGCCTCGGGATCGGCCTCATGCACCAGCGTCCGCCAAGCGTCCGAGGCATCTCGTTAGGGCAGCTCGCCGAAGTCTCGGCACAGGGGAGGGACGGCAAACGAGTTGCGGAATTGGCCGACCAGCTTGGCTGCTCTAGTTTGCTCGCACGGGATGTGAATGTGGGGTTTTCAGGCGGCGAAATCAAGAAAGCCGAATTGCTGCAGCTCATGGCCCAGCAGCCAGCGTTGGCCCTGGTCGATGAACCGGACGCCGGGGTTGATCTGGACAGTATTACGGTGGTGGGGCAAACGCTTGCTTGCCTCGTGAAGCAGCCAAGTGCCGAGGCCGTGGCTCCGGCGGCGCTCATCATCACGCATACCGGACACATCCTCAATTATTTGCGGTCGGACGTGGGGCATGTGCTCTACGGCGGCACGCTCGTCGGCGAAGGCGAAGGACTCCAGTTGCTGGAGGAGATTCGCAAACACGGGTACGGGAAATGTCCGATCTGTCGCTCACACATTCCGGTCCAGTAGCTACGAGGGAAGAGTCTCTCCGGGCTCGCGCAATCCAGGCCCAAACGAGACCAGCACTCTACGGCCCCGATCTGGACCTGAGCTCGTTCAGTCATCCTGCCGAGCAGCAACGCCAGCGGGTCGAGGCCCTGCGATCGCTGGAGCAGCAGGTCCGGGAAGCTGCGTTGCTGGCCGGCATCGACAGCGAAGAAGTCGGCCGCGCCGCGTCCTATTTCCAAGTCGACTACTCCGCGATCTACGAGCGCATCCAGCGCCGCTACCAGGGCCAGCTTGAGCTCATGACCATGGCCGAAGCCCTCAAGTCCTATGACTGGTTGTGGGACTACTGGTGGCAGGCGGTCGCGGTCGACCAGGACAAGTACACGGCGGCGGTGGAGCTGGCTCAAACGGGCGGCTTCTTCTTGCGGGTGTTCGCCGGCCAACGCGTCACAGAACCCATCCAGGCCTGCCTGCTCGTGCAGGAGAACAACATCAGTCAGAACGTCCACAATGTGATCCTCATCGAAGAAGGCGCCGAGGCCCAACTCATTACCGGCTGTACGCTGCATCCGCGCGTCGAAACGGGCCTGCACATCGGCGTGACTGAAGTGTTCCTCAAAAAGGGCGCGACGCTGGCCGAGACGATGATCCATAACTGGGCGGAAGGGTTTCACGTCCGGCCACGGACCGGCGTCATTGTGGAGGAGGGCGCGACCTTCGTCAGCAACTACATTTTGCTCCGTCCCGTACGCTCGGTGCAGGCCTATCCACGCGTCTTCCTCCGTGGAGCGGGTGCGCGGGCCCAGTTCAACAGCATCATGGTGGGCCTCAAAGAGTCCCTCATCGATATGGGGACCTATGTGGAGCTGATAGGCCAGGGCACCCGGGCCGATGCGATCTCACGGGCCGTCGCCCGAGACCGGTCCACGATGTATTTGCGCGGTGAACTAGTCGGTCAACACAACGAGAGCCGCGGGCATCTCGATTGCCGCGGCATGTTGCTCTCGGAGTATGCCAGGATGCATGCTATCCCCGAATTGCTGGCTGACTCGGCACCGCGTAGTCAGTTGTCGCATGAAGCCGCCGTCGGCCCGATCGCCGAAGAGGCGGTGGAATATCTCATGACGCGGGGACTCCCGCGCGATGTGGCGATTTCGACCCTGGTCCGCGGCTTCATGCAGATCGATCTGCCGGGTCTTCCGGAGATCCTGACCAAACATATCCAGCGGGTGCTCGCGGCGACGGCGGAACATTCCTTGTAGAGAGCAGGAAGACGATGATCACGGAAAAGGAGGTGCTGGACGCGCTGCGGACGGTTCAGGACCCTGAACTGGGTCAGGATCTGGTCAGTCTCGACATGATTCGAGATGTCCGGATCGACGGGGAGCGCGTCTCCTTGACCGTCGTCCTTACGACCCCGGCCTGCCCGTTGGGAATGGAATTCCAGGAACGCTGCGAGGAAGCAGTCCGGCGGCTGCCCGGAGTGCGGGACGTTGCGATCACCATCATCGCATGAGTGTTCAAACGTCATCCAAAAAGTGAGGAGTCTTCATGATGGACGCACGACGAGTACTCACAATAGACGGCAATGAAGCTGTGGCCTCGGTCGCCTACCGGACGAACGAAGTGGTCGCCATCTATCCGATCACGCCCGCCTCCGCGATGGGCGAACTGGCCGACGAGTGGGCGACGCAAGCGAAGCCGAACCTCTGGGGAATCCTTCCTAAGATTGCGCAGATGCAGTCGGAAGGCGGAGCCGCCGGGGCGGTCCACGGGGCCCTGCAGGCCGGCGCCTTGACCACGACGTTCACGGCCTCGCAGGGGTTGCTATTGATGATGCCTAACCTGTTCAAGATCGCCGGGGAGCTGACTGCCTTCTGCATGCACGTGGCCACCCGCACTGTCGCCACTCACGCCCTGTCCATCTTTGGCGATCATTCCGATGTGATGGCCTGCCGCCAGACCGGGTTCGCCATCCTGACCTCCGGCTCCGTGCAGGAAGCGCATGACCTGGCCTGCGTTGCCCAGGCCGCGACCCTGGCCACCAGGATTCCCTTCATCCATGGCTTCGACGGCTTCCGCACGTCCCATGAAATCGCCAAGATCGAGGAGCTGACTGATGCAGACCTCCTCGCCATGATCGATGAGAGCCTCATCCAGGCGCACCGGGAGCGAGCTTTGACCCCGGACCGGCCGGTCCTGCGCGGTACCGCCCAGAATCCGGACACCTTCTTCCAGGCACGCGAAGCCTGCCAGCCGTTTTACGCGGCCTGTCCCGACCGCGTGCAGGGGGTCATGGATCAATTCGCGGCACTCACCGGTCGTCAGTATCACTTGTTCGACTACGCCGGCCATCCTGAAGCCGAACGCATAATCGTGCTGATGGGCTCAGGCGCTGAGACCGTTCATGAGACGGTCGACTGGCTGCGCGAACGTGGCGAGCGCGTGGGCGTGCTGAAGGTCCGCCTCTATCGTCCGTTCGACGTTCAGCGATTCCTGGCTGCTCTTCCATCGACCACCCGGGCCCTCGCCGTGCTGGATCGGACGAAAGAGCCTGGTTCGGTGGGTGAGCCGCTCTATCTCGACGTGGTCGCCGCCTTGCACGAGGGACGTGCCGAGGGACTGAGCCGTTTCACGGAAGAGCCGACCGTCATCGGCGGGCGGTATGGGCTCTCCTCGAAAGAATTCACGCCTGCCATGGTGAAGGCGGTCTTCGATGAACTCGCCAAGGCTCGTTTTCCTCGTCATTTCACGGTCGGGATCACGGACGACGTCAGCGGAACCTCGTTGCCTGTCGATCCAGAATTCGACATTGAACCTCCCGATGTTTTTCGAGCCGTGTTCTTCGGACTCGGCTCCGACGGAACAGTCGGCGCCAACAAGAACTCGATCAAGATCATTGGCGAAGGCACCGACCGCTGGGTGCAAGGCTACTTCGTCTACGACTCGCGCAAAGCCGGCGCGATGACGATCTCGCATCTCCGGATGAGCCCCCGTCCAATCCGCTCGGCCTCACTCATTCGACAAGCGGGCTTTCTGGCCTGCCATCAGTTTGATTTTCTCGATCGTTATGATGTTCTGGAGTACGCAGCGCCTGGCGGCACCTTCTTGTTGAACACACCTGCTGTCGCCGCCAGGGTCTGGGATCAGCTTCCGCGTAAAGCCCAGACGCAGATCCTCGACAAGCGCCTCCGGTTTTATGTGATCGATGCCTATCGCGTCGCCGACGACGCAGGACTGGGCCGACGCATCAATACGATCATGCAAACGTGCTTCTTTTCCCTTTCCGGGATCCTCCCGATTGAGCGAGCGCTCGCCGAGATCAACCAGACGATCCAGCAGACCTACGGCAAATGGGGCATCGACACGGTGCAGAAGAATCTGGCTGCCGTGGATCAGGCCCTCGCGCATTTGCACGAAGTCCGTTTGCCCGGCCGCGTCACGGCGACTCACTCATTCGCGCTATTGGTCCCCGACGAGGCACCGGACTTTGTCAAAGCGGTCACGGCGCTCATGCTGGCCGGCAAGGGTGACTGGCTGCCGGTGAGCGCCTTTCCCGTGGACGGGACCTGGCCCGTGGGCACGGCCAGATGGGACAAGCGCAACCTCGCCCAGGAGATGCCGGTCTGGGATCCCGCCATCTGCATCCAGTGCAACAAGTGCGCGATGGTCTGTCCCCATGCAGCGATTCGCGCCAAGGTCTATGCGCCCGCAGTCTTAGCGGGAGCGCCCGCGGCCTTCAAGTCCGTGGATTACAAAGCCCACGAGTTTCCTGGGTTCCGCTATACGATCCAGGTGGCTCCCGAGGATTGCACCGGCTGCCACCTCTGCGTGATGGTCTGCCCCGCCAAAGACAAATCTAATCCAAAGCACAAGGCCATCGACATGCAGCCGCAACGTCCGCTGCGAGAGGTCGAACGAAACAACTACGCGTTCTTTCTCCAGCTTCCCGAGGCCGATCGGACGATCATCAAACCGGATGTGAAGGGCATTCAGTTTCTTGAACCTCTGTTTGAATATTCGAGCGCCTGTCCGGGCTGTGGCGAGACACCCTACCTCAAACTCTTGACCCAGCTCTTCGGCGACCGGGCCTTAATCGCCAATGCCACCGGTTGCTCGTCGATCTATGGAGGCAATCTCCCGACGACGCCGTACAGCGTCAATCGGGACGGACGCGGGCCGGCCTGGTCGAACTCGCTCTTCGAGGACAACGCGGAATTCGGGTTCGGCTTTCGGCTGGCGCTGGACCAGCACAGCGAGCAGGCGCGGGCCTTGCTCAGCCGTCTCGCTCCACAGCTGGGGACGACGCTAGTCGATGAACTCTCGCAGGCCGATCGCCCCGGCGAGGCCGGCCTTGCCGCCCAACGGCAACGCGTCGCGGCCCTGAAGCAGACACTGTCGGCGCTGGCCTCTCCGGAGGCGCGTCGGCTGACGATGCTGGCGGACTATCTGGTGCGAAAGAGCGTCTGGATCGTCGGCGGCGACGGCTGGGCCTACGACATCGGCTATGGCGGACTGGACCACGTGCTGGCAATGGGGCAGGACGTCAACATCCTCGTGCTCGATACTGAGGTCTACTCCAATACGGGAGGACAGCAGTCGAAGGCCACCCCTCTAGGCGCAGCCGCGAAGTTCGCGACCGCAGGCAAAGCGACACCCAAGAAAGATCTGGGTTTACTGGCGATGACGTACGGCACGGCCTATGTGGCGCGAATCGCCCTCGGCGGAAAAGACACCCAGACCGTGCGCGCGTTTCGGGAAGCAGAATCGTTTCCAGGCCCCTCGCTTCTGATCGCCTACAGCCCTTGCATCGCCCATGGTTACGATTTGAAATTCGGCATCGACCAACAGAAGTTGGCGGTGGAATCGGGCTATTGGCCGCTGTACCGATTCGATCCCCGGCGTCTCGACAAGGGAGAGCCTCCTCTACAGCTGGACTCGGTTCCAAGCCGCTCGGATCTGACCCAGTTCATGCGCAACGAGACGAGGTTTCGGATCGTTGAACATCAAGAGCCGGAGCGCTTTCGTCATCTGGTGGCTGAGGCTCAACGACACAATGCCTATCGCACCGCGCTTTACCAACAGCTGGCCACACTGGTGCCCTCGGCCGTTGCGAGCGGCCATCGTCCTCCTAAAGAGGGAGTATAAGTATGGATTTGTCCACGACGTATCTCGGCTTGTCGCTGCCGCACCCTCTCATGCCCGGCGCATCGCCCCTGGTCGATGACCTGGACATGGTGAAACGGTTGGAGGACGCCGGCGCGGCGGCGATCGTCATGCATTCGCTCTTTGAAGAACAGATCACCGGGGAGCGCGCGCAGACGCTCCGTCACATCGAAGCGCATACCGACTCCTTCGCGGAAGCGCCCTCGTACTTTCCTGATCGCTCTGGGGTCTCGGTCGGGCCAGAGTTTTATCTGGAGCAGATTCGCCGGATCAAAGCCGCCGTCCGTGTGCCGGTCATCGGTTCTCTGAACGGCACCACGGCGACCGGCTGGCTAGAATACGCGCGCATGATTCAGCAGGCGGGCGCGGATGCGCTCGAACTCAACTTCTACGTCGTCGCCACCAACCCGCAGGAAGACGGGCAGGCCGTTGAGCAGCGGGTCTTGGACATCTTGCGCAAGGTCAAGGCTTCCGTGACAATCCCGGTCGCCGTCAAGCTCTCCCCATTTTTCGGCTCCTTCGCGCACATCGCCTCACAGCTGGATGGACTGGGCGCAGACGGACTCGTGCTGTTCAATCGCTTCTATCAGCCCGATATCGATGTGGATACGTTGGAGGTGGTGCCCCGGTTGCAGCTTTCCGATTCGTCCGAACTCTTGCTCCGACTGCGTTGGCTTGCGGTGCTCTCCGGACACGTTCGCGCCTCGCTGTCAGTCACCGGAGGCGTCCATACCGCCGTGGATGCCGTCAAAGCCGTCATGGCCGGAGCCCATGCGGTTCAACTGGTGTCGGCGCTCCTCCAGCATGGACCGGAGCGTCTCCAAACGATTCGAGAGGAGATGGTCCGTTGGATGGAAGAGCACGACTATCACTCGTTGAGCCAGATGCAGGGCAGCATGAATCTTATGCGATGCCCCGATCCGCAAGCCTTTGAACGAGCCAATTACATGCGGGTGTTGCACAGCTGGCGGAGTACGACCGAGCCGTGACGTATCTCTCGCTGAATCCGGGCCAAGACGCAGCTGCGGATTATCAACCGCGAGTTCACGGTCAACGGCTCGGGCGCAGATGGACGACGAAGCGATTCGGAGATGTAGCGGTTACTGAACGGGGTCGTCGTCCTATTCGCGATATGTTCGCCCGGGTCGGAAGACATCTGTAATGTCTGTATCTATCCCGAGAATTTCAGTGCACGAACGGATGCACGCGGGTGTCAGGGTTCGGCTAAGCAACTAGGAATGAGGCCGCATGGAATTTAAGGACTACTATAAAACCCTCGGCGTTGAGCGCTCCGCGACAGCCGACGATATCAAAAGCGCGTATCGCAAGCTGGCGCGAAAATATCATCCGGACGTGAGCAAAGAGCCTCAAGCGGAAGCGCGTTTTAAGGAAATCGGCGAAGCCTACGAAGTCCTCCAGGACACGGAGAAGCGCGCCGCTTATGACCAACTCGGCAATCGCTGGCGGGAGGGGCAGGAATTTACGCCGCCGCCAGACTGGGGGGCTGGGTTCGAGTTCACCCAGGGCAGAGCGTCGAAGGGGGAAGCCTCCGACTTCAGCGACTTCTTTTCCAGCCTCTTCGGCAATTTTTCCCGTCAGGCCGATGCGAGCCGGGCTCGCGGCGAGGATCATTATGCGAAGATTGTCATTCCGCTCGAAGACGCGTTTCAGGGGGCGACCCGTACCATTACGCTGCGCGCGCCGCAACTGGATGCGCAGGGCCGCGTGGCGCTGCGCGAACACATGCTCAACGTCCGGATTCCCAAAGGCATTCGCGACGGCCAGCTGATCCGTCTGGCCGGCCAGGGTGCACCAGGAGCGGGTGAAGCGCCCGGGGGTGATCTGTATCTGGAAGTTCATTTCGACCCCCATGCGTTATACCGTGTGGAGGGTCATGATCTCTCGTTGACCCTGCCGCTTGCTCCGTGGGAGGCGGCGCTTGGCGCGACGGTCAAAGCGCCGACTCCGACCGGCGTGGTCGAGGTCAAGATTCCGGCAGGCTCGCAGAGCGGGCAAAAACTTCGGCTCAAAGGCCGTGGGATTCCCGGCGAGCCGGCAGGCGATCTCTTTCTCGTCCTGGACGTGGTCCTTCCGAAAGCGGATACGGAGCAGGCACAACAGATCTATCACACCATGGCGCGGGAGCTGGCCTTCAATCCGCGCAAAGCACTGGGGGTCTAACTATGGATAGGGAGCAGGACCTTCTGACAGGAAGCGTGATCGGTGACGAGGGGGTACTGTCGATCGAGGAGTTGGCGAGAGCATGTGGTGCGGAGTCGCAATGGATCATCGAATTGGTGGCTGTGGGGGTGTTGGAGCCACAAGGTGCGGAGATCTCGCTCTGGCGATTCCGCGCGGCGGATCTTACCTGTGCCCGCCGAATGGCTCGCCTGCAACGGGATTTTGAAGCCAGTCTTGATGCGGCCGCAGTGATGCTTGATCTGCTCGATCAAATCGAACGGTTGCGCGCTCGCCTGAAGCGAGCCGGCCTGGATGTGGACTTGGATGTGGAATAGGCCTGCTGCACAAAGGCTGCGGGAGACCCGACTCGTCGGGCCGCTGATGGACGTGAACTATGAGTGACATGATGCGTATCCTCTGCCCCCGGTGCCACACCATCAATCGCGTTCCAGCAGCCCGCCTCGCGGATGGCCCTAATTGTGGCCAGTGTCACGAGCCGCTGTTCACCGGACATCCAATCGCACTGACCGCGTCGGATTTCGACGTGCACGCCACTCGAAGCGATCTTCCGCTTGTTGTGGATTTCTGGGCACCCTGGTGTGGGCCCTGTCGCATGATGGCGCCCGCGTATGAGCAGGCGGCGAAGGCGCTGGAGCCGTTAGCCCGCCTGGCTAAGGTGAATACGGAGGAGGAGCAGGCGCTCGGGGCCCGCTTCGGCATTCAGAGTATCCCGACCATGATCGTGCTTCGCGGGGGTCGTGAAGTGGCGCGGCAATCCGGGGCCCTTAGCGCGCAGGACATCGTCCGTTGGGTCCACAGCTGTGTCTGATACGGCCCGTCTTTGAGGTGTGCGCAGTTGTGCAGGATGTAGTTCCGGACACATCAGTCTGAGGGACTTTCCGGATGAGCCTTTTGCCACGGTTATTGGAATCCACGTGATGCTGCAGCTTTCGAATCATGCGCCCCGAGTGCTTCAAGTATGGTGCCCGCGACACCCGGCGGATCGGCATGTCCGTGAAACAACCTGATCCTCATGACGCTCCGTCTCTCATGAATCCCGCAGTGCTACGAGAGTATGCCCACCTGATCCAACGGGTCCGTTCCGCCGTGAGCGAGGATTGTGACGCGAGCTTGCATCTTCATGAGATCACGGCACCAGGCAGGACCTATGCGCTCATGCGAGTCATTTTTGGAAGCGGCGCGCCGCGGCGAGTGTTGCTGTCTGCCGGCATTCATGGCGATGAGCTCGCCGGAGTGGAAGCACTGTGTGAATGGCTTGAGTCTCACGCCTATACAAAGTTTCTTCGTCGGTGGGACATCACGATACTTTCCTGCCTCAACCCGTGGGGCTATGAACATGGAATGCGTGAAAACGGTGACAGGCGTGATCTGAACCGGGAGTTCAACTCGCCGCACCCGCCGCAAGAAGTCCGGTTCGTTCAGCCGGTGCTGCAACAACGGTTTGATCTGAGCCTGGAACTCCACGGAGACGAGGATAGCGCCGGCTATTATCTGTATGAGACGGTCCAGCCTGGAAGGGATCTCGGGCACCGTGTGCTCGAGCAGATTCGCACGATTATGCCCGTGAATCTTGATGCGATGATTGACGGGAAGTCAGCCAATGGGGGAGTCATCGCGAGGCCTCTCGAACCTGGGACTCACAGTTGGTGGCCTATGGCTCGGTACGGATTCGCCCAAGGAATCCCTTGTTCCCTAACTTTGGAGGCAGGCCGGTCGGCGCTCAAGAGACAGATTCAAGCGCATCTCCAGGCGATCGAGGCGGCATTGAGTCTCTGTTCCTAACGGGTTTCCAGCCAACGCGACCCCCAATCGTTATGCATCCTCAACGCAATCACGACATCGCGTGATTGTGGGGTCCGCACCCAGGCGCCGAAGGTCGATCTCCGTCTCGCATAGAAAGCAGAGGCCGAATCGCCCCGATTCGATCCGGCGCAAGGCCCCTTCAATCTTGAGCAGGAGCTGTTGGCGTCGGCGCGCGGTCTCCTGCGACATCTGCTGCAACTGCATCGCATCGACGCGCGAGACCCGGCCCACGCTGGTTTGATCGAGCGCTATCGGCTTGAGATCCTGCGCCGCGGACTCAGCGACTGCACGGATCTCGTTCTGCATGGCAGTCAGCTTCGCGCGGAATTCTTCACGCTCCTCTTGGGTCATCATAGTCGTATCTTACCTGTTTCTGTTAAAGATCCCAACGAGCTTGTACTGACAATAGTTTATGCATCCATCGCCTCCGCTCTTGCTATATCAATAATTGTTGTTATATGAATGGAGTATGGCAACCACCATTCCCAAGCGACGAGACAAAGGCGTGAGTCTCTTCCACGCGCTATCAGACTCCACGCGGTTAGAGATCATGGAGCGTCTGAAGGACGGTGAGCAATGCGTATGCGACCTCACCGACGTGATGAAGACGGCACAGTCGCGGTTGTCGTTTCATTTGAAAGTGCTCAAGGACGCAGGACTGATTACGGATCGTCCCGAGGGCCGGTGGATCTACTATTCCCTCGATCAAGAAACCCTGGAGGAGTTGGAGGCGGTCGTCGAGTCGTTACGAGGCTCACGCCCACGAGTCGGCACCTCATCCCGGTGTGTGTAATTTTTTTAGCGCTGAGCAATCAACTTTTATTGATCAGTAGAGGGGATGCTCAATGAGAGATCGAATACGGTCAGGGGAGGTCGTGTGATGGATATTGCCATACATCCTGAGCTCTGTGCGGCGCCGAGTGAAAAACGGCTCAATGTCTTCGAACGCTTCCTCACCCTCTGGGTGGGGCTCTGTATGGTGGCGGGAATTCTGTTAGGACAGTGGGCGCCGGAGACCATGCAGGTGCTCAGAAGCCTCGAATTTGGCCAAGGGAGTCACGTCAATGTCCCGATTGCCGTTTTGATCTGGCTGATGATCATTCCTATGATGATGAAGGTCGATTTTGCGGCGGTGCGCGATGTAGGGAAACGGCCACGAGGCTTGCTGGTGACGTTGTTCGTCAACTGGGTCGTGAAGCCCTTTTCCATGGCCTTCTTGGCCTGGCTCTTTTTCCGGTATGTGTTCTCGGCCTGGATCACTCCAGGGGATGCGGATCAATACATCGCAGGGGCCATTATCCTTGCCGCTGCGCCCTGTACTGCCATGGTGTTCGTCTGGAGCTATCTTACGGATGGCGATCCGGCCTATACCCTGGTGCAGGTGTCCGTGAACGATCTCATCATGCTGGTCCTCTTCGCTCCCCTGGTAGGGTTCCTCGTGAGCGGCGCATCATCCTTAAGCGTTCCATTCGAAGTCTTGCTGTACTCGGTGATGGCCTTCATTGTGATTCCCTTGAGTCTTGGAGTCCTGCTTCGGCGCTGGCTCATTCGCCGACACGGGAAGACCTGGTTTGAACAGAGTCTGCTCCCGCGCTTTGCGCCCGTCACCATTGTAGCGCTCCTTGCCACGCTCGTGCTGATCTTTGCCTTTCAGGCCGAGAATATTCTGGGGAAGACGTTCCATGTGCTCTTGATCGCCATCCCAATTCTTGTTCAGGTCTATTTCAATTCGTCGCTCACGTATGGCCTGATGAAATGGCTGAACGTGCCCTACTCAGTGGCCGCACCAGGGGCGCTCATTGGGGCGAGTAACTTCTTTGAACTTGCGGTGGCCACGGCTATCGCGCTGTTCGGACCTGAGTCTGGAGCGGCGTTGGTCACAGTGGTGGGAGTGTTGGTGGAAGTCCCGGTCATGCTGTCCGTCTGCGCTGTGTGCAATCGAACCCGTGGCTGGTTCCCAGCGGAGGGCTCCGCATGACACGATTCGTCCTGTTCCTCTGTACCGGTAACTCCTGCCGCTCCGTGTTAGCTGAGGCTACGTTCAACGCCCTGGCAGGTCCTGAGTGGCGCGCCATGAGTGCGGGGAGCCATCCGACCGGGACGGTGCACCCGCGTTCTCTAATGCTATTGCAGCGGGAAGGGATTTCAACCGAAGGCTTGCACAGTAAGTCGTGGACTGATCTTCCGGCCATTCCGGATATCGTGATCACGGTGTGTGGCAATGCAGCCGGGGAAACCTGTCCGGCCTACCTTGGTCCGGTGTTGCGTGTCCATTGGGGTGTAGAGGATCCAGCCAAGGCAACTGGAACGGAGGCAGAAATTGACGCAAAGTTTGAGCAGGCCTATCGCACCCTGCGCGCCCGCATCGAAGCATTCTTAAAATTGCCGATTGACCGGCTCTGGAATGATCGTGAGCAGTTCAAGGTGGAGCTCGACCGCATTGCACAGCTGCCGTAATAAATATTTCTGTGTACTCGTGTTTTACGATGAGAGGGAGGTTCAACATGCCAAAGATTCAGGTGTATGACGGGGCGATGTGCTGCAGCACGGGTGTGTGCGGAGTCGATGTAGATCAGGAGTTGGTGAACTTTGCGGCCGATGTTGAGTGGGCGAAGCAGCAAGGAATGACGATCGAACGCTTTAACTTGGGCCAACAACCGTTGGAGTTCGCCAATAACATCACGGTCAAAGGATTTTTACAGCGCTCGGGGGAGGCATCGCTCCCGCTGATTTTGGTGGACGGCGAAGTGGCCCTGGCAGGACGGTATCCGAGCCGGGCTGAGCTGACCCGCTGGGCGGGCGTGGCCACTGCACCGGCTGCGAACAAGACAGGCGGCAGTTGTTGTGGTGGACCATGCTGATGGGTTCGCCACGTCACAGGGGTGCCGCATGAAGTTTCTAGAGGACCCACCCACGTTCCTGTTTTTTACCGGCAAGGGTGGCGTCGGCAAAACGTCGCTATCCTGCGCCACCGCGATCCGTCTGGCCCGACAGGGCAAGCAGGTCTTACTCGTCAGCACCGATCCGGCGTCCAACGTCGGCCAGGTGTTCAGCCAGACGATCGGCAACCACATTACCGCCATTACCAATGTTGTGGGGCTTTCCGCCCTGGAAATCGACCCGCAGCTGGCGGCGCAACAGTACCGTGAGCGCATCGTCGGCCCGGTGCGAGGACAGTTGCCGGACTCCGTGGTGAAGAGCATTGAGGAACAGCTTTCCGGGGCCTGCACCACTGAAATTGCGGCTTTTGACGAATTTACCGCATTGCTGACCGATGCGGCGTTGATTGCCGGCTTCGATCACATCATCTTCGACACGGCGCCGACCGGCCATACCATCCGTCTGCTGCAACTCCCTGGCGCATGGAGTGGTTTTATCGAAACGAATCCGGGGGGCGCGTCCTGCCTCGGCCCACTGTCGGGGCTGGAAAAGCAGCGTCGGCGGTACGCGGACGCGGTCACGGCGCTATCTGATCCGAACCGAACCCGTTTGATTCTAGTGGCTCGCGCCCAGAATGGCACGCTGGACGAGGTCGCGCGCACGCATCAGGAACTGGCCGCAATCGGCCTGTCCAGGCAATATCTCGCTATCAACGGCGTCCTGCCGGAACGCGAAGCACGGCATGATGCACTGGCCGCCGCTATCTATCGGCATGAGCAAGAGGCGATCGTCGCGATGCCTGATGTGCTGCGAGATCTCCCCATCGATTATCTGCGGCTCAAGGCCGCCAACCTCGTTGGGGTTGAGGCGCTGAGCAGTCTTTTCTCTGATGGAGACGAAGCCGCGCCTCTACCAGTTGGGATGATCGCCGACTCGGTCGATCTTCCACGGTTGTCGGGGCTCGTTGACGAGATTGCCAAGAGCGGCCACGGTCTCGTCATGATGATGGGCAAGGGCGGGGTTGGCAAAACCACGCTTGCCGCTGCAGTCGCGGTGGCACTGGCTAAGCGCGGGCTTCCCGTCCATTTGACGACATCGGACCCGGCTGCCCACCTGACTGACACGCTGTCGGGATCTTTGGATAATCTGGACGTCAGCCGAATCGACCCGCAGGCCGAGATCGCGCGGTACCGGCAACATGTGCTCGATACCAAAGGCAAGGACCTCGATGCCCAAGGCCGTGCTATGCTGGAAGAGGATTTGCGATCGCCCTGCACGGAAGAAATCGCCATATTCCAGGCATTCTCCCGCATCATCCGCGAGGCCGGTAAGAAATTCGTGGTGATGGATACGGCGCCGACCGGACACACCCTGCTACTACTCGATGCCACAGGCTCCTATCACCGCGAAGCGAGCCGCCATATTGACCCACTGCTGCACCACACGACACCGATGATGCGGCTACAGGACCCTGAACGGACGAAGGTGATGATCGTGACCTTAGCGGAAACGACGCCGGTGCTGGAAGCTGCCCAATTGCAGGACGAGCTGCGCCGCGCCGGCATTGAGCCATGGGCCTGGCTTATCAACAACAGCCTGTCCGCAACAACCACGTCGTCACCCCTGTTGAAGCGGCGGGCCGCGTTCGAGTTGGCCCCAATTGAAGCAGTACGGACCCACCACGCCAGACGCGTTGCGCTCGTGCCGATGCAAATCGATGAACCGGTTGGGATCAACCGGTTGCGCACGCTCGTTCAGCCACAGGACGCGCAGGATCTTGGCTGGCACGACCATTCGAGGTAGTCTTTGCCCCTGGCATGACCTCTGGTTCCGGTGGAAACCCTTGTTGAAACACGGACGCGAAGGCAAGGAATAATCCCGATTCACAAGCACAGATGGCCATCCAGGCCGGTCGCACGTCGTTGCTCCCTGATGTGTCGCGTGAGTGACCGGAGGGGTTTATGATGGAGATCCTCACACAGTCAGTCGTGACCTGCCCGAACTGCGGGGCGCGATCCGAGGAAGACATGCCGACCGATGCCTGTGTGGTCTTCTTTGAATGCGGATCATGTCACGTTGTTTTACGACCGGAGCCCGGCGACTGCTGCGTCTTCTGTTCCTATGGCAACGTCCCATGCCCGACGGTCCAGCTTGACCAAGATTGCAGGAGGACTTCATGACCTTGGGAGCCACGACGGCCTTGTTTGTCGCCACAGCCATCGCCGAGATTCTGGGCTGCTATCTCCCCCTGCTCTGGCTGACTCATCCCGCACCCCTAGCGGTGTTCTTGCCCGCGGCCGGTTCTTTGGCGCTGTTCGTCTGGTTGCTCACGCTGCACCCCCTTCGCTGCCGGGAGAGTCTAGGCCGCCACAGCCATTGTGTGGTTGTGGCTCATCGATGGTGTTTGTCCGACCGCCTGGGACCTTGCTGGGTCAGCGATCGCAGTTCTAGGCATGGCCGTCATCATGTTGGCGCCAAGAGTGTAGCATCCAAGAGCTCCCACCCGGCCGTTGCTGGTGTCGCGCTGCCGAACAGGAGAGTCAGGCGGCCCAGCACCCGCCATTCACCATTTCGTTTCATGATGGTGTGTCATGCTGGAGGATAAGGCGATTTTATGCTAGGAGCCTGTGCACATGGACTCATGCGGACGGGACGGTGAGTCAATAGCAGCCAGGCTGTGGGCTGTATTCGTGAAAACGCGCATTCTCTTCACTTGTTGCATTGTGCATCAGCACCCTCGGCTTATTAGGAGCAATTGACCCCATCCCGTCTGCTTCCTCTTCGCAACAAGCCATGGAATCGTTGGCTATGCGAGACACCCATCGTACTCCTGACATGCCGATCAGAGGTATGCGCATTGCTCTCGGTATCCTAAAGAGAATTCCTGTGCCACTCCATGTGGGAACAACGGATTGCTATGAGGACCAAAGCTCGAGGGAGCCGAGTGCGTTTAACGGCTTGAGTGATTGGAGCGGCTTCATGTGATGTGGACTGTTGCTAATTTCTCCGTGCATTGTAAAAGGAAACTTATCCTCGTTGGAGGTCTGCTTTGTGCCACAGTAGCCATCGGTTGTGGTGACGTCAGGCAGGTACAGAGAGCGACGCGACCGAATCCGTATCTGACCCCTGATACCAGGTGCTCTGTTCCACTGTCATCATCGGTCGGCAAGGAGCATCGTGCGGTCATGCTGCAGCACCTGGAAACGATTCAGGTGATTGTCGATGCACTCGTCGAAGAGGACCATGAGTTGGCGCAGGGATTGACCAAAATGCATCTGGGCTTCTTTAAACATCGGCAGGCCATGGCCCATCATCAGGCGGCGGAAGAGTTGGCGCGAACTATTCCCACCAAGGACTTGAAGCTGATCCTGCCGTCGTTCAATAATCTCTTGAAGGCCTCTGTGGCCTGTCACCTTGAGCACAAAGTCAATGATCGATCGTGACAAGCCAGGAGCATCAGGCTGCACGGCGGCGTGTTCATCAAAGAGGGAACGATGAGCGAGCAACAGACAATCACACAGTTTTACGAAAAGGATCACGATCGGCTGGATGAGTTGTTTAAGACCTTTCAGACATTGAAACGCTTGGACTTTGCCAAGGCGAAGGAAGCGTTCAAGGAATTCAAAGTCGGTCTTCAACGGCATATCGTGTGGGAAGAGGAGCTGCTCTTTCCAATCTGGGAAGAAAAAACTGGCATGGTCGAGGACGGGCCGACGCCCATGATGCGACATGAGCATAGCCAGATCAAACAGTTGCTCGACGCGATTCATCAAAAGTTGGAGGGGCAGAATCTCGAGTCCGATCAGGACGAGCAGGCGCTGATACAGCTGCTGAGCTCTCATAATCGGAAGGAAGAACGAGCGCTCTATCCCGCAATTGATAACGTCATCAGCGCGGACGAGCGGGTACAAGTTTTCAGTGACATGAATAGTATTCCAGAAGACCGGTACAATGCCTGTTGCAGTGACCACTGACGGAAATCAAAGAATGGACGACAAAGCATGAGATATCTGTTCAGTTACCGTAGCCTCAATCTGCTGGTCAAACTGACAGCCTCGTTCAGCATGCTTATCATGGTCTGGCTGGGAGTCGAGCCGGTGTCTGTAGCTGATCGCACCTGGGCCGAATCTCCTCCAGCGCAACCGAGCGGCAAGTTAAAGGGCAATATCCTGCAAGGCCGGGAGATTTTTAACGGCAAAGGTGTGTGCTACTACTGCCATGGGATCGATGGGTACTTGTCTAAGACACCACGACTGGAAGCGGACACAGCCAAGCTCATCACAAAACTGAATCCTCTCCCCACCGATTTGCGGAATCCGGAGGTCCTGCGCCTGAAAAATAACAAGGAACGGGCCCGCGCTATTCGAGAAGGCCATCCTGGGACCGGGATGTTTCCTGACACCACCATGACCGATCAAGACCTCGCCGACCTCTTGCTCTACCTCGCACTCATCAGAAAAGATCCCCATCCGGAGCAGTAGATCCGCTACTTGACGGGGAAAGACCCTTTTTGATCATTATCCATTTTCGGGTACAAACCAGAGGCTGGGCCTATAGGTAGTATACTGCCTTGACGAGCTGGGGATCGATACGTACAGTGTACAGAACATCAGATGCGATTCGAATGGGATGAGTCAAAGGAAAAGGCGAATCGAAGGAAACACGGGGTTTCCTTCGAGGAGGCGCAAGCGGCATTTTGTGATGAGCATGCCGTTCAATTCTTCGATCCGGATCACTCTGAAGAGGAAGACCGTTTCATTTTGCTGGGTATGAGTTTCAAGTTGCGCGTGATCGTCGTCTGTCATTGCTTCCGAGAGAGTGAAACGGTTGTTAGGCTCTTCTCTGCGAGGCGGGCTGATAAGGGAGAGGAACGAGAATATTGGAGGAGAAGGCGATGAGAGACCATTACGATTTTTCAAAAATGAAGGGGCGGAAGAACCCGTATGTCAAATACTTGAAACAGCCGGTTACGATGCGACTCGATCGTGATACGGTCGCCTACTTCAAATCCATTGCTGAGGAGATGGGGATTCCCTATCAAAGCTTAATCAACCTCTATCTTCGTGACTGTGCCATGCATCATCGGAAGCTGCACCTGAAGTGGGCGTCCTAACTGGCTCGACTATGCGAAAGAAGCGATTACGCCCTGGAGAGATCCTGAGAGAAGAATTTATGAAACTTCTGAATCTGTCTGCCAACGTGCGTGCCCAACGCCTCGGTGTGACGACCGCGCAGGTCAGCGAAATCACGAACGAGCGGCGCGGCATCACGGTCGATACCACCCTACGGTTGGCCCGGTGCTTTTCTACCACGGCTGAATTTTGGATGAACCTGCAGCAGCGATATGAGCTGGAAGCTGCGCGCCTGGCAGTAGGCTCAGCAGTGGAACTCAAGGTGGTGGCGCTCGACTGGGCTGGATAGAACACCCGAAAAGGAATGTTTGACTAGGAAGGGGTTCGGTTCCTTTAATTTTTCAACTTGTGATTCCCCGTAGCTTGCTACGGGGATCCTGTTCTCTGGTACCCTC
>CAZJOQ010000045.1:0-20704 GCA_964547625.1 uncultured Nitrospira sp.
TTTGATCTCCTTCCATATCTGATTGTCCCTCTTGATTATTACGTAGAACCTGCAAAGGTTCTGATCTGCACGACGTGGGCGAATGTCCTGATCAGTCTTGCAGACCACTATTGCTTAAACAGCTATAGAGAGTCTGGAGGTAAGAAATGGTGAGGATGCATCAACCACCAGGGCACAGCGAAATCCCTGGTGTGACCCACACCATTCGTCGTTAGTCAACGGGCTGAGATTTGGAATCCCGCAGGAGGACTAGTGTCGAGCTGTAATTGGCCGTGGTTCCTGATCCGCTGCTTTGCGACGACCACAGTTCAAACAGGCAAACACAGTGATTGCTAATCCCGCGTCCAAATCCACCGCTCGCTCCGGCAGCATTGCCCCATGGCATTTATCACAAGTCTTCATAGGTGGCACTCTAGCACCCTAAAAACTGGAATCCAATCCTCCTGAAGTACTGGATGGCACTAGCATCAGTCCCAATCGTCTCCATACCCATGGGTCGTTTGTACACGTCCCTCGGCAACAACTCAAGACGGAATGTTGGTGTTCGTCTTGACAGGCTTACACCTCTCTCATAGGATTGTGGTCTTCTTACGGAGAGCCACTATGTATAGATTGTTCCTCATTATTCTTCTTCTGATCATCCTCTATTTTCTGCTTCGACAAATGTTTCCTAGGTTCCGCAGTCCCAATAGGGATATTCGGGGTAAGTCGACTGATGGTGCGGACCGGCAGGAAGAACTGGATGAAATGATTGAGGACCCGGTCTGTCACACCTTCGTGCCGAAACGGATTGCCGTGATCGAAGAAATGGGGGGGCGGGAGTATTGGTTCTGCAGCAAAGAGTGTGCAGTGACGTTTCGGAGCCAACACCCAGTGTAAAAGATCGTTAAGGAACCTGAGGCAAGCTACACAGCGGAGAAGGGCCTATTGGATTCAGTTATGCTGTTCGCCTAGCAGCCCGAGTAGGAATAATCGGACATTTTCTCATCTTTGTCAAACTTCAATGTGATCTGGCATTGGTTGGGGGTGAAGTTAAAGAATGGTGGGCCTGATTTTCCACCTGCAATGCGATAATACGTCCAGGTTTCACCTCCAAAAAAACGAGAAGCTTTGCCGTCTGGAGCGCCCCAGTTCTTCTCAAACCAGGCTTTATCCTTCCCTTGGAGCTCAGCTGGCTTCAGCGAAGCTTCCAGGTACGGATTATTCCCCGCGCAGGCCGTGATCATAAAGCAGAGAAACAGCGCCCAGACAATTCGTTGCATCACGAGGCCTCATGATAATTGTAGAATATGTCCTGACCGACCGGTAAATTCTAGCTTCCGCTCTGAGGCCTGTCAAACTTTCACGTCGAGATGTTGCAGCAAAGTTGAGTTCCCCATAGAATGGCCGATAATACTTCCATGATCCGACAAACTTCTCCTAAGGAAAGGGACGACTATGAAAATTTACCTTGATACGGCGAACGTGAAGGAAATTCAGGAAGCCGCAAGTCTCGGATTGCTTGACGGGGTAACAACAAACCCCTCCCTGGTCGTCAAGGAAGGTCGGAGCTTCAAGGAAATGCTCGAAGAGGTCTGCAAGATCGTAGATGGTCCGATCAGTGCCGAGGTCGTGAGCGTAGAAGCAGACGCCATGGTGAAGGAAGGTAAAGAACTCGCCAAGATCCATAAGAACATCGTAGTTAAGTGTCCGCTTATTCCGGAGGGGTTGAAGGCTACGAAGAGGATGGCAGCTGAGGGAATCAAGGTGAACGTGACCCTCTGTTTCTCACCTACTCAGGCTTTGCTGGCGGCCAAAGCAGGTGCATGGTGCGTCTCCCCCTTCATTGGACGGCTCGACGACATCAGCTCAAGCGGGATGGAACTCATCCGACAGATTTTGACGATCTACAAGAATTATGACTATAAGACTCTTGTCTTAGTGGCAAGCGTACGCCATCCACAGCACGTGGTTGAGGCGGCGTTAGCCGGTGGGCATATCTGCACAATGCCGTATAGCGTCTTCCAGGCCCTGTTTAAACATCCACTCACCGATTCGGGCCTGAAAAAGTTTCTCGACGACTGGAAGACGAAAGGTCAACAGTAGCGATAGTAGCGACGGGCAACTTTCCAATCACTCATCAGTAAAGTTGCCCGTCCTATAGTGCTCAGGGCCACCCCTCCTCTGCAGGTGAAAATCAGAAACCTTCCGAGAAATAGACCCTGGATGAACGCTACCACATTCGATAGCTCCAGACCTCTACACAACATAGTCGTCGATCGATCTCCTTGCCTTCTGAAACACCGCGTGAAACATAGGGCGAGTTAGCTTTCCTGTAAACGTGTTTTGCTGGCTCGGATGATAGGAGCCGAGTAGGGTCACCCCCCAAGGCATGCAATAGACAACCCCATGTCCAAACTTGAGGGCTGGCGAAGGGATAGTGTGCCCATGTGTCCTGCACGTTTTAAGGTAATGATCAAACGCGATCTTGCCTAGCGCAATCACCACGCGGTGATTCTTTAGGAGACGAACCTCTTCCCGTACAAATCGGCTACACCGTACGAATTCATCCGGCAAAGGTTTATTGCCCGGTGGGGCACAACGTACCGTTGCCCCGATATAGCAGTCCGTCAACGCCAAGCCATCATCTCGGTGGGTTGATGAAGCCTGGTTAGCAAATCCATGCCGGTGCAACGCTTCATACAACCAATCTCCACTCCGATCCCCGGTGAACACGCGTCCCGTCCTATTCCCTCCATGTGCAGCAGGTGCAAGCCCGAGCACGTAGAGCCGCGCTTGAGGATCTCCGAAGCCGGGCACCGGCCGGCCCCAGTACTTCCAGCCACGATATTGCTTCCGTTTCTCTCGAGCAATCGTATGCCGATAGTCGACCAATCTGGGACAGGCCGTACAGTCACAGATCGCGACGTTCAACATCCTTAATGTACCCATACGGGCCGCAGTGTAACATGAATGAGAACCCTATTCTGCTTGCTGGCATTTCGGTCAGCTGATAGCATAACCACGCATTTGTTGTACTACTTGATCATGTAGATAATAGAGGAGATTGCGAATGCTGACGCGTGGAACTCAATACATTCTTTGTGCGATCGGAATCGCCTTTGCCATCCTGACAATACACGTGTCGGCACAGGCGATATCGGGCCCTGAGGATAAGAATGCTTGGAACTCTGAGACCGAAAAGGAGCTTCTCCTGCTAGATCCGTTGGATTCGCAGTCCGATCCGGAAGACCGTTTGGTCATTCTCCCTGAAATCAAACGAGAAGGAGAACGGTTCTTCCTGAGCTCCTTTAAGCTCCCCGATAAGATTACATTCGCAGGACTCTCGGTTCCCTTGGACAACTGGCAAGTACGAGAGCGGATCGAATACGAATTCTATCAATTTCTGGAAGACCAAGGGGAAAGCATCATCCTCGCCAAGCGTACCGGACGCTGCTTCCCTCCCGCAGAAAAGCAATTGGCCGATACCGGTTTGCCCGATGATCTTAAGTACATGTTGCTGGTCGAAAGCAAATGTATCTCGGCGGCCTATTCCAAAGCCAAAGCCTCAGGTCCCTGGCAATTCATTCCGTCCACCGGACGCCGCTATCGACTCAAGAGTGACGCCGTCCGTGATGAGCGTCGTAATCTGGAAATGTCGACCGAAGCAGCAGTGAAATATCTCAAGTATCTCAAGGAATACCAGAACAATGATTGGTTCTTAGCCATGGCATCATACAACGCTGGCGAAGAGCGGATTCGCAAGTTGCTTAAAGCACAGAACCTTACTGACTATTGGAAAATGCACGGGCCGCGCGAGACGATGCGCTATGTCCCGCGGATCATTGCCGCCAAGGAAATCTATTCTCAGCCGGAGAAATATCTTGGTCTGACCAAGAACGACCTCTATATGCCGCTCGAGACCGAAACCATCACCGTAAGCGTGAAAGACTCTCAGCGCGCCCTGACCTCCATTGCAGAAGAATTCGGCACCTATCTTCTCGAACTCAAAATGTTGAATCCTGAATTCAAGAAGGATATGCTCCCTCGCGGGAACTATCAAATTCGCGTGCCTCGTCAAACCTGTCCGAGTCGCTGTTTTAAACAAGAGAAAACGCCGTAACATTCACGCTCATGAAGCTTCGGTTGCCCCCCTCCTCTGCCCAATCAGTTGTTCGCAAGCTGATCACCGCAGGGCTGGATGCGGCTGATCCCTATCGTGCCCTGCTCGATAGGGTCTCGCTTAATGGCCACGCACTGCAAGTGGGACGCCGAATTTACGACCTTTCACAGGTTGATCGAGTGGTCGCAGTCGGTGCGGGGAAGGCATCGGCTAGAATGGCGCAAGCATTAGAAAGAGCCCTTGGCCCAAGGTTGGAAGATGGACTGGTTATCGTCAAGACAGGGCATACCCTCCCTACAAAACGGATTGCCGTTCTTGAAGCCAGCCATCCGATTCCTGATCGTGCCGGTCTTCATGCGACTCAGCGGCTCCTGGGTTTGGTCAAAAACCTGAGCCACCGTGACCTTCTCTTGGTTCTCTTGTCCGGAGGCGCGTCAAGCTTATTACCCGCTCCAGTACCTGGCGTAACGTTGACTGACAAACAACGGACCACACGACTGCTTCTCCGAAGCGGTGCGACGATCAACGAGATCAATATCGTCAGGAAACATCTTTCGCTGGTCAAAGGGGGCGGACTAGCGTCTTCTACTCGCGCGAAGATTGTTGCTCTGATTCTCTCCGACGTCATCGGAGATGACCTTGGCTCGATCGGCTCCGGACCCACAGTTGGAGACCCTTCCACCTTTGCCGACGCAGTAGGCGTGTTGAAGCGTTACAGGATCTGGCGCTCCGTGTCCGCCGCAGTACGCCAGTACTTGAATCGCGGCCAAAAAGGGACCGTGCCCGAGACCTTGAAACCTGGTGCAGGCCGTGTACTTTCCGTGCACCATCAGATCATCGGCAACAATCAAATCATGGTGGAGGCGGTCTCGCACAGCGCCGACATGATGGGCCTTCGCACCATACGCTTTTCCACCGCCATCATGGGCGAGGCGAGTTTAGCAGCAAAGCGTGTGGCTGCCCTTGCCACAGCAATCGCCGCTGGGCACCGAATTATGAAGCGCCCATGCTGCGTAGTGGCGGGGGGTGAAACGACGGTCACGGTCACGGGAAAGGGAAAAGGTGGACGCGCCCAGGAATTCGCTGCCGCTGCTGCGTGTGAGATCGCTGGTCTTTCAAACACCTGGGTTGTGGCTCTCGGCAGCGATGGAACCGATGGGCCGACGGATGTGGCGGGAGCGATTGTAAGCGGAGAAACCATCGCGCGCGCAAAAAAACTTGGCATCGATCTCCCTTCTGCCGTAAACCGACATGATACCTATCCGGTCTTAAAGACACTTGGATGTCATATCCATACCGGTCCCACCGGAACGAACGTCAATGATCTTTACCTCCTTCTCCTTCTGTAGCTACTATCCCACCCCATGACACGTCCGTTCATCCTTCCGCTGTCTCAGTGTACCGACGTAGATCTGGCCGGTGGGAAAGCGCTTGGATTGGCTCAGCTCATCGCAGCCGGTTTCTCTGTCCCTCGCGGTGTTTGCCTCACAACAGAAGCCTACAGGCAGAACCTGCATACATTAGGCTTTATCGATCACGAAATGTGGCCTACGATCTGCCGGCTACCCGACAATGAGCGAGGATCTGCCCTGGCCAGGTGCCGGGATCGGATTAAAAGGATTGAGATTTCCCACCTTGCCCATCAATGGCAGACGGAGATCGAAACGCTCCGTCGACCTCAGAGTGATCGCTGGGCCGTCCGATCATCCGCAACGAACGAGGATACGACTCAAACCAGTTTCGCCGGACTTTATCGCACCCATCTCGGCGTAGCCCTATCGGACATCGAAGCGGCCATCAAAGACCTCTGGGCCTCTCTATGGGAAGATCGTGTGATCAACTACATGGTTCAGCAGAACAGTCTAACGCCCCCTAGAATGGCGGTGCTGATCCAGCCGATGGTCGCTGCGCAGACAGCTGGAGTGACGTATTCCGTCCATCCCGTGACGGGTCGACGTAATCAGGTGATGATTAACGCCATACCTGGACTGGCTGCACCGTTGGTTGACGGCACCATCACTCCAGACCAATACGTCGTGGACGTGGCAAGCGATGGAGAGCCAATACGGGTCCGTACACGAGTGCTGGCTGAGAAGTCTCACCGGCTTTCGGTCTCGCATGAGGGGCTACGGACAGACCCACTGGAAGAAGGGACTCAACACTGCTCGTCGCTGACAGATAGTCAGCTATTTGCTCTCGCAAGGACTGCTAAA
Organism: uncultured Nitrospira sp.; assembly: GCA_964547625.1. Taxonomy (GTDB): domain Bacteria; phylum Nitrospirota; class Nitrospiria; order Nitrospirales; family Nitrospiraceae; genus Nitrospira_D. The sequence goes on from CAZJOQ010000045.1 coordinate 6,316, forward strand.
CAGGTCGAACAGGCCCTGAGACGGCCTATGGATATCGAGTGGGCATTCGACTCTGACCAGCTCTGGCTCATGCAGGCGCGGCCAATTACGAACCTCCACACTCCGTCCGGTCTCACCAACGATGACTGTGAGTGGTCACGGACAAATTTCAAGGAGACGCTGCCCGAACTACCGAGCCCGCTCAGTCTCTCGTTCCTTAAACAGTTTATGGACCGCTATATCCTTGCGCACTATCGAAAGCTGGGATGCCGGATCCCTGATGGCCTCACATCGGTTCGGATACTGAGGGGTCGTCCCTACTTGAACGTGACGCTTTTCCACATGTTAGTCGCTCAGCTTGGGGGAGATCCGTCCATGAACGCCGAACAGATGGGAGGTGAACCACCACAAGTCGTCCCCTCAGTAATGCCGCTCAATGGGTTGGCTTTTGTGCGGGCCGGATGGTTGTTGTGGGCAGAGATGCGAAGGGTTGAACGTTCTGGCCCCCGATTATTTCAAGAGATGAAGGAACTGGCTGCAACGTATGCGCGTGACCGCATCCTTCCCCTTACGGTAGATGAACTTGTCCCTAAGCTGGACGCACTCGGTCCTTGGCTAGAGGGCCGCGAAGTCACCTTTGGTATCGTTGGAGGCGTCGGTCAATGTTTACAAATATTCAGCCGTGTCCTGCCTCAATGGCTCGGCCCCGAGTGGAGAGAGTTGTTGAACGCTTCCCTTCAAGGACAAGGCACCGTCATTAGTGCCCAGCAGATTCTCCGTCTTGCAGAGCTGACGGATATCGCTCGAGATGAACCGAAAGCGGGTGCCTTCCTCGCCTCGGAAAGATGGGAGGCTTCGACATTTCGTTCGAGGCTTGCCGATACGCAGTTTCTCCGTATCTTCACAACCTATTTGGGAGACTATGGTCATCGTGGGGTAGGCGAATCGGATGTCATGTCGCCACGTCTGGCGGAGAATCCGGACGCGATATTGACGATTCTCCGCACCCAACTGATCTCGGCTTCCCCTTCTCGAGCGGCGATTCTTGCGCGCCAAGAGAAGACGAGAGTCGCCGCACTGGCCCAGATTAAGGAGCGACTCGGTTGGCGTTTCGACAGATGGGTGGTTTTTTCATGGTGCTACCGAAGACTCTGTCGCTTCTTCGCCCTGCGCGAGGCGAACCGACATCATTTGATGTATTACTCAACCACAATCCGTACCCTTCTGTTACGACTCGGAGAACTTCTGGTTACGCAGGGTCGCCTTGATCAGCGAGATGACATCTTCTTCCTCTCGATCAATGATCGCACCGATCTCTTAGCCGGAAGTACCCAAGACTGGAAGACCATAGTCCAGGAGCGACGCACTGAACGCGAGCGCCATGCAGCAGTCACGGTCCCCGATACCATTCGAGATTGGAATTCCATCAGTGAACAGACTCTGATATCAACCCAATCCGCCAAGCCCGGTCGGTTGACCGGCATGCCAATCAGCGCCGGATCCGTGATCGGTCCAGTACGAATGATTCGTTCGGTTATGGATTGGGACCACGTGAGACCAGGCGAAATCCTAGTCGTCTCGGTTATCGATCCAGGCCTGGCGCCTCTCTTTGGAATTGCCGGCGGACTGATCGCAGAAATGGGTGGGACCTTGTCCCATGGAGCCATCATTGCCCGCGAATATGGGCTACCGACCATCGCCAACGTAGAAGGAGCGATGGCTCAGCTTTCTGATGGCCTACGAGTCAGGCTGGACGCCGGATCGGGGACCATTTGTATCGAGCCATCTACATACTCAGAGAGTGGCTAGAGCTATTTGATCCGGGTCTTCTGCTTCTTGACCTTTCTCAATACCTTGCGTACTGTGCCTGAAATTCACGTGTTGATACCCTATATATAGGAATGCATTGCTCGATCACTTTTTTTGGCGTTTCACACACATGACCGATGCAAACCCTCTTTTCATAAGCATTGGGGTCGGATTGCTCCTCGGTGGTTTATTAGGAGGGCTTTGGATCAATGGACGCTTGCGCCCTCAGACCCAACGCGCTGAGGCCACTGCGCACGAAGTGAGAAAACAACTGGAACAAGAGCGGACTACGGTCTTGCTCCTTCGTCAGGAACTGTCCCAGACTCACCAAGCCCGCGTGATGGCAGAAACTCGGATGGAAGAGACGACACGGCAACTCATCGAACAGAAAACCTTGCTCGAGCAGACGCGTCAAGAACTCGTGGGGTCATTCCAAGTCCTCTCCGGCGAAGCATTGAAACAAAACAACGAGGCATTTTTAAAACTCGCCGCTGTGACATTCGAAACACTTCATGTCAAAGCAGATGGAGACCTGGTGCAGCGCCAACAGGCTATTGATGCATTAGTGCGTCCGCTCCACGACACACTGCAACGTTACGACGAGCAACTGCGTCTCCTGGAGCAGTCACGCCAGTCGGCCTACGGTGGACTGGATCAACATCTTAAATCATTGGCTGAGTCCCAGCAGAGATTACAGCAAGAAACCGGAAACCTGGTCAAAGCCCTGCGCGCTCCGACCGTACGAGGCCAATGGGGTGAGTTGACCTTAAGACGAGTCGCCGAGCTTGCCGGAATGGTCCAACACTGTGATTTCATCGAGCAACATTCCGTGGCCAGCGAGGATACACGATTTCGACCTGACATGGTGGTCCAGCTCCCAGGCGGTCGCCAGATTATCGTTGATGCCAAAACCGTCCTCTCGGCTTATCTGGATGCCCACGAAGCACAGAACGATGTCCAACAAGCGGAAGCGTTACGGCGCCATGCGGCTCAGGTGAAGAGCCGCATGGATGAATTATCTCTGAAAGCCTATTGGACACAGTTCGAACATTCCCCGGAGTTCGTCGTCCTATTTCTTCCCGGTGAGCAATACCTCGGTGCTGCTTTGGACCAGAATCCGCAGCTCATTGAAGAAGGGTTCGCGAACGGAATCGTGCTGGCAACCCCAGCGACATTGATCGCATTACTACGTGCAGTTGCCTACGGCTGGCGACAGGAGCGCATGACGGCTCACGCGGAAGAAGCAGGCCGGCTGGGCAAAGAACTCTATGAGCGGATGGCTGTATTGGCGGGACATATGAATGATGTGGGTCAGTCCTTGGGCAAGAGCGTGTCGGCCTATAACCGTGCCGTGGGCTCCCTTGAGACGCGTATTCTCCCGGCAGCGCGGCGTTTCAAAGAATTGGGAGTGTCCTCTGACCGCGAGATCCTCGCGCTTGAGCCGACGGAGGTCATTCCCCGAAAAACCTTATCATTTGATGCCGAATGAAGGAGCGCGCATGACTAACGAACAGACCATGGTAGAAGCATTTCATAGCAGGTTTGATATTCTGATCCAGGCAGGTCCGACAGAGCTCAACGAAGAGACGAAGCAGCTTCGTGTCCGTCTCATTCAGGAAGAGTTCGAGGAGCTGAAAGAAGCTATGGCTGACGGGAATCTCGCTGCAGTGGCAAAGGAAATGGCGGATCTCCTCTACGTCACCTATGGGACAGCGGTGTCCTATGGGATTGATATGGAACCAGTGTTTCAGGAAGTGCACCGGTCGAATCTGAGCAAGGTGGGTGGCTACAAACGGGCAGATGGGAAATTGGTGAAACCCCCAACGTATTCGCCTGCTCATATCGACCCAATCTTGGAGGCACAACGAGAGCACCTGCTGGCATCGTCACTCTCAAGCCATGATACCCCACTAGGTACTCCCGAGAGCTCATGAGAGACCCGCACTGTTCAAGTTGCGGCACACCCTTCGTTCGGCTGCTCCATGATGAAGGCATCATGGAGCGGATCCTTAATCGCTTCGGGTCATTTCCGTTTCGCTGTCAGCTTTGTACCACACGCTTCCGAGCCTTCAGAAGCCACGTTCCCGCCAGTCCTTCAACTGCAGATCGCCGGGAATATAGGCGATTGCCGGTGTCGTTCCGTGCCAACCTCCTCGCAGATAACACCGTACAAACGACCAATCGCGTGACGGACATTTCCATGGGAGGGTGCACGTTGGAGACAGCGGCAACCTTGCCTCAAGGAACGTTCGTCGAGCTGGTCATCAAACCGGCTTCCGATGAGGAACCGATTAAGATTGAAACCGCCATGGTGTGCTCGTCGAGGCCTGGATCGATGGGCATCCGTTTCCTCGAAATGGTCACGACCGATAAAAACCGCCTCAGTCAGGTCATTCTGAGCTTGCTGGTGGGGCAAAGCCTCCATCAGAACTTCTTTTCTTAGTAATGGCTCACGCGCTGGGAACGCCGTCGAGGGGCAGTCACCAGTACATTATCAATCAGCCGAACAGGCCCCAGACGTACCGCTCCAAGCAGGACTACTCGCGAAGTCACGGTAGAAAGCGGCTCGAGCGTGTAGGGATCGCAGACCGCCAGATAGTCAATCGTCAGGGCTAGTTCGGCCTTGATGACCTGACGCATCACCGCCTGTACGGACTTCCCATCAGCGACACCTTTTTGGATTGCCTCAGCTCCTGCTCGAAGGCTTCTGTACAACGTAACCGCCAGAATTCGATCGGCTGGCGACAGATAGGCATTCCGTGAGCTCATCGCCAGCCCATCCGCCTGGCGCACGGTCGGATGCACGATAATCTCCACACCGAAGTTCAAATCTTTCACCAGCTGGTGGACAAGGACCGATTGTTGGAAATCTTTCTGCCCAAAGAATGCGATCTGAGGGCGCACGATTCCAAAGAGCTTGGTGACCACGGTCGCAACCCCGGAAAAATGATGAGGACGCACTTCGCCTTCCCACCGACGTGCAATCGTAGGAAGATTCACGGTTGTTTGAAATTCTTCCGGATACATGGCCTGTACGCTTGGTTCAAAACAGACATCAACGCCTTCCTTTTTGCACAGGGCTCGATCACGAGAAATGGGACGCGGATATTTGGTGAGGTCTTCGCGAGGACCGAACTGCGTAGGATTGACGAAGATGCTGACTGCGAGCGCATCACACCGTAACCGAGCAGCTCGAATCAGCGCCCGATGCCCCTCGTGCAACGCTCCCATCGTCGGCACCAGCCCGATCCGCACACTTTCCCGTTGGAGCCCCTCACTCCAAGCTGTCATGGCACTCGGTGAACGAATGATCTTCATGAGCCAGGTGGTGAACTGCAAGCCGGACGCGAGCCGTATCTCGTCGACGGTTGAGGAAAGAGCAGCTGCACTTGTGCTTGGTCCTTAACCTGCTCCAATAACTGAGCGACTGCTTGCTTGAGCACCGGATGGCCCCAGAGCGGATCCAATTCGTTCAATGGCATGAGCACGAACCGGCGGACATGGAGGCGAGGGTGCGGGATGGTCAGCCCAGGTTCCTTGATGACGCGCTCACCGTAGAAGAGAATGTCTAGGTCAATCGTTCGCGGACCAGAACGGTTGTCCTCATCTCGTCCGAGTGATCGCTCAATCTCTTGAAGTATCGTGAGGAGGCTCCGTGGGGTAATGTCGGTTTCTATCTGGACCACCCCGTTGAGAAACCACCCTTCTCCTGGATCGGTCTCCTCACGAATTGGTTCCGTTTCATATAAGAGAGAAACTCCCATAAGCCGTGAATGGGGAAGGAGGCTGAGCAATGTCACAGCTCGATCGCAAAAATCAACTCGATTACCGACATTCGACCCAAACCCAATGAAGGCAGTCTCTTTCATCCGCGTATCTCGTGAATCGTCAAGACAAAGGTGCCTTCTGCGAACGACACTTCACGCTTTACGAACGACCTGGTCAAAACCCTATCTTCTTGATCCGTTCCACCGCTTCCGCAAGCCGCTCCTTGGTTGTGCACACCGTCATGCGAATATAGCCCTCGCCCGGTGTGCCAAAACCGTTGCCGGGCGTCGTCACAATGCCGGCCTTTTCCAACAGATGCGCAGTGAAGGACGTGGAGGTGTAGCCCTTCGGAACTGTCACCCAAATGTAGAACGCAGCAGGTGGCATATCTACATCTAACCCCAACTCCTTGAGCCCCGGAACGATCGTGTTGCGACGTTCCTGGTAAATCCTTCGGATGCCGTCCGTTACGGAATCATCTAGCCCCAGGGCGGTGATACCGGCGTCTTGCACCGCTTCAAATACACCGGAGTCTAATTGGCTTTTCACCTTGCCTAGCGCCGCCAAGACTGTCTTGTTCCCGACCACAAACCCGATTCGCCAACCAGTCATGTTGTAGGTCTTGGAGAGCGAGTGAAATTCCACGCCGACGTCCTTGGCACCCTCCACCTCCATGAAACTCGCCGGTCGCTTGCCGTCGTAATAGATTTCCGAGTACGCCGCGTCGTGGCAGATGATAATCTGATTGTCCTGTGCAAATTCGGTGGCCCGCTTGAAGTAGTCCTTCGTCATGATCACTGACGTGGGATTATTCGGCGAATTGAGCCACATGAGCTTAGCCTTCTTGGCCACATCTTTTGGAATCGCGCCCAAATCTGGCAGAAAACCGTTGGCTTTTGTCAAGGGCATGAAGTGGGACGTGCCACCACAAAAACTGGTTCCGACGGCATAGACCGGATAGCCTGGACTCGGAACCAGGACCACATCTTCTGGATCGACAAATGCAAGATGAATGTGCCCGATTCCTTCTTTCGACCCAATCAGGGTGAGGACCTCGTCGGTTGGATCGAGCGTCACATTAAAACGGCGCTTGTACCATCCGGCGACCGCCTTCCGGAACGACAACATGCCTTCATAAGAAGGGTATTGGTGATGCTTGGGATCCTTGGCCGCCCTTGCCAAGCTGTCGATGATCGGAGCTGGCGTGGGCAAATCAGGATCGCCTATCCCAAGGTTGATGATGTCGACCCCTCGGGCAATAGCCTCCTGCTTCATCCTGTCGATAGCCGCAAAGAGGTACGGGGGTAATGTCTTGATACGTGTGGCGACTTCAATCGGAAAACCGGCCATGGTCAATCAAACTCCTTTCTTAAATGAAAGCGTCGCAAAGTCGGAAGGCATTCGTATCCTCAAGTCAGGGAGCCGCTCGCAGACTTCCGACATGATGACGTTCAGTCTTGTAGACGAGAGGAATAAGACTACTTCAGGACGGAGTTGGTAATCAACGTGCGGAGGTCAGAAGATGGTCGATCAACCGATCGGCCATGGCATGTAACTGGGGAAGCTGAGCCGTTGCCATCGACTTCACATAGGAATCTGTAAGACGAGCATTCGCCAAATCAGGCTCGCATTCCCGGCACAGCGATTCGATTCCACCTTCTTCCATCTCCAGATGGAATAGCAGACCATATGCGCGATCGCCATAACGAAAGGCCTGCAGCGGTGCAATCTCGGATCCAGCCAACAGGACACAATCATTGGGTAAGTTGAAGATTTCTCCGTGCCATTCGAACACTTCGAACACTTCAGGTGCAGCGCCAAACACTGGATCTTTTTTTCCATCGTCAGTGAGACGAACCGGCGTCATACCGATCTCCAATGCCTTACCGGCTCTCACTGTCGCACCGAGCGCCTTCGCCATGAACTGGCTCCCTAGACACACGCCGATCACCGGCTTACCTGCCCGTAGCGCTGATCCGATGAAAGCGGTTTCCTCGGTAATCCACTTGTCTGAGTCATTCACTGACATCGGCCCACCCATCACGATCAAGAGATCACCGGCATCGTTCGGCAATCCATCTTTCGGAACAAGATAGCGCTCGAGATTCACCATACGAGTCGAAAGGGATGAGGCAAAAGCACCGGGACCTTCAAAAGGAACGTGCTGGAGACAGATGGCTTTCTGCATGTTTGTGAGTCCAATTCAGCGGGGATCAGTAAAGATCATGCCCTGCACGTTTACTGGAAGGATACATACACCTCTCCGGTAGGCCCCGCAAGATGATCGACCATCCCACCGTCAGCGAAGGCCCTTTCTGTTGCTTCTCTCCAAGCGACTTGGCACTGTATCAGCAAGTGCCCCTTCAAAGTTTAAGATGCAGCGTGCCCGGCTTGCCGCTGATGCCTCAATCCTCGTGAGTCACCTCATGAGCGATCACGCAGTAGGCAAAACCTTCCGCCGAGCTCCCATGTCCCCAGTCATTCTCAGTATAACGCTCGTGCTTCGAATCCTGCCGCTCGACTTCTTTCTTGTGGCTATTTCATCCTAAGTTATTGATCTCTCAACGTCATCCGTCCATAAAAGCGCAACGAAATCCCCCGTGACAGCATTCCCTGTTGAAACGGGAAATTGGCTGGAGGTGCGAAGTGGCGCCGGGAGACTCGGTGGGGGATTTGGTTGGTTATGGACCAAGCGGCATGGCCTCGTGCAGATGTACGTCTCTCGAACAGATGGATTCCTCTGGATCGAGCGAATCAACAAACGCCCCTGGCCCATGACTCTAGAAAAGCCGTAAGCGTGCGTGCCTTGTCCGCTTAATTCACTCCATTTTTCCCATCGACCCCCCTTCAGGCCATCGGCCTATTTACCGAAGAAGAATGGTCATGCCCGTAACAATCGTCGAACCAGATGTAGCCGTTCGAGACCCTACCCAAGCCTTATCGTCGCATGGTGTGGACATACGCACACAATATACTCTCAGGCAATTACTCCGCCCAGTTATCATGACTTCTGGTATCGTCTCGGTGAACGGCTGGCCTGGTCACGTGGGACCTATCGAGAACGTTCCCCCGGACAACTGGATCAACTCAATGGAATCGCTCTCGAATGGATTGAGCGGCTACAACAGCGTTTTGATGTACGATTTGAAGAGCAGGCTCGACAGCTGACCGCGCTGAAGCAATACGACTACCTCGACATCCTGGAACAGGCTTGGTCGGCGCTGAGACTCCCGCGTTCGAGAGGTGGAGTCGTGCAGGATATCGGTTCCAGCAATTTTTGGTACGCCCCCGTCTTGCATACTTTCTTCCGACCGACTGAGCTACTGGGCATCGAGGTCGAGGGCCACCGGATCTACATCAATGGGTATAGCCGCTTCGACTATGCGCAGGGCTATATCCAACATCTGCCGAATACGCAATTCATCGTCCAAGACTATGTGAGCTACGAGCGCCCGGCTGACATCGTGACCGCTTGGTATCCATTCGTCACACCTGATCCTGTGTTGGCCTGGCGGATGCCGCTCTCTATGTTGGCGCCCCATGCCCTGTTCGCACGGGTCGCTCGCAACCTACAGCCTCATGGCCGGTTTGTCATGATCAACCAGGGTCGAGACGAAGCGACAATCGCAGCCTCCGTGTGCAAGGAGATCGGTCTCATTCGGCAGGGTTTCTGTGAGATCAAGACCCCACGTCGCCCCCGGCTTCCTCCAGTGCTCTCGGTTTGGGGACATTCGCGGGGAGGTAGCAGTGCGTCCGGCCCTACGCTACAATCGCCTTTATGACCCATTTCATCCAGAACGCTGACCATCTGCGATGGTTGATCGGCCATACAGGCGGTTTCCGCTCGGGCTATATCACCGATATACAGATCTCCAAGCGCCGCCTGTTTGACGAGGGGTCCGGGCGGGATATCCCTGCAGGGACGACGATTTCTGTGACCATTCGCTACGAGGTTCGTGGATTAGTCCGAGTCGCCAAACTCACCATGACGGGCGTGACGGATTTTTCGGTTTTTGAGCAAGATGGGGCCGATTGTTCTTCTCTCGGCATCATCCAGACGGAGTTACGCGCGGGGAAATTGCGGTTTTGGTTCGATCCGCAGGGCGAGCTCTACGTCGTGTGCGATGAGGCTCATCTGGAAGAAGTCGCTGCTCCATTCGTGCCCACACGGAAGGCGGTAGAACTCGCTCGATGGATTTTCCAAGGTCGGACTGCCCCAGGCCCCACCGTTGACTGGCTGTTACAGAAGCTGGATCAGGCTGGCCTGCCCTGCATCTGGCGTGAGACGAATCGAGACCTCGCGACACACCCCGTGGTGCAGTGGGAAGGTGATCTGATTCCAGTCGGCGATTCCCGGACCGGCGCAGACGACATGATGCATGTCATGGCCTACGGCCCACTAGAGAGGGAGGGCTTTGGGTTAATGCTACGGGTGATCGGGGATCAAGACCGACGCATGAGCCGTATGCTCGAAGTCCTTGCCGATCATATCGCCCGAACATTTTCAGGTGACTGCCTGGTCGGCACGACGATCATTCCAGGCCGCGAATGGGAGAACTGGCTCGCACGGAAACAGGATTCGCGACGAAATCGGTGAAGAGCCTGGATCTGTCAGTCAGTGCACGTGTTCAGGGGAATACTGCTCCTTACCATTCCCCGCCGAAAAACCGGCGACGCCATTACCGTTCACATAGCGTGGGCTGTTGTGCGAGGCGCCGTTTCCGTTCGTCTGCTTAGCTTTGCCGTTCACACATTCAACCAACGCCCAAAACCGTAACGGATTCACACTCTGTTTCCGGGCAATACGCAGCGACGTCCCTTCCAACACCGTATTGAGCGAGAGATCGGTGCGCCAACCCAGATGTTTTGTCAACGGAGAAATCACCTTCTCCACGGCCGCAATGACCTTGTTTCCATTGCTAAAGTGGTTCAGCATGACAATCCGGCCGCCCGGACGACAGACCCGAATCATCTCATTGACCAACTTTCGATAGTCCGGAACGGCTGTGACGACATAGGCGGCCACCACCGTGTCGAAGCTGTCATCATCGAATTCCATCGCGCCTGCATCCATGCGATGCAGTTTGACATGATCGAGGCAGAGGGCCTCGGCCTTCTCCTTCGCTTTCGCAAGCATGCCTTCGGACAGGTCGATTCCAACAATGCGACAATGGCGAGGATACATCGGAAGAGCCAATCCGGTCCCCACCCCAACTTCCAGGATGTGTTCGTTCGGCTGTACGTCCAGATTCCGGATGGCTGATTCGCGCCCTTCATGGAAGACTTTTCCAAAAACCTTGTCGTAAAACCCCGCGTATGTGGTGTAGACGCGCTCAATTTTGTCGGGATCCATGCTCTCCTCCAAACCTCAGACGCCTCACTCTCTGCATGCTCTAAGCTGCGGAGTGCGGGCAACAACAGCGATATGCCGACGCGGGATAAAATTCTGGCGGGAAAGCGACATGATCTGGACCCGCCCGGAACGTAGCCCGCCGTACTGTAGCCAAACTCATCTTGATGAGTCAACAGATTCCTTGAACGATCTGGAAATCGCTCTACTTTTACGATTCTTCAGTATGGGAGACGAACGATTGAAGGCCTCCGCTGCCTTGATTCGCGTTCCGCTCCTATGGGATAGCTACATCCATGATCCTAGCCGGCCTTTTTGCAACCGTGTTGTTTCTCGGATTAATCGTCGGCGATTGGCTGTATTTTATTCGACTGACCCCTGATGCCGTCCGGTATGGCTGCCGTGTTGCAGATCGTCCGGATCAATGGTCCAGCGCCGCGCTCAGTGCTGTGCACGAGCGGTTTACTCCCAACGGCCTGTTGATGCTCCCGCATGGAGTCGCCTGGTTTTATCCGGAGTTATCCCAGATCGCGATTCGCCCTCAGTATCGATTCTTCTCCAGGCGGTTCCGCACGGCTTGGCCGATGAAAGGCTTGATTCAGCTTTCCTCGCATGACCAGGCGCTGGGTACGTTATGCGTAAAGCGTATCCCGTGGTCGTCGGCGCTGATCACAGGTATGTGGTTTGCGCTCGTGTCGGTCGGCTCATTGACCTTCGTTATTCAGTACGCCATGGAAGGAGGATTCGCGTCGCTGGGGGGTGCGCTGGTTGGAATCGGCATCATCGCACTTGCATGCCTTGTCGTGGCCTTCGGGCTGGTCACACTCGCGCTTTCGTATCGGCTCGAAGACGCTCGACTGATGAAGGTCTATGACGAGCTGCGCGATGTGCTTGTGAAACCGATCTCTTCGTAACAATTGACCGGGGCAAACTGCTAAATTCGAAATAGATCCAGGAAGTCGTCGTATTCAGCGGGGAGAGCCAGCATAGATCGATTGCGCAACAGACCGGCAATGATCCCTCGGTGCTTCTTCGCGAGACCCGAGGCAGCAAATGCACGTGTGAATTGCTGCCAGCGCAAGATAGGATCGGCCATGATTCGGGTTCGTTCTTCGATCGGAAGTTCATGGACCATGGTCGTCAATGTGCGGACAGCTTTCTCCACGCTTTCATACGGTGGAGCCAGCTTGAGCCCGGCATAGAACGTTTCGAGGTGACCGCGAAACTCTTCTTTGAGGGCCCGGAATGCATCAGGTGTCGTCGGTACTGCTTCTGGCATAGTATTCCTGACGATGATACGGTAAGAAGTAACCAAGTCACAACTTTTCCATGGAGGATCTATGAATCGGATGGTCAATGGGCTGCTCGTGGCGATGGGAATGGTCGTACTGGTCGGCTGCTCCTCACACCACTCTCACCACGGCATGGCAGGGGGCAAGAGCGACGCATACTGGCAGAAAGGCCAGCAAGATATGGAAGGGTTGGTCAATCGCACTGTACAGGATCCCAACAAGGCAAAAGCGGTCAATGCGCTCGTCGGTGAAATCATCAACGAACTCAAGGCAGGACGCGAGCAAGAGCGCGCTTATCATCGGCAGCTCTATACGTTGAACACCAGCTATACGGCTGCGCCGGACGAATTTTCAAAAATCCTCAACGAGGCGAATATTCAACGGACGCAGAGTTCGGCGAAGGTCCTGAGCCTCCGGTTCAGGATGAAGGAGCTGATGACGGCTGATGAGTGGAAAGCCATGACCGATAAAATGCTGTCCTACAGCAGCCGGTACCAGCACGGAAGTGCAGGAGCAAAAACCGGTTATTGATGCGCAACCGGCGCGGCGTTGAGCGGCACAGCCGTCCACGTCGCGCCGGCATCGGTCGACCGATAGAGCCCGCTGCCATTAGTCCCTGCATAGAGTAGCTGCGGATTCTTGGAATTCATGGCCAGGGCACGAATGTTCAGTGTGGCAATCCCCTGGTTCACCGCCTTCCAATTTTTCCCACTGTCCAAACTTTTCCATACCCCGGCCAGGCCACCGACATAGAGCACCGAGGGTTCTGTAGGATGGAGGAGCACGCTGCTGATAAAGGGATCGGACAGAGATTGCCCGATCCGAGCCCATGCCTCACCCTTATTCTCGGTCCGAAAGAGCCCTTTCGTGGTCCCTGCATACACGATATCGGGATTGGTCCGATCGATTTCAATGGCATTGACACCCAGCGCCATGGACGCCATCAATTCACTCTCAGGGATCAGCCCGTTGTTGATCCGTTTCCATGACATCGCTGCATCGTCCGATCGATACACCCCTCCCGTCGTCCCTCCGTACAGGATGGTGGGATCCTTTGGATTAATGGCGATCGAGGTCACGATGTGGACTTCCTTCATCCCGTTCATCCGTTCTTCCCATTCACGGCCCGCATCCTTCGAGTAGAAGGCACCGACGGTCGTCGCGATATAGACCTTCTCGTTCAGAGCTGGGTGGAAAACGAACTGATTCACGAATGACACATGCTCTTTTAGGCCGACATTATGCGGAAGCCACCGTTGCCCACCATCCGGGCTCTTGTAGACCGCATCCCCCATCGTACCGGCATAAATGGTAGCTGGCAATACAGGATCGATCGCGAGCGTCGTCACTCGACGAGCGCTAAAACTTGGGAATCGCTCCCAGGTCCCACCGCCGTCACGGGACTTGTAGACCGCGTCGTTCGTCGCCACGTAGAGGATATTGGCATTGGTTGGATGCAGTGCGATCGACACAATCGACTCACTCTCCTTTTGACAACCGAAAGCGGGAATTAGGAGTGCAAACAAGGCCAGTGTAAGGGCAGTGCGAAGCAGCCTCATGGTGGGGGGACCTAACCACAGGGATCTGAGGGGCGTCAAGCAGGAAGGGCTAAAGGCGAATTTCTGCTTCGCTCGTGCCGATATTATCAAGAGCGAAAGGAGTGCTAACCAATGAGGCTTTCCAGGGGGATGTGCAACTTACGGTGGAGTCGACCAATCATATCGAGAGAGAGATTTCGCTTCCTCGTCAGGATTTCGGACACACGCCCGCGCCTACCCAGCAGGGTCTCCAAGTCTTTCCGGGTCATGACGAGTTGATCCATCCGAATTTTAATTGCTTCGATCGGGTCGGGAGGATAAATCGGATGATGCTTTGCTTCATACACCTCGACGAGCGTCGTGAGTACATCCAGTTCATCACCGGCCTTCGTACCTGGCTTCGCCTCCATCAGTTGGTCAATACGACCTAACGCCCGGTCATAGTCTCGAGCTGTTTTGATCGGAGCAATGGTCATGGTGCCTCCTCGCCCTCTAGATAGTCGTCACATCGATCGCATCGTACTCGGCGTGTATCCACAGTAGCAAAACAGGGATCAGCAACTGTCTTCTCTGTCAAGCGCCAAAGGGGGTATTTTTCGGGCTGCCCGTGAAAATTCGTCCCACACAATTGGCGCAGGAACGACGATCGCTGT
>CAZJOQ010000046.1:0-20158 GCA_964547625.1 uncultured Nitrospira sp.
ATTTTGTCATTCTCCCACTTATGGAGGTGTCTGTGAAATCAGGGGAGGGGCATTCTTCATATTTCTCAAACCAGCCAACCACGCAGGCAGGTGCTTGCAGGGTGGCACCAACCAATGCAAAAAACGTTTCGAGAGGATGGTGATTGCTTGTCCGAATGGCAATAGCGGCATGCATTTTTCGGTCATCCTTTAGGTGTTCGCAGTGGACCTTGGCCTGGTGATCAAAAAAAAGTTAGGGTCAATATGGCCCAAGAACTTCAGGTTGGTCTGCCGCAGTTCCCATCCCCAGGCACAATAGGGCCTCTGTCCGACGAGAAAAATGCTTCGTTGCATTTTGGGTCTCCCGCGTCTGGAGTTCAATACTCTTTGAGCGGACAACGTTATCTCTCTTGTACCCTTTTATGGCAATATGCTACCGAGATGAGAGCGTGTGATGGTGTGGGTGTTTTGTGGCAGAACTATCGTGTCCGATGTGGTAGGGAATTCGGGGGGATTAGAAAGGGGAAGCTCCGGTAAAAGACGGTAAACAGGGGTAGAGAACGGTAAGGCCATGAGCGTTGCTCTCGTTGTGTTTATAAGGGGTTTTGAAGTTGTTCGCTAGGTTCGTCGTTTCGCATACCGCGATTTTCAAGACGGGTACATTCGCCAGCTAAGTGGCGTTTGATCGGAGTGCGACGGGATAAATTCATTCTTTTGTAATTCTTTCCAGTCCTCCCATGTATGATCGCAAGGCCGACGGAATTTCAACTGACCCGTCCGGCTGCTGCTGATTCTCCAATATCGCCACTACTGTTCGGCCTACAGCCAGACCAGAGCCATTCAGAGTGTGAACAAAGTCGGTCTTCGTGTCTTTCTTTCCACCAGTCGGCCGGTACTTGATGCCTGCTCGTCTGGCTTGAAAAGACTCGAAGTTACTGCAAGACGAGATCTCTCGGTATTGTTGCTGGGACGGGAGCCATACTTCGATATCGTAGGTTTTGGCGGCAGAGAACCCCATATCGCCAGTGCAGAGTGTGATCACGCGATAGGGAAGGTTCAAGCTCTGTAAAATCGACTCCGCATGACCTGTCAACCGCTCCAGTTCTTCGTACGATCGATCAGGCGTCGTAAAGGAAACCAGTTCGACTTTGTTGAACTGATGCAGCCGGATGAGGCCTCGTGTGTCCTTTCCGTACGATCCTGCCTCTCGCCTGAAGCACGGTGTATAGGCGGTATACCGAAGAGGTAAGCTGTCTCTGGACAGGATCTCTTCACGATGTAGATTGGTCACCGGCACTTCCGCAGTTGGGATCAAGAAGTAATCTTCGTCTTTGAGCCGAAAGAGATCGTCTTCAAACTTGGGCAGCTGGCCCGTCCCGGTCATCGATGCACGATTGACCATGAGAGGAGGAATCACTTCTCGATACCCGTGCTGGGTGGTGTGTGTATCGAGCATGAAATTGATCAGTGCGCGTTCCAGCCTTGCGCCGGCTCCCGTCATGACAGAAAACCGGGCCCCGGCAATCTTTGCCGCTCGATCAAAGTCTAAGATGCCAAGACCCTCTCCGATTTCCCAATGAGGTTTCGGTGGAGTCGAAAAAGTGGGGAGAGGGCCCCACCGTCGGACTTCGACGTTCTCAGCTGCGTCGTTTCCAACGGGGACCGAAGCATGGGGGAGATTGGGGATACGGAGGGCGACGTCACTGAGCGTCTCCTCAACTTTTCGTAAGTTCCCCTCGAAGTCCTTAATGCGATCTCTCAAGCCCTTCATGGCCGCCATCGCCTCATCGGCCGGCTCTTTAGCCCGACGTAGCCGAGCGACTTCTTCAGAGCCCTTGTTGAGGTCCTGTCTAAGCTGTTCGACTTGCATGGTGAGCGTACGTCGCTCTTCGCTCAATGCGCGAAGAGCATCCCACGAAACATCGTTCCCACGTCGTCCAAGAGCGGTGCGGATGTCGTCGAGGTTTTCGCGAAGATGCTTCAGGTCGTACACAGACTGCTCCTCAAAAAGCGGTTGGAATCTAGCATCGGATTTCTGGAGAGTCAATGAAGTGGCCAGTCCAGGCGACGTGAACCGACCATTCCAGTATGCGAATTGACATCGAACCGGTGTGAAGGAGAGGATGTGTGGCATGCGCCAAATAGCCAATCCTCCGAATCCATTCGAATCCAGACATCGAGAACTTCTGGAACCGCCTGCGTCGCCGAAATTGATGGTGTATACAGACGAGACACGGGAGATCCTGAGCCGTAACGATAGCCCGGATTTACCGTTTCGATGGAGCGTCAATCCCTATCGAGGCTGCTTTCATGCCTGTGCGTACTGTTATGCGCGCCCGACGCATGAGTACTGGGGATTCGGCGCCGGCACTGATTTCGAGAGCAAAATCGTCGTGAAGGAAGATGCCCCACGATTACTTCGGCAGCAGTTTGAGAAGCCTTCGTGGTCTGGAGAGCTGATCGTCTTCTCAGGTAACACCGACTGTTACCAGCCGATTGAGGCAGAGTACGGGTTGACCCGTGCCTGTTTGGAAATCTGTGCGGACTATCGCAATCCTGTGGGAATTATTACGAAAGGCGCGCTGGTTCTCCGCGATCTTGATGTGCTCATACGATTGCATCGTGAGGCTTGGGTGCTGGTCTACTTCAGTATTCCCTTTGCGTCAGACGAGATGGCCAGGAAGGTAGAGCCCCAGGCTCCGTCGATTACGAAACGGTTCTCTGCCATGAAGGCGCTCTCCGACGCTGGAATTCCAACGGGTATTTCACTCGCGCCGATCATTCCTGGTCTGAATGACGATGCCATTGCCGAACTATTGGAACGTGCGCGTCACTGTGGGGCCTCTGCTGCGACGTATAGTTTGTTGAGACTGGCGGGCAGTGTGGAATCGGTGTTTTTGGAGCGGATGCAGGAGGCCTTTCCGGAACGGATCAGGAAGATTACGAACCGATTGAGTGAGGTGAGGGGTGGGGCGTTGACGGAGAGTCGATTCTTCAAGCGGCAGGCGGGACAAGGACCTTCTTGGGAGTTGATCGAGCAGTTATTTGCTCTGGCGAGACGGCGGGCAGGATTTACTGAGGATGTTACGGTCGCGGCTCCACAGACATTTCGTCGTCCGGGCGTGGAACAGGGATCACTCTTTTGAAGAGAGAGGAGCCATGAAGTATAATCCAGGGTTCTTGCAACTTGTCGAACAGGCCAAACGGCGCATCCGGGAGTGTAGCGTGGCGGAGGTGAAGGCTCGTCTCGACCGGGGCGAGCGGTTCCATTTCATCGATATTCGGGAAGATCATGAATTCGCCAAGGACCATGCTCGAGGCGCTTGCCATCTTGGGAAGGGGATAATTGAGCGGGATATCGAGTCGGTAGTTCCCGATAAGCAGGACTCAGTCGTGCTCTATTGCGGCGGAGGGTATCGATCGGCGCTGGCGGCTGATGTGCTGCAACAGATGGGGTATGGGAATGTGCTCTCGATGGATGGAGGAATTCGTGCGTGGCGGGAGGCTGGGTACCCAGTGGAGTAGCGTGAATGTCCTCACGAGCGTTACTTATTCGTGCGATCAAACTCCTTGATGACTTGGTCGGTTAAGTCGATCGTATCCTTATTGTAGATGACAATCTTCACCGTCTGCTCACTGCCCTTATCGACGACAAGCGCCACGCCTCCTTTTTCGGCGACAGTTTGTGTCGCCACGGAGATTTTTTTCATGTACTCGTCGACCAACTCCTTTTGTTTCTTTTGGAGTTCTTGGTTGAAGTCCTGCGCGCGCTTTTGGAAGTCCTGAACCTTTGCCCTGAACTGGGTTTCTTTCTCTTTCTTTTCCGCGTCGCTCCACTTGGGCGCTTGTTCTTTCAAGTGCTTTTCTTGATTCCGAAGATCTTCTTCATCCTTGGCGAGCAGCTTCTGCCTGATTGAGACGTATTCTTTTAATCCGTCGAGCGCTCGCTTACCGGCTTTTGATTTTTCCAGCACGGACTGCGGGTCTACCACTGCCATCTTGAAGTCAGCCGCTTGAGCGTGAGGTATCAGCAGCAAAACGGGAACGAGTAGTAGCAAGAAGAACAGTGTTCGTAAAGCAGGATTACGCATCGTGTCTCTTATGCCTCCAGACCAAATTAAAGCGCGGAGGAAGAATAACCGTGCCTCAGAGGTCTGTCAAGCCGATCCTTCGGCTACCATGAATCGAAACTGATCGGCTCTTCTGCGATCCAGACCTCGACACCATAGTGCCATTTTAGGCGTCGTGCGACTGCTCGCAAGGCGTACTCGTCCGCGTGGCTTGGATCGAAGGGATCCGTGATCTTCTGAATTCTTTCTTTCTTCAGCGGAAGGGGGTGGCCAAGGTCTTTCATTGCGAGAGCCAACACGTTTAATTGGAAGATCCGAGGCATTTGGTTCAGTTCCAGCAGGACGGCCTCCGGTGGCCCATCTGAAGATCGATGGGCTTTCAATAGGTCAATGGCCCGGCCCTTCAGCTGAGCGCGTTGTGCTTCCGTGAGCTCGGGTAGGATCAATTCAACCAAGAGGGCGTTGGTGGCGCCATTGAATGATGGCATGTTGAAAAGTCTGCTCAAGATTCCCATGACATTCCCTATAAGAAGTAGATAACACGTTCAGGGACAGTTCTTCAGTCCAGCAAGGCGGTTGTAATCAACGCAGAGTGTACTGAAACTCAGGTGGAATTTTCCACCCATCTGCGATCCGGGTCCTTAATTACATGGCGCCACGCCCTTCCTTGACCTTCGTTTCCAGCGGCACCTATAATCCCGCTAACAGCTGGCCACAACATACTGATTCGACGGACAAAATGGCTGAATTCACCCACTTCAATGAGTCGGGACGGGCTCGGATGGTCGACATCAGCGCTAAGGATTCGACTGAACGACTAGCCACGGCTCAAGCTAAGGTCTTTTTGCTTTCTGAAACGCTTGAAAAGATTCAACGCGGCAAGATTGCGAAGGGCGATGTGTTATCGGTAGCCCAAGTAGCCGGTGTGATGGGGGCCAAGAAGACACCGGACCTCATCCCGATGTGTCATCCGATTCTGCTCACCAGTGTTGATATTGCATTCAAGGAAGAACCTCAGCCGGACTCTCAGGGTCGCTCTTCGATCACCATTACGGCTACGGCAAAGACGACTGGGCCGACGGGAGTCGAAATGGAAGCGATGACGGCTGCGTCTGTGGCGGCGCTGACGATTTATGACATGTGCAAGGCGGTCGATCGAGAGATGAGCCTCAGCGAGGTCTGCCTTCTCACCAAGTCGGGTGGGAAGTCCGGCACCTATATCAGAAAGTCGTGAGGATCACAGACGATGCTGACGGTTAAGTTGTTTGGCATGACGAGGGTGATGGCGGGGAACCAGGGTTCTCTGTCGTTAGATTTGGCCAATGGTCAACAGATCAAGGATTTAGTCGGTGCGATTGAGATCGACTATCCCGAGATTGGTGAATTGATTCAGGAGAAAAAGGTACTGGTCTCGGTGAATCAGGAAATTGCGCACGAAGACACGGTCATCAAGGAGAGCGACGAAATCGCCTTGCTCCCGCCGTTTGCCGGAGGCGCATCTGATCAGGCTGATGCTCAGTTTGTCCGTGTCCAGCGAGATAATTTCTCCATCGATCAGGAATTGGATCGGGTACGGAGTCGATCCAAACGGATCGGTGGAATTGCCACATTTTTGGGGATTGCCCGTGATCGATCTCGAGGTCGCGATGTGGACAGCATCACCTTCGAGCATTACGAAGGGATGGCGCAGAAGACGCTGTTGGAGATTCGAGAGCGGGCTTTGAAAGACTTCGATATCTTGGAGCTGCTCATTGTTCACCGATATGGAGACATCACGATCGGAGAAAACATCGTGCTGATCATCGCCGCGGCCGAGCATCGCGTGGATGCGTTTCGTGCTTGCAAATGGGCGATCGATGAGCTCAAGCAGATCACGCCGATCTGGAAATTGGAACATACCCCGGAAGGGGAAGTATGGGTGGAAGAACACCCCTAATGAGGATGATCAAACTGGTGTCCGTCAAGGCGCCATTTTCACCATCCTCTGGAATGACATGAAGGAAAGCTCTCTACATAACGATCCTGTCGACACCATCGTCGATACGTTCGGTCGGCCGCTCGGCAGTCTGCGCCTGTCGGTCACGGATCGCTGTAATCTTCGCTGCAGCTACTGCATGCCGGAACCCGAGTACGTCTGGCTTCCACGAGCGGACATCCTGAGTTTTGAAGAAATGGCGACGCTGGCCGGATATTTCGCCGAGCTGGGTGTGGAGAAGGTCAGACTGACCGGCGGTGAGCCGCTGTTGCGGCAAGATCTTGCGCGGCTCGTACGGCTCCTGCGACAGGATCGGCGAATTACCGAAGTGGCGTTGACCACGAACGGGGTTCTCCTGGCCGATCACGCACAGGAACTCTACGAGGCTGGACTTGACCGTGTGACGGTCAGTCTCGATACGCTCAGACCTGAGCGGTTTCGTCAACTCACCGGCCGCGACGAATTCTCACGCGTCCTTGAGGGGATTGAGTCTGTGGGGAAGACCGGCTTTGACAATCTGAAACTCGATACAGTCGCCATTCGTGGGTTCAACGAGGATGAACTTGGTCCACTCGTCGAGTTCGCGAAACACTATCAGGCTGAGGTTCGTTTTATCGAATACATGGATGTCGGAGGCGCAAACGAGTGGAGTCTGGAGAAGGTGCTGTCCCAAGAGATGATCCTCGATCTCTTAGGCCAACAGTATGGACAGATCATTCCTGTTCCGGAACGAGGAACTGCCCCAGCGCAACGATTTTGCTTGCCGGATGGGACAATCTTTGGGATTATTCCCTCGACGACCGCGCCGTTCTGTGGGCATTGTGATCGTAGTCGTGTGACAGCCGATGGCGTCTGGTATTTGTGCCTGTACGCAATGTCGGGAGTGGACTTGTGTAAGCCGCTCCGTCTGGGTGCAAGCGCAATGGAGATGCGGGAGCTGATTCGGTCGGTGTGGACCGCTCGTCACAATCATGGGGCTGAGGAACGCAAAGCGCTTGAGCGGGTCGGACTTCGATCAGGAGGGCTCATCGACATTGATCGGCTTCGGGAAGATCCTCACTTGGAAATGCATGCCCGTGGGGGATGAGATTCTGTTCCGCATATCTGCTACAATGGGCCTCCATCCTCACTGGTTCCATTGCGATCGATCATTTGAGACCGGATCATCAATGGGTTGGGTTTCCTAGAACATGGCGCCGGAGACTGAATTATTAACCCTCCTTGGAGTCGGTTTTCTTCTCGGACTTCGGCATGCCTTGGACAGTGATCACCTCGCAGCCGTTTCGACCGTGCTTGCCGAACGACCATCATTTCTTGCATCGGGTGCGGTCGGTCTCTGGTGGGGGATTGGTCATACCCTGACCTTGTTGCTCGTCGGGTCGATGGTGCTGGCCTGGGGGATTCGGATTCCTGATGAATTTGAGTTTATTGCTGAGTCCGGGGTGGCAGTTCTGTTGCTCGTCCTTGGCGGGACGTTAGCCGCAAAGTTGTACTGTGAGCGATGGCATGTGCATAGCCATCACCATCACGATGGCACCCCGCATGTTCACTTTCACAGCCACCAGCGACAGGAAGATCACCGACATCGGCATTGGATGGTCCAGTCGATCCGCCCCCTGTGTATCGGTATGGTGCACGGCCTCGCTGGCTCAGCGGCACTGATGCTGGTGATTCTGGCATCGACGAAGGAGGTCGGGGCCGGGCTGTTATCGATCCTCATTTTCGGTGTCGGCTCGATCGTCGGGATGATGCTGATCGGGCTCACAATCAGTGTCCCGGTTATGTATTCTCGCTCAATCAGTCAGCGGCTCTTTATCGCCGTGCAAGGCGTCTCTAGTTTTGCGAGTGTCTTGGTGGGTGTGTGGATGTTGGTCAAGTTGACCTTGTTCGCGGGGGTATAGTGAGACGAGCGTCCTCCGGCCGATTCGTTGAAAAGGAAGAGAAGACGTGGAGGGACTCACGTCCCCTTAGAGTTGGCATCGCTCATCAGCGTGTGATGCGAAGACCTCTGATTAAGAGAGCCTACGATGGCATGGTTTAAGAAAGACAAACCGATTGCAGCCACTCCACCGCCGCGCTCTAAAGGCAGTGAAGGGATGTGGCTTAAGTGTAACCACTGTCGCGAAATCGTCTATCGGAAAGAAGTTGATCGAAACAACAAAGTATGTCCGAAATGCGACTATCACTTTCCTATCTCGGTCACAGAGCGGATTGGATTACTGATTGATCTTGGCACGTTCAAAGAGTGGGATGCTCAGTTGGAAGCGCAGGATCCCTTGACCTTTCATGACACCAAGTCCTATCGAGAACGACTGAAAGCCCACCAAGAAAAAACAGGCCGTAAAGATGCGCTCGTGATCGGTGAAGGCCTGGTCAATGGACGTCGTGTGGTGCTCTGTGTTTTCGACTTCAGCTTTATGGGCGGGAGTATGGGGTCGGTGGTCGGTGAAAAAATCTGTCGTGCGATCGATCGGGCGTTAGAACTGAAATTACCGGTCATCTTGGTGACCGCTTCCGGGGGTGCCCGTATGCAGGAAGGCATCCTTTCGCTGATGCAGATGGCCAAGACTTCTTCGGCGGTCGCGAAACTTGGTGAAGCCAAACTACCGTTTATTTCGATCCTCTCCGATCCAACATTCGGCGGCGTGACGGCGAGTGTGGCCATGTTGGGTGATGTCATTATCGCCGAACCGAAGGCACTCATAGGATTTGCCGGGCCTCGCGTGATCGAACAAACGATCAAGCAACAATTGCCGGACCAGTTCCAGCGAGCCGAGTTTCTTCTCGAACACGGCATGATCGACATGATCGTTGAGCGGAAGCGTCTCAAGGAGACGGTCGGCACCCTCGTGAATCACTTTTAGCCCTCTGCGTCCTACCGGCTTGTGCATGAGCTATTCCCTCACCATTGAGTATCTCTACGGACTTCAACAGCACGGCATCAAGCTGGGTTTGGAGACGATCTGCCTCCTCTTGGAGCAGGTCGGCAATCCTCAACGCGCACTCCGCGTGCTGCATATTGGTGGCACCAATGGCAAGGGATCGACTGCGGCTATGGCTGCGGCTATGCTCCAGCAATCTGGCAAACGTGTCGGGCTGTACACATCACCTCATCTCGTCGAGTTCCGAGAGCGCATTCGCGTGAATGGATGCATGATCACGGAGGAGCAAGTCGCGAAGCTGGTCTCGCGCGTTCGAACCACCCTCGGCCATGATCTCAAGCCGACATTTTTTGAAATGACGACGACCATTGCATTTCTCCATTTTGCGGAATCGAACGTCGATGTCGCCGTGATAGAGGTCGGGTTGGGTGGACGGTTTGACGCGACCAACGTTGTGCCACAACCACTCGCCTGTGCGATTACGACGATTGGGTTGGATCACCAGGAGCATTTGGGGAAGACCGAGGAGGCCATCGCCTTTGAAAAGGGGGGGATCATCAAGCCCCATGTGCCGATCGTGATTGGACCAATGGGGCCCCAAGCGGGTGCGGTGCTGCGCCGAATCGCAATCGAGTTGTCGGCACCACTTTGGCAGCTCGGTCAAGATTTTCATATCGAGGCGCAAGGCTCAGAACGATTTCTGTATCGAGGAGCAAGCCAAGTGGTTGATGATCTGCTGTGCGGTCTCACAGGGCGCCACCAGTGGGACAACGCCGCCTGTGCACTGGCGCTTCTTGAAGCTGCCGATCGTGTCGGAATCCATACGAGTGCGCTGGCTGCGCGTGATGGTTTGCGGACGGTGTCATGGGAAGGTCGCCTGGAATCAATTGAAGAAAATCCGAAAGTCCTACTTGATGGTGCGCACAATCCTCCTGCCGCGAAGGTGCTTTCACGGTATTTTCAAGAATATGCCTCCTCTCGCCCCACCTCTCGAATTATTCTCGTGTGGGGCATGATGCGGGATAAAGATCACCGGGAGTTCATGGCACCGCTGCTACCACTCGTCTCGGAGATCGTCTTGACTCAGACTGCGCTTGCTCGGTCTGCGACGGTCGACGAACTTCGTCTCGCACTGGATACATGGCCAGGTCCGGTGTGGGAAGCCGTTTTGCCTATGGATGCGTTGACGCTGGCCAAAGGCAGGTGCACTCCAGATGATCTCATCTGCATTGCCGGATCGCTCATGCTCGTAGGGGAGGTCAAAGCGGCCGTACGTGGCTGTGGCCTATCACCGATTCGTGGTTAACATGGCGGATCCTCTCGCGTGGATCTTCCGGTGGTGTCTTCTCGTTGTTCTCCTCGCGCTCTCACCGTTCCCTGCGTTAGCCGCAGACAATCGACCTGGACTGGGCGCTTCTTCTTCCGGGTCCAATCCTCTCGATGTCACGGCAGAGCGTCTCGATTATCGCCAAGATCAAGAAGTCTATGACGCCACTGGATCCGTCGTGATCCGGCAAGGCACGCTCAAATTGACTGCCGACCATGTCACCATCCAGGTGATTCCTGGGATTTTGACGGCTGTCGGCCACGTCCATTTAACGGACCCACAGGCCGATGTGACTGCGGAACGGATGCAAATCAACGTGAATACTGAAGCTGGTATTGCCACGCATGGGGAACTCTACCTTCCGTCCACGAACACGTTGGTCTCCGGGCGACTGCTGCAAAGATTTTCCGAATACCATTATCGGGTGAAGGAAGGTAGTTTTACGAACTGTGATGCGCAAGGGGGAGAGGTGCCAGCATGGCGATTCCGATTTAAAGACCTCGATATTGGAGTTGGAGACACCTTAGCATTGAAAGGGGCTTGGTTCTGTCTGTTCGATGTGCCGACGGTTCCGTTACCAACGTTTTCCTATCCACTCACCAAACGACAGACCGGATTTCTGATTCCGACGGTCACCTATGACAATCGTTTTGGGTTTCACATGCAAGGAAGTTTTTTTTGGGCTATCAATCCGAGCCAAGACCTGACGGTCTCACCGAAGTACTACAGTGATTTAGGGTATGGGTCGGATTTCCAATATCGGTACGTCTTGGACCGACGATCCCGTGGGAAATGGGATCTGAGCTTTTTGCAACAGACACAGCTTCCCAATGTCTCCGGGCTGGCTGAAACCGGTGCGGATGCCGAACAGACTCGGGCTACGCTCGCGGGAAGCCACACGCAATTTTTCACGGATACGCTCTTGCTCAGGACCAAAGCGAACTTAGTCACGGACCCCAACTTTTTTCAGCAGTTGAGCAATTCTGGTGTTCTGCGAGCGCTACCAAGTACCGAATCAAATTTGATAGCCTCGCAACGATTACCCTATGGCAATCTGTATCTCTTGGGCCTCTATCTGCAACCGTTACAAGCAGGGGGTAAGGATACATTCCAACGTCTGCCGGAAGCCGGCTATGAGCTCCCGTATACGTCGTTGTTTAAGTCGCCCATCCTGTTTGGGATGGAGGGGAATCACGTCAATTTTTATCGAGATCAAGGGTTTACTCTCAATCGGATTAATGTGGTGCCGGGTATTGAGACGGACGTCATTCATCTTGGGCACATGATCGGGATCCGGCCTCAAGCAAAATTTCGAGAAGTCTACTACACAAGAGGCGCGCAGTCAGAAGAGGGGCAGCATCGAGAGACCTTTTGGGTGGGTGTGGAAGCGATGTCCAAATTGACACGGCGCTTTGCGCTCGCTGATGGTGGAAATGTTCTCCACACCATGGAACCTTCGGTCATGTATGAGTATGTGCCGCCGACGAATCAATCTAAGTTGGCTCTCATCGACCAGGTTGATGATCTGCCGAAGAAAAACCTAATGACCTACATGCTGCGCAGCCGCGTACTTGAGCAGGATAAAATCACGGCGTTCAATTGGCTTGATTTGACGGTGGCTCAAAGCTATCGCGTGGGTGAGGTGCAAGCGAGGGCGAGAGATTTTACGCCTGGGGCGCTTCCCTTTCTGGGGTCATTGACCCAGCCACTCCAGCCGTCCACAGTGGCCATACAAGGAAGAAAGTTTTCTGATATCTGGATGCGGGCCGTGATCGGGAACAATCTTCCTCCACAAGTTGGAATTTCCCAGTTGGATGCCCCCATATTTGGGAGAGCCGCGCAGGCGTGGGCGTTGCGACCGCCCATCAATCGGTATCTGACTGTCGATGCCTTCTTCGATCCATATCAGCCCGGAGTCAGTCAGATCAACACGGACCTTCGGTTTCAGGAGGGAACCAACTGGTACGTTGAAGTCGGCCAACGGTACACGAGAGAAGGCAATCGAGTGCGGAGAGGAGATATTTGGAATCCGATCTCCTTCAATGAGGTCTTTGCTCCGACGAAAGAGATTCAGTTTGTCACGATGGGCGGCGCGTTCCGAACGCCATGGGGTTGGACCTTCGGGGCCAAGGCCTATTACGACGTGAAAAACGGTCGAAGTCCTGAATTGGATGCGGTTGCGCTTTATCAGAATCCATGCAAGTGTTGGTCTATCGGATTCTACTATGTGAAGTTTCCCGATCGAGAGCAGTACAGCGCCATGCTCAGTCTCACAGGGATCGGTTGGACTGACAGCGCGGGCACTGCCGTCATGCGAACGTTGTTGAGTCCCTTACTGTGGGGCGAGCGTGGTCTCCCCTGGGCCGCACCAGGAGGACCCTATGGTCTTCCTCCTCAAGCTTCGGAAGCAGAGGAGGGCTCGGTAGGAAATCCTGGTCGGCGATGATCCGTAATTGACACTAAAATCAGCGGTAGGGTACGATGGTAATGCTATAAACGTGAGTGTGATCTCAACAGTGAAGGAGGGGAACACGTGGGTGGTGATGCCTTGAAAGTTGAAGACTCGACTTGGGATGCGGAAGTCATGAAAGCCTCCGAACTCGTCATGGTCGATTTTTGGGCCGTGTGGTGTGGACCATGTCAAATGGTTGCTCCAATCGTTGATGAATTGGCGACGGAGTATGCCGGAAAGCTTAAAGTTCGCAAGCTCAACACTGATGAGAATCCCGAAGTGGCAGGCCGTTATCAGGTGATGAGTATCCCAACTATTCTGTTTTTTAAGAATGGCCAACCGATTGAGAAGCTGGTGGGTGCGAGGCCGAAACGTCAATTCAAAGAAATGATCGACTCACTGCTGGCTCAACATGCGGGGACTGCCTAGCACGACTTGTCGCAGCCATGCTCACTGAGCTGCGAATCACCAATTTTGCCGTTATCGAGGGCCTGAGTTTGACTCTCGACTCAGGGTTTACCGTGTTGACCGGAGAGACCGGGGCCGGTAAGTCTCTGCTGATCGATGCCGTCGCTCTCCTGGTGGGTGGCCGAGCCTCAAGTGAGCAAATTCGGTTCGGCGAAGACGAAGCCCACCTCGAAGCATCGTTCGAAATACCGCTTTCACATCCTATCCTTGATAAGTTGAAAGCCCAGGAGATTCTTGGTCCTGAGGACTCCCATCTCGTCATCCGACGGATCATTGCTCGATCGGGAAGAAATAGAGTCTATTTGAATGGGATACTGACCCCGGTCCATGTACTGGAGGAGTTTGCTGGTACCCTGATCGATATTCATGGTCAGCACGACCAGCAATCTCTTCTGTCCAGCGTGGCTCAGCTTGAGGTGCTGGATGCGTTTGGGCAAATGCATGAGTTGCGCGACCAATACCGAGTTATTCATCAAGAGTGGGTTGGCTTACGTCAAGCGCGTGCAGAAGTCGAGACAACCATGCAGCACCGCGCGCAGCGAGAAGAGCTCTTGAAATTTCAGCGACAGGAGTTAGAGGAAGCTGGTTGTCGCATCGGCGAAGAAGAGGCGCTGCTGGCGGAGCGACAACGCTTGGGGTCCGCGGGCCGCTTGGCTGAACTGGTGTCCGAAGTGCAGGAGCGAATTCACGATGACGGCCACGGTGTGTTGACAAACCTTGTGGTCGCAGAGCGTCTATTGGGTGAGCTGGCTCAGATTGACCCAGCAATGGAAGTAACGACCCGCCTCGCATCCGAGGCGAAGGTTCTCTTGAGGGAAGTTGCCGACTCTCTTCGTAGCTATGCGGAACGTGTCGATGCTGATCCTGGACGGTTAAGCACTGTGGAGGATCGTTTCGCCGTCCTTCAAAAGATGAAGAAGAAATACGGAGGGACTATCGACGCAGTCTTGACGACCTACATTAGGGTAATGGAGGAGCAGGAACGGCTTTCTCAAGTCGAAGCCCAACTCGCAGACTATGACCGTCTCATTCAGGAACAGCAACAACAAGTGTCTGAGTTAGGACGGCGACTCTCTCACCAGCGGAAAGAGGCCGCCAAGCGGTTGACGAAGATGGCCAGCAAGGAATTGAATGCACTGAAGATGGGATCGGTGCGGTTTATGGTTCAAGTCGTGCCAAATGAGCAGAGCGACGTCTATGGTCCAGACGGGATTGATCGTGTCGAGTTTCTTTTGGCTGCCAATGCCGGCGAACCATTGAAACCGATGTCGCGGGTGGCATCCGGTGGAGAAATTTCTCGCTTAATGCTCGCACTCAAATCCGTTGTCGCCAATGCTGATCATGTGCCCGTTGTCATTTTTGATGAGATTGATACCGGTGTTGGTGGCGCCGTTGCAGCTACGATTGGAAAACGCCTACGGGCGTTGGGGCAGTATCATCAAGTGCTCTGTATTACTCATCTCCCGCAAGTCGCTTCTCAAGCGCACCATCACTTCTGCGTCGAAAAGTCAGAAGCAAAGGGACGCACTGTGACGACGGTGCGCTCGCTAAGCGGGAGCAATCGCGAGTGGGAGATTGCCCGAATGCTTGGTGGAGAGCGAGTGACCCCAAAGACCAGGGCGACAGCGGCGGAGTTAATTGCGGGCGCACACGAATAGATCACGCGGCGGGAACAACGGCCGTCGTGGGTAGAGACGCGGCTGAATCTTGCACGACCTTGAGGAATACCTCGAGTAGGTGCGGGTCGAAATGTGTACCAGAGTTGAGAGCGATCTGTTGGATTGCGGTTTCTGTGGAAAAACAAGACCGCCCAGGGGCATCCGCAGTCAGGTGGTCAAAAGCTTGGGCGATACCGACAATGCGAGCTAACACCGGAATATCAGGACCCGAAACTCCATGAGGATAGCCTTGCCCGTTCCATCGCTCATGATGGTATGCAATGATGTCATGTACCTCCTTTGGCAGCCCTAGGGTGGTCGATGCCCGAGCACCTCTCTCGCAATGTTCTCGACAGACGACTGGTTCGCCTGACAGGAGGATCTGGTCCTGCGAAAACCTATACGCCGGGAAACTCGTTTTCCCTATATCATGAAGGAAAGCTCCCATAGCCAGTGATTTCTGTTGAGCGAGGGTAAGATCCAGCCGAGTGGCCATCAATGTAGCGTAGAAACTGACTCGGCTCGAGTGATTCAGTAGGTGACGGTCTGTGGCTTCCAACATATCCGATAAGAGAGGGACCAGAGACATGTCGTCCTCCGGCAAAACGGAATTGCCTCGGGCATTGAGGTAGAGAGTAAAATATCCTGATTTGAGAGTGTCCCACGAGCGTGCGTTTGCTTCCCCCAATCCCCATAGTTCAGGTAAAGCTCGAAGGCTCCGGCGAAGAAAATCAAGCCGGCGCTTTTTATCCATGGTCTGCTGAGTCAGGGTGATAAGCTCGTTCACATTGAATGGTTTCAATAAATACCCTGTGGCCCCCTGTCGAATACTTTCCATGGCAGATTTTAAACTGCCATATCCTGTGACAATCACAACCTCCACATCCGGATGATCATGTTTGATATCGTGGAGAAGGTCCAAGCCGTGGCGATCTGGAAGTCTCTGATCGAGTGTAATGATGTCGATGGGTTCGTTGCTAAGAACGTCCAGCGCAGACTGGGCACTTTCTGCAGAGCGAATGTTGAAAAATGGACGAAGAATAACCTTCAATGCATCACGGGGGCCAGCTTCATCATCAATTACTAGTACAGTAGGTTGTGTGACTGTCTGTACAGAGGGCATATGTAAATGATAGACGGCTCAAAAACACTAAAAATATAAGCAATTATCGTTCCTTTTCATGTACTTACTAGCTGTATCTATATATTGTAGTCATATAAATTACAGCCACTATATATATGTCAATAAATGTTAGGATACCTATTTTATCAACATGGCCGTGAGGACAATATGTGTATAAATGTGACATCCCTGTGCGCAAGTGTGTCATTCTTGCACTAAAGGTCCTGGTTCTGAAGGGAGAAAGCTATCCGGGCGACCAATACCCAGTGTGTCCATGCGATATTTCAGCATCCGCCGGCTGATACCAAGTAGATTCGCGGCATGAGTCTGGACGTAATTGGTTCGTTTGAGGGCATCAAGAATAATTTCTCGTTCGAACTCCATCACGGCTTTTTCAAGAGACATACGCCCTGCGAGGGTATCATCTCGAAGGGATGTTGATCGAGAGTCGCTCTTGATCGTCGCAGGCAAGTGTTCAGGAGTGATTTCCGCGGCATGTTGGGACCAGATAAACGCTTGCTCGACGAAGTTTTCCAGCTCGCGAACATTCCCCGGCCAGGAGTATCGAGTTAAAAGTTCCAATGCCTCCTTCCCGAATTCGATGCGGGAGCGTCGTTCCTCATCCAACCGTTTTTCAAGAAAGTGTTTGGCAAGCAGGGGAATATCTTCACTCCGTTCTCGAAGAGGAGGAAGAAAGAGCGCGATCACGTTGATACGATAGTAAAGATCTTCTCGAAATTGCCCCTTGCGAACCAATTCGTCAAGATTCTTATTGGTTGCCGCGACAATGCGAACATCGACTTTGATCGACTGCACACCACCGATTCTTGTAAATTCTCGCTCTTGGATGACGCGGAGAAGTTTTGCCTGCGTGATTGCGCTCAAATCGCCGATCTCGTCGAGGAACAACGTTCCGGTGTGTGCCAATTCAAACTGTCCGACACGTCGCGCAGTGGCGTCCGTAAAAGAGCCCTTTTCATGGCCAAACAATTCACTTTCGATCAAGGTTTCGGGGAGCGCCGCACAGTTCAGGGCAATAAAAGGACGATCTCGCCGTGCGCTGTTATAATGCAGCGCCTTGGCAACCAGTTCTTTCCCTGTGCCGCTTTCTCCGGTAATGAGCACGGTGGTTCGACTATCAGCCACCTGCTCGATTTTTGAGTAGATCTCCTGCATGCCCTGACTTTTTCCAATCAGATTATGGAAGGCGTATCGCTGGACGACCTGCGCCCGGAGCTGCTTGACTTCTCGCTCAAGTTCGGAAGAATTCAAGGTGCGATCAATGACGATTCGAAGCTCGTCGACATCAAAAGGTTTTGCAAGGTAGTCAGATGCGCCCAGTTTCATGGCATCCACGGCCGTCTTCACCGATTTGGTGCCAGTCAGCATGATAACCGGGGTGACTTTCCCTTCCATGCGGAGCGCTTGAAGCACGGCGAGGCCGTCGGTTCCTGGAAGAATGACGTCGAGAAGAACCAGATCCGGTTCTTCCTTTCGAAAGACGTCGAGCCCCTCAAGCCCATCACCGGCTTGGAGAATGTCATAGAGCGGTTCCAGAACCATTTTAAGCGAGGTTCGAACCCGTGCCTCATCGTCGATCAACAGGACTCGCTTTTTTGCGATCACATTCTCCACAATGGCTCCTGACATTCTTATGAGTGATGAGAAGGAAGCTGGATGCGAACTGTCATGCCCAGCCCTTCCGTACTCTGAATCTGAATGTCTCCCCTGTGTTCCTGAACGATCTGGCGTACAACGGTCAGGCCAAGATCGGTTCCTTCCCTGAAGGCGCTCGACTGCTTGGTCGTAAAGAACGGGTCGAAGATGTGGGCAAGGTGCTCTGATGGGATTCCACGCCCGGTATCCTCGATTTCAATATGCACCCACTCCTGCCCATTCGGTTTCTGAAGTCGATGGGTTCGCACACGGATCGTCCCGAAACTCTCTCCTATAGCATCCATGGCATTCAAAAGCAGATTGACAATGACCTGTTTGATCTGTTGCCGATCTAACATGCCACGGGGAAGCTCAGACGCCAACTCTTTTTCTATCTTGATCCCTCGCCTGTCCGCCTGTACTTGAATGAAATAGACGCATGACGAGACGATTTCATTCAGGTCCTCATCGGTCAATTGAGGTTCCATATAACGAGCATAGTCGAGAAGTTCTTCAGTTAAACGCTCGATTCGATAGACGTCATCGAGGACAATTTGGCTGAACTTACCAATAAACTGGCTATCGTCTTTCCGTTCGGGAGCCAGTTGGATGAAGGTCTTGATTGAAGTGAGAGGGTTTCTGATCTCGTGTACAAAACCGCTGGCGATGATTTCCAGCGAGCGCAAACGATCAGTGCGACGCATTAGCGTGTGAGATTGACGAAGATTCTCATAAAGTATTAGAGAATCCAGTGCATTAGCGGCACTCTGGGCCATGGCAAGCAGGAGTTCCCTATTGAGGCCAGCTTCTATTTGTGATTGGATGACAACAAAAGCAATCATGCGTCCCTGGGTCGTGAGTGGAATAGCGAGATTTACAGGAAAAGTGCCGAGCAGAGTGGGTGTGGCGGCTTCCATGGAAATCATGGGGGAATCGGAGGCGAGATTGTCAGGGGCCAGAATCTGGTGGCATTGGATGAGTTTCTGGACAAGTGGATCAGAGAGGGGAACAACAGGGAGTACAGAAATAGTGTCGAGTTGTCCATGGGAGCGCACATGGCGATATCTTTCATGGTCATGGTCAAATAGGTACATAGCCCCATGAGAGCTCTGGGATATGTCCAAGAGTTCCGCAAGAATCCGCTCCGCGACGACGGGTAGGTTAGTGGGGTGTGCCATGTCCTGCATGAAGTGTGTCAATTTCTGAAGCGACCACACGTCGAATTGAAGTGTAGCCAACGGAGGGGTTTTGGAAGCTGTCATGGGTGTGCCACGCAGGACATCATGTCGTCATGCAGATCACATGGTGTAAGAAGTATGAGTACGTATGATCACTAGTGTGATGAGTATACATGCAAGCATCGTTTCACCCAACGGATTTGGGATTTCGTGCAAGGGTGGGTGCTGTTGGGCACATTGAGGGAGAAGAGCCTGAAGTGGATAGTGTTTCAGGGGAGGCCAGCCTTGAGATCTCTAAAGGGGTTTGACTAGACTAGAGCGTTTTTGGTTTATGTCTTTACATAGCCTGAAGACGCGAAGTCGCGCGTGCATTCGTCTGGGGTGAAGCAGTCAAGCAGCCTCCCGATGTCAGTCCAGAGTGCGTCGACGGTGCGCGGGGCGGCCTTGCGGAGCAGGGCTTTGAGTTTGGCAAACAGTGTTTCGATGGGATTCAGATCGGGGGAGTAGGGCGGGAGATAGCGGATGTGTGCCCCGACCGCTTCCACAGCCTCTTTGACGCCTGCCACATTGTGACTGCGCAAGTTGTCAGCGATAACGAGATCGCCAGGGTGAAGCGTCGGACACAAAAACTCCTGGACATACTTGAGGAATAGGGCGCCGGTCATGGCCCCGTCGGCCACCATCGGGGCCGTGATGTCATCATGCCGTAGCCCGGCGACGAAGGTGGTGGTGTGCCAATGGCCGTGAGGCACGGAGGCGACGCAGCGTTCGCCGCGTGGGGCGCGTCCATAACGTCGGGCCATGTTCGTCGACGCCCCCGTTTCATCCAGAAAGACCAGCTTCGTGATGTCCAGCGCCGGTTGGGCTGCCTGCCACTCACGCCGTGCGGCTTGCACGTCGGTGGGATCTTGCTCGCTGGCGTGTAGGGTTTTTTTAAACGTGAGCTTCCATTTATCGAGTTAATGCCACAACGCGGGCACCTTGATCGCGATTCCGTGTGCCGCCAGCCGCGTGCACAGCTCCGCGAGTGTCAAATCGCCTGTCTCTTTCAGCCAAGCCCGCAAGGGCGACTCCATTCCTGCCACTCGGGACTGCCGATGGCCTCCAATTGGGAGACTGCTCCGCTGTCCCGTCTGCGTAAGCCGATTCCGCACCTGATACACCCAGACTCGGCTGACTTCAAAGCGGTTTGCAATGGCTGTCGGACGCTCCCCACGTTCCAATGCGCGCAACACCCGGTCCCGTAGATCCTGTGAATAGGCCTCCATCCCGTCTCCTCCTCAGAGTATCAGGGAAGGCAGTCTACAGAATGTATGCACTTAAATCAAAACTGCTCTAGCGGTGAGGAGGAGGGCATACCCACCGGTCGAGTTCGGACCGGTGGGCGAGG
>CAZJOQ010000047.1:0-20072 GCA_964547625.1 uncultured Nitrospira sp.
ACCGTGCTCGGGCTCCACGCGTGGGCCGCGTTCCGCTCTCTGTGCGCGGTGCCCCGCGGGCCATTAATGAGATCACCCCCGCCCACCCACGCGCGCGGGGAGCACCGGACCGTGCCGCCCCGCCCCCGCCTTGGTGGCCCTCTCTGGACTCTCCCCGCCGAGGCGCCCCCACCATCCATGGAATCCCAAAGAGGGCCCCCCATCCTTCTCCACGCATGAATCAGACGCGCGGAGCCTCTGTGGGGGCGGGTGGCGCGGCCCACGGCCCTGGGCCGCCATCCGGGTCACGGCCGGTGCATGAAGAGCGCGTCCCTTCTGCCCCCTCACAGGGGGCGCCCTCACGACGGAAGCCCACGTCGTCGCCTTGTCCGCGCGGTGCGCGGGATGCCGCCCGGTGCATGCCGCGTGACGCGCATCAGATCAGACTCTTCGCCGCGCGCGAGTTGCCGGAGGCTGAGTACAGAACACCCCTGTTCTGTAAACCCGAGAGGGCGTGCGCCGAGGCCGGGCCGTGGCGGGCCCGATAAGGCCCTTATCGGAAGCCTCGCTCCACGCACCGCGTGGCGGGCGACCGCCGCGATGGAGAGCCCGGCTCTCGCCGCCGCTCGCGCGCGACAGTCCGCTCTCCCTTCTCCTTCTTATTCTTCTCTTCTTCTCTCTTCGCTGCTTCCGAATCCTGAATGCTTGTAAAGTTCCTCGTTGCTGCTAGAATACCGTCTCGATGCGCTCCTCATCACGCACGTACTCCTCCACTCACCCCGCCATGTTCGTCGCTTGTCCAGAACTCGCGTCAGGGTCTCGCGCCTTCGTTGCTCGCACGAGCGACTGGAGCACCGAACGTTTTGTCCAGGATTCACCAGGGGATGCAGGCAGGTGTGTGCCAAACGCACGGCCGGCGCACGCGCTCTACTATTATCGGGCACGATACTATCAGTCGAGATTGCAGAGATTTATTAGCGAGGATCCGATCGGGCTCAGAGGACGGCAAACCAATCTGTACGGGTACGTCAGAAATGCGCCAACGATCTACATCGATCCATATGGATTAGTCGAGTTACAAATTGGCCCAAATATTCCGCAAAGGCCCAACCCTAATAAACCCGCGCAAGGTCCATTTCCCGCAAAAAACCCATTTCCTGTTCCACCTAGCCCAGATCCTAATGCAGCCCTTAATCAAATGATTCAGGACCTGAACGAATTGAAGAGGATTGATTGCGGTGGTCCTCCGGGGATAGTCATTTTTAATGGAAGCATTGATACTTCTGTAAAGCCATGGCCTCCAAGTGTGAATTTTAATGGCTTTCACTTTCAAATAAATATTCCGTTCTGAAGGAACTGATATGGTTGCAGGGAAGACTTACCCAGCCCTTATCGCACTGCTTGTCGTCTGGCTACTATCGCCCGTGCCTGCCACCAGGTCAGGGGTGATTGTGCTCTTTGAACCACAAGGCCGGTTTGATTTTGATGGGACAGCAGAGCAGGCGATCAATTACACAAACGCCTATCTGCAACGCCAGACCACGGAGGATTCAGCCAGGCCACAGTTGCGCCTATGGGGGTCATCAAAAGGTGCGCTAGACAACCTTGAGCGACAGGCTCAACAAGCCCCCAAAGATCTCAATCTCCAGACAGCTCTGGGGGTCATATTATTTGATGCTTCACGCGCGAAGGAGGCACGGCGCCTCTTTGAACAAGCGGTCCGCGTGAACCCGTCGTATGCCATAGGGCATTGCTATCTTGGATACCTCGCGCTCAGTGAAGGCGACCAGAGCGGCTTCGGGAGGCA
Source organism: uncultured Nitrospira sp. (assembly GCA_964547625.1). Lineage (GTDB taxonomy): Bacteria > Nitrospirota > Nitrospiria > Nitrospirales > Nitrospiraceae > Nitrospira_D. The sequence goes on from CAZJOQ010000047.1 coordinate 1,787, forward strand.
TTTTGAACAGGCAATTCAGGCCGATCCTACCTATGTGCCAGCCTATAACACCTTGGCCATGTTTTATTCAGCAAAGGCAATAGGGAATATCGATGCGGCCTTTCGTGTCCTCTCGCAGGGCATCGCCCGATTTCCGCATGAAGCGACTTTCTTTTTTAACCAAGCCTTTATCTATGCTCAGAATCAACATTGGGAAGCCGCCCAAGCGAGTCTTCAGCAGGCTATTGCCAAGCAGCCAACCGAACACAACCGACTGCTACTGGGTATGATTCTCTTGAAACGTCAAGAGTATGAGAGTGCGCAAGCGTTATACAATTCGATTCTTGAAACGAATCCCAAGAGTATTTTGGCATTAGCGGGTCTTGCCGACAGCTATAAAGGGCGGCACGAATTTGAGAAAGCGATCGCCCTGATTGAACAAGCCATCGCCATTGAGCCTGCAAACGAGGATTTGCACGATGAACTCCGCATGCACAAAGAGGCCTACCGTAACTGGAAGGATCAGGACAAGAAAGGGTAATCCACCATCCTTCGGGGATCATGCCCTACACGTATGATGCCGCAGGGAATCGCCTCAAGACCGGCGGGACCTTTGTGCGATCCAACATCCCACCCGCTTTGACTACTACCACCTACAATGCGAATAATCAGCAGACCGCCTTTGGCACCACCACCGAGACCTGTGACCTGAATGGGAACTTGGCTACGAGCACTGATACCGGTGTCACGACGACGTATACGTGGAATGCCAGGAACCAGCTGACGGCGATCAGCCGGACCGGCCTCACCGCCAGCTTTACGTACGACAGCTTCGGCAGAAGAACAGGCCAGACGATCAATGGCACCACAACAAACTTTCTCTACGATGGGCTGAATCCGGTGCAAGAAAAGAACGGCGCCACAGTCACCGCGAATCTCCTCACCGGCCTCGGCATCGATGAATTCTTCACGCGAACTGAAGGTGGTGTGGCCAGGTCTTTGCTGCCTGATGCATTAGGCTCAACCGTGGCATTAGGAGATGGGACCGGCACGCTTCAGACCCAGTACACCTACGAACCGTTTGGATTCACCACGCAGACTGGTGCAGCCAGTACCAGCAGTTACAAGTACACCGGACGCGAGGACGATGGTACGGGGCTTTACTACTACCGCGCACGGTACTATGAACCGAGGCTGCAACGATTTATTGCGGAAGATCCGATTGAGTTCTCGGGTGGCGATATGAATCTGTATGGCTACGTCGCCAATAGCCCAACGAATGAAATCGATCCAGAAGGTTTGTTTAGCCTCCAGGATGCAGGTAATCTTGCCGCAGGCTTTGCCGATCCTTTGACGCTTAGCGGAACCTATTGGATTCGTGTCTGGATGGGAACAGATCCTCAAGTCAACAAATGTTCAGCGGCCTACCAATCTGGAGGATGGCTATCATTTGTCGGTGGAGTAACAAGACTGACCTATGCTGGTTTGGCAAAAGGATATTCCCTCATAGCTCCTTCAGGCGCGGCAGCAAGCAGTTATCGATCTCAACTACGAGTGCAGTTTGGTGGAGGACCAAACCTGAGGCCTCCAAATTTGGCAAAATACAAGAACGATGACGAATTGCGAGCAGGAGCTGGCAGAACAAACCCCTACGTCAATGCGCTTGGTGCTGGTAGTGCGATTGGGGGCGCATACGTGGGAACTGGCTGCGGATGTCCTCCTCAATAATGCGTTAACGTACAATGAAAACCTACCCGCTCAGTCAGAAGGGTGAAGATGACCAACCGATCGCGTTTGAAATCGATAACGTCTATGTGGGGCCTGGAACAATAGTTTCTCTCCTGAAAGGACTCCCAGGTATCACTGATGTACAGAAATTTGGTTTCGGTGGAATCCCGAGAGAGATTCATGTGCGCTTTAAATATGATGGCCACGATTATGTGGTATGGGAGCCTTACGGGGACAATAGCAGATATATGATTGGCCCCGACAAGCCTGATGAATGTAGGAAGAGTATCCGGCCCATCGAGGAGGCATTCAAAAGATATCAGCCCCCTCTCTTTCGAAAGATTTTGGGAGACATTCTTACCCTCCCCTTTCTCAGATTCAAATAAGACCCATTAAAAAAGCGCAAATTGACGAGTGGCTACGATGATGCGGACAGACGAACATCGCTCACGCTGCTGAACACGAATAGTGTGACCTATGCGTATAACGCGGCAAGTGAACTGACGACCGTGACGTATAAGAAAGGGACCACGACCTTGGGGAGCTTGACCTATGCCTACGACGGGGCAGGAAATAGACTCAAGACGGGGGGCACGTTCGCCCGCACCAACGTATCTCCGGCTCTAGCCAGCGCCAGCTATAACGCCAACAACCAGCAGACGGCCTTCGGCGCCACAACTGAGACGTATGACTTGAATGGGAATCTCGCCACGACGACCGATGCCGGTGGCACGACCATGTACACGTGGAATGATCGCAATCAACTGACCAGTATTAGTGGGCCCAGCCTCACTGCCAGCTTTACGTACGACAGCTTCGGCAGAAGAACAGGCCAGACGATCAATGGCACCACAACAAACTTTCTCTACGATGGGCTGAATCCGGTGCAAGAAAAGAACGGCGCCACAGTCACCGCGAATCTCCTCACCGGCCTCGGCATCGATGAATTCTTCACGCGAACTGAAGGTGGTGTGGCCAGGTCTTTGCTGCCTGATGCATTAGGCTCAACCGTGGCATTAGGAGATGGGACCGGCACGCTTCAGACCCAATATACCTATGAGCCATTTGGCTTGACGACGCAGACAGGCGCAGCGAGCACCAGCAGCTATAAGTACACCGGGCGGGAGGATGATGGCACAGGGCTGTATTACTATCGCGCCCGCTATTATCAACCGCGATTGCAGCGGTTTGTGAGTGAGGATCCGATCGGATTTGCGGGAGGCGTCAATAAATACGTCTACACGCTGAATCAGCCCACGCGGTTTACAGACCCGAGAGGCTTGGAAGTACGGATCTGTTGTAGACCAGCGCAGTATGCAGGGGGTCTAGTCGATCACTGCTGGATCACGACTAACACCACCTCAGCTGGCATGGGAGCGGATCCGAACATTCTGCCGGGTGGGCGGTCGGACGCTCCTGGGACATCGGTACAGATTATTGATCACACCGATGATAAGCCTGTGCGATGTACACCGCAAAAGAACGTCGATGAGCAATGCGTCAATAATAAACTGACGATTGGCAAGTCTCTTGGCAACTTTCTTCTTCCCTTCAATAACTGTCAGTCATTTGCATACGGGACGGTTAATAGCTGTCGTACTGGTCCGCAGATTACGCCACAATGACAGCTCTAACAAAGCTCGTAATTTGGCGTCTGTTGGCTCTAATAGTATTGTTTCTAGTAGCCAGCTATGCGGCCAACCAAGCCCTAGCTATTGCATTGCTCACACCGCTTCATGATCATGTGCCGCAACCCGATTCACTAGCTATAAAGGCATGGAGTTATTTGGTAGTTTCTGTGGTTCTCTTTGCTTGTGGTGTGTGGCTGCTAGTGCGGACAATAACGCACGTAAACCGTACGAAGAGTTGAGCCAAAATAACAGCAATAAATGGAATAAAAACGATAGCGTTCGTCGAAGTTGGGGTTGAAAGAAGAAAACGGGGTCGTTTCTTGACCGCCTCACTGGGTGTCTGGTAGAAGCGGGGCATGCCTCGTAGGGAATGAGGGCCAGAGAACAATTGAACATCTACAGCAGCATGGATCGGCACTCCTCCCGGAAAGATACGTTACCCAGCACCGAGACCTATACCTACGACAACAATGGCAATCTGGCCACGGTGACGGATTTTATTCTCAAGAAACTTATTGGGGCCAAAGGCTTACGAATCTATTGGTACTTTTTGGGGGGCATCGTACTGATGATCGGCTTAGTTGGAGTTATTCTGGGACTTGGAGATCTGTTTGTTCATCTTGGCATCGTGCCGAGATAACCGGATAGTCGAATAAGAGCAAAAAGCCGAGAGAGATCTAACCTCATGAAGAGGATTAGGGGCGATTGTTGATCTTGAATTTAAGGGAGAGGGACATTGTCGTCTCAAGACGGGTGGCACGTTTGCTAGCACGAACCTGCCACCTGCTCTGACCACGGCAACCTACAACGGCAACAGGCGTTTGGCATCACCACTGAGACCTATGATTTGAATGGCAACCTGGCAACCAGCACCGAGGCTGGAGTCACTACGACTTACACGTGGAATGCGAGAAATCAGCTCACCGGCATCAATAGGGCCGGTCTTACACAAGAAATTCAGTGTCAGGTATGACTCTTGACTTAAATAATCCCGCGGGTGGTTTCCCCGGATTACAGGCCTTGAGGCCTGCGCGCTTGCACCAAAAACGCACAGTGCCAAACCTCAATTAGGGGGCGGATTGTGAATCGTGCATAGTGCCGAAACGACGATCCATTCACGCGCCTATCGCTCCAGCATCTACTGCGTCATCCGACACCGCATCAGGAGTGTCAGCGTGACGCGTCACATGTCAGCCATGTGCACGGCACGCCTGTCTAAGCGATCCCTGGTTCAGCAGAGGTTGCGATGATCAATTACTTGATGTGCACCACTCCAGGCAAGCCTTCGAGATCCGCATCACCTGTGATCACCTCTGCCTCCTGATCTCGTCCCGTGGCATACACAATTGCATCAGCCATCGCGAGCCCATGCTGGAGACTGAGATCGGCAGCAAGTAAGGCGATCGACTCCGTCAAGGGAATCACGTGGGTGGCATGGAGACTTCCGGCAAACCGCAACGCCGTTTCCTCGCCGCGTTCTCGTTTGATCTTCTTATAGACTTCGTACAGCACGATTGTGGGCGTGATGAGATGGTGCCGTGGAGTCAGATAGTCGGCATAGCGGTTGGCCCTGGGGCCATCGGTGAAGAATTCGATCCATCCACTGGAATCCAGCAGGATCTTCATTCGCGGTCCGGCTTCTCTCTCACCTCCGTCGTCGTCATGCCCCTGAGAGCACCTTTCAACGATTTGAGGGGTACTTCCGGAACGAGCGTAATCACGCCTCCCTTTTCAAGGACCAGCAAGCGTTGTCTGGGTATCAAATGAAGTTTGTCTCGAACCTCCTTCGGGATGACGACCTGAAACTTGGACGATATCGTGGTGATAGCCATCGTGACCTCCCTACGGTTACATGATCGATCATAGAACCGTCTTACGCCTCTGGTCAAGCCAAACAGCTCTTACCACCTCTTGGCTCGAATGGCGCGCAAGCCGGAGGGCAGATTGTGAACTGTGCATGGGGGGGTTGTTGCTTGACCTTGCACCGCCCGCAACGATGGCGGTCCCTCTCAATCACATCACCACCGTCACCTATGGAATGCATTAAAGTGGTCGGATACTTTCTCATCTGATAGTTCGGGATCACCACGCAGAGTTGTCGTGTGGCCCTCCACTAGCCTGTTTTCTGAAGAGGCTGGGCGATGCGGTTGATGGTGTCTCGAAGCACTGCCCCTGCGAGAAGGACGGGATCGTGCGGCACGCGCCAGACCGGTTCCAACGGGGCGGGGTCGTTTCCAAGGCGTGGAATCACGTGCCAATGGATATGAGGGAGCTGATTGCCCAAGAGTTCGTAGTTGATCTTCCTGGCTTGGTAGATCTCAGCTAAGGTTTTGGCCACGTGGTTCACTTCCTCAATCAGCCGAGAACGTTCGGTCGGGGTCAGATGGAATAACTCCGTGGCGTGACGCTGAAAGACGACAACCGTCCATCCTGGGAAGAATTGGTCATCATGGAGATAGACTTTGGACAGTTCAAGATCTGCGATGAAATGGTCTTGTCTTGGCCAGGTTCCCAGGCAGGCTTTGCAGGTCGGGTCGCTCATGGCTTATTCGCCTTCTTCCATTCTTCTTCCGTCAAGACTCCTTTCTTGATGAGCAACTGAATAAGCGTATCGAGCGTTTTCTGATTTACGGCTGGCGGCGCTGTCTTAGCTGGGGACGTGGTTGTAGCGGAGGAATCGGTCCGCTTTGCTTCTGGAGGAGGTCGTTTCTGTCCAAGCACCTTGAAGAAAGGAGTGAACACTGCCACATAGTCTCGATTTCTGATCCGGATGGTCGCCGGGGGACTCACGGCCTGCGGGAGGAGATCCGGTAAACTCCCGGTCGGGATATGGAAGAAGGGCTTGCCATCTTCAGTGTGACCCTCCTGGTCCAGAATTTCGAACCGCTTTAGGAAGGATTCGCCCGTGAGGCCTTCTCGGTCTTCGCCGGCTAGGTTTGTAATCCTGTCGAGTACGATCACCAAGGAATCAGCGGCAATGGTATCCGGCGAGAGGTTCCTCACGCTCACATCATAGCGATACTCGCTAGTGAAGTTGTCACGGCCCTTCAATGTGACGGTCAGCTGGAACTTTCCCGTCAAATCGGCGAGCTGGTCAAGGGATCCGGCGAACGTGATCGTTGAATTGACGAAGATCGTAGCAGCAGTGATCATCTGGCACGATCTTAGCCAAGACTGCATGAACCCCTTGCCTCATGGTAACGATACCGGATGAGCATAGCAAAGTTCGCCGGATTCAGCGACAAATCGCGAGAAGGTTCCTTGACACTCCATTTCGACCGACGATATTCTCCCGCTGATTGCATCGGGCCACTCAGGATCTTTCTCGATGGTCATGTCAGATTGTTCTCAGGTGACGTCCTTGAGCATCTCGCGTTTGCTCATCAACCAACTCATGAAGCTTTATGACTATCCCCATCCGCACCACCCAAAACAAACAATCCGTGGCTATGATCGTCCACATGCTCTACGAACAGCGAGGATGTGTGTGGCCGTCGCGCACCGCTTAGGGCATCCTCGCGATCGAGTACAGCGCTATCACGTTGCTTGTCTCCTGCACGATCTTGGCCGTGCCGGACTCGATCGGCGACTCTTCGGAACCATTTGGTCGTGGGCCAAGCAACGGGGTATTCCAACCAGGCCTCGTGAATGGCGAGCCGTCCACCCACGGACCACCTATGGACGGGAGACCGAAGCCTTCGTCTCCCTGTACCGACGGGATCTTGAAGCATCCGGCGTGCCGATGGATACCTGGGCTGTCGAACAGATTGAAATGCGCCTTGGCTATGCCCGCCGTCTTGCCAGGCGATTACGGGCTGTGAAGCCTACTCTGAAGAGGCTCGGGGTTGAATGGGAGCCTTGGATGCAGCAGGTGATGTTGTATTACTATTACCCGGAACGGCTGGCCAAGGCGAAAACCTGGGTCAGACAACTGGCGGAAATCCTCGTCGCGTGTGAGCAGTTTGAAGCGTATAGCAATCGGCGACGGGGTGAGGACTACTATGCCCGGAAAAAAGAAAGCTTACCGGAGGCCTTTGCTTATCTCGCGAAGCTGGAACAAGAGGGAATTCTCAGCAGCGAAGTGTTGACCGCCGTCCGGTTGTTGTCGGCTGAAGGTGCGTTCGATACCATTCTGATGGAAGCTCGAGGAGAGCCGCTGACGCGAAGCGACCGCCGCTATCTTCGTCGCTTCATGGACGGAACCGTCTAATGGCCGTCCGAACCGTTCCCTTGACCATCCGCATGACCGGTGGAACGGACATTGAAAACATTACACAATCCGTGGTCGAGGCTGTTGCGGCGTCGAGCCTTCAAGACGGAATTGTGACGGTGTTTGTCAAACATACGACTGCTTCGATCATGCTTATCGAAGATGAACCGGGGATTCGCGCCGACACGAAAACGTTCTGGGATCGAGTCATCCCATCTGATCCTCAGTTGCAGCACAACATCGTCAACCCTGGTGAAGACAACGGTCACAGCCATCTCCGAGGGCAACTTCAAGGGCCTTCTATCACCATTCCTTTTGCCGGCAGCGCACTTCTTTTGGGAACTTGGCAACAAATCGTCCTGGTCGATTTCGATACCCGCTCAAGAACGCGGGAACTTATTGTACAGGTCCTCGGTGAATAGACGCGTACCATCCCTCCCTCTTCTCCTACTTTTCAGCGCAACGATGGTCGCGCCGGCTGTGACATCAGGCGAATGGGGCAAGCCCCTTGGCGCCGTGTATGACGGACCAGAAGGCAAACCCCGTCCAGTGACCCCAGCACCAGCGGAATTAGGGCCTGACGAACGGGCGACCACCACTGTCTTCGAGCGAGCGACAAAATCCGTCGTGTTCATTGCGAATACGGCCATACAGCGTGATTTTTGGTCACTCGACATGATGGAGGTTCCACAAGGATCGGGATCAGGCTTCATCTGGAACAAGCAAGGCCATATTGTCACGAACTTTCACGTCATTTATGGAGCCAATTCAATCAAGGTGACACTGGCTGATCGTACTGAGTACCAAGCCAAGGTGGTTGGAGCCGATCCTGATCATGATTTGGCAGTGCTGCAAATTCAGGCGCCGGACAGTCAACTGGAGCCGTTGGCTATCGGTTCTTCCCATGACTTGCGCGTAGGACAAAAGGTGCTCGCGATTGGAAACCCATTCGGGCTTGATCATACGCTCACGACCGGAGTCGTGAGTGCCCTGGGGAGAACAATCAAGTCAATGTCCAACCGCACGATTGAAGGGGTGATACAAACCGATGCGGCAATCAATCCTGGAAACTCGGGCGGTCCCTTGCTAGACAGTGCCGGACGGCTGATCGGCGTGAATACCCAAATCGTGAGTCCAAGCGGAGCCTATGCAGGAATTGGATTCGCCGTCCCCGTCGATACCGTGAATCGTATCGTTCCGGAACTCATCAAGCATGGACAACTCATTCGTCCCGGGTTGGGCGTCTCTCTTGTTCCGGATTCGATGGCGAAGCGGTGGGGAATCAAAGGTTTGATCATCGGCAAGGTGACACGCGGTGGACCGGCTGATCGTGTCGGCCTGAAAGGCGTCCGTGAAACTGCGACTGGCCGGATCCAGCTCGGCGACATCATCGTCTCGGTTGCTGGCAAGCCGGTGACCACGGTTGATGATCTGATGGATCTGATGGACCAGCACAAAGTCGGCGATCACGTGAGCGTGGAGATACTACGTGGAAAACGGCGTGAGAAAGTGTCGGTCATCCTTCAGGCCGTCAATTAGCACGACGGCAATTCAAGACGAGCGTATGGTAGGATCGTCCAGGTTAGTCTTCTTGAGGAGAACCCATGAGCGATCACAGATCTCCCGGTCAGAATGTGCCCAACGATCGAGGCGATGCACCATCGCTGAAAACCGACATCGATCCACTTGCACTGATCGAACAATGTCTGGTCTCCTTTCCCGAGGGCGACCCTCGCCAGAAGTTGCTGTACAAGGTGCGTCATGCCGTCATGCTATCTGAGGCCACCTCTCAGCAGCGTGAACTAGAATTCCAAAAAGTCAGCGAGGTGGTCGCCAAGCTCACGGCCCCGGCGAATCGTATCGGTATCTTGGTCGATGTGCCAGGCGAAGGACTCGCCCGTATCGTCGTTGGTGGGGCTGAATATTACGCCAACGTGGATCCTCGCGTGCCAGACACAGATCTCAAGATTGGAACACAGATTCTGGTCAATGAAGCCTACGCGGTAATTAAGACACTAGGGTACGATCGAAACGGGCCCATCTTGAAACTGGCTGAGGCCATGCCCGACGGGCGGTTACGGTTTGAACAGGAAATGGGCCGACAATCGTTGGTCTTGCAGCGATCGGCCGACTTGATCGGTGTGGACCTCAAGGCCGGAGATGACATTCGTATCGATCCCAGTCAGCGCATTGCGATTGAGAAACTTATAGATCGCAATGCCAGTAGGCATATGCTCGATGAAACGCCTAAGGTGACATGGGATCAGATCGGCGGGCAGCACGAGGCAATTGCTGCGATTCGAAAGGCGATCGAATATCCACTACTCCACGCGGAGACGTTCGAGCGGTTCAAGTTTTCGCAACCCAAAGGCTTTCTTCTTTACGGACCTCCAGGATGTGGGAAAACACTCATTGGGCAAGCAGCAGCTGGTAGCCTGGCTAAATTGGTCAGCGAAGCCAAGCCCAGGCGCACGACCGATACGGACAAACGGCTACCGGTGACGAGCGGAGCATTCCTCCATGTAAAAGGCCCGGAGATCTTGAATATGTGGCTTGGGGAATCCGAGCGGATCGTCCGTGATCTTTTCCGGCAGGCTCGTGCAAGGCGCCAGGGCGGCGCTCTGCCCTTCATCTTTATCGACGAAGCCGAGTCGATTCTCGGGACGCGACGTGCCATGCGGTCCTTCAATATCTCCAACACCCTCGTGCCGATGTTTTGCAGCGAAATGGACGGCATCGAGTCGTTGCGCGATGTGGTTATTATTCTCGCCTCCAATCGCCCCGACTTGATCGACCCTGCCGTGCTGCGACCCGGCCGCATCGACCGCAAGATCAAAGTGAATCGACCGAATAAGGACTCGGCCGCTGAAATTCTGAAGGTGTATTTGACGACGGAGTTGCCGCTGGATCCAGCGGTGGCTACCGAGCAGGGCGCCGATCAGGCACAGACTGTGAGCGTACTGGTCCAAGTCGTCCTCGAATCCATCTTCCGCAGAACGGACGACAACCGGGTGTTATCAATCAGGCTCAGGAACGGTCAATCGAAGGTTCTCTATAAGGGCGATCTTATGAGTGGAGCCATCTTGGCGTCGATCGTTCAACGTGCTAAGGAAAAAGCGATCGACCGAGTGATTCAGTCAGGCCATCCGTCTGGGTTGTTGGCCAAGGATCTTCTGGACTCTGTCTCGGAGGAATTCCGAGAAGGTGACATGTTGCCGCCGGATGATGCAGCTGAGGAATGGTTGAAGCTGCTTGATCATCACCCGGAACAGGTCGTCGGCATTTCCTCATTTCGCCGAGGCCGCCAGACGGGAGAACGTCTCGTGAATCAGATTATTTGAGAGATGGTTGACGGTAACAAGCATGACAACATGCAGGCGATTCGAATATGTCAGCCTGTTGCTTGTGAGCATGTCATCTGAAGATTATGCGTCTTTTCGGTATCGAAACTGAGTACGGTATCACACGCGATGACGTGGACGAAGTTGATCCTGTCGTCGAATCGATGGAATTGGTTCGAGCATATGTAGTCGCGTCATTCGAGCGGCGGTGGGATTACACCAGAGAAGACCCACATGAAGATGCCCGTGGCTTCCGTGTCTCCGGCTTGCAGCAGGATAAGGAAGAAGATGAGTTTGCGAAGGTGGATGCGGCTCGCCCATTTTCATTCCATGACATGAAGAGCGACCTTGTATTGCCGAACGGTGCGAGGTTCTACAATGACCATACGCATCCCGAATACTCCTCCCCTGAATGTCGGACTCTCCGGGATCTTGTCGCGCAGGATCGGGCTGGGGAGCGCATCGTTCTTCGCGCTGCTGAACGCCGCAATAGGGCGCTAGGAGGAGGCCACGTTAAGCTCTACAAGAACAACACGGATTTCCACGGCCATAGCTACGGGTGCCACGATAACTACCTTGTCTCGCGGGTCGTTCCATTTTCAACTCTTGTTACAGGCCTCGTCCCGTTTCTGGTAAGCCGACAGGTCATCGCCGGCGCTGGGAAGGTTGGCACTGAAGCGCAAGAGTCGGGACATGTTCCAGGGCTGTATCAGCTCTCGCAGCGCGCTGACTTTATGGAGGCAGAACTCGGGGTTGATACGATGCACAACCGTCCGATTCTCAACACCAGAGATGAGCCTCACGCGGATCGCCAGAAATATCGTCGACTCCATCTCATTATCGGCGATGCCAATATGTGCGAGTATGCGACAGCGCTCAAAGTTGGGACGACACGCCTTGTTCTCGATCTGCTCGAACGAGGAGCTGCGCCTGATCTCAGACTGGATCAGCCAGTGGTTGCCGTGAAACAGTTATCGCGAGATCCTGACCTCAAGATCGCAGTGAAGTTGCAGAATGGGAAAAGACTTTCGGCGCTGGAGATGCAGGAATCTTATTACGAATCGGCACGGCAGATGTTGGCCGGCTTGGATGAGGAAACGGATTGGCTGTTGAAGGAATGGGGAGCGGTCTTGCACCTTCTTCTGACGCACGACCGGGCACAGCTAGTCGGGAAGTTGGATTGGGTAACCAAGCAGTGGTTGCTCGAGACGTTTATGCGCGAAGAGCGTATTGGTTGGGATGATCCCTGGTTAGCCAGTTTGGACCTGGAATACCACAATGTGAATCCTGAGCAGGGACTCTATCTTGGGCTTGAAGCGGAAGGGAAAGTGTGGCGGATCACTACCGACCACATGATTGAAGAAGCGATCCAGAACGGTCCTCGTGATACGCGTGCCGGACTGCGTGGGCTGTGTGTGCAGCGGTTTCCGGATCAGATCAAGTCTATTCAGTGGGAACAAATTCAGTTTACCGGCGGGCTTCGGTCACGAACGCTCGATATGGGAGATCTTTTTTCCCCTGATGCCGTACGACGATGTGCGCAGATCTTCCAACAGGCGTCTTCACCGACTGATGCATTGACGGGGTGGAACAATGAAAGGGATAAACAGGTATGAGACACAGTACGATGCCTGAACGACGCGAAGGGCCGGTCGATCCCATGCCGAAGTCACCATCTCCTGAAGAAGGAGGCGGGCCACGTCGTCCGGAGACGGGATCACCGGATAAGGATAATCTGATGAAACGAATTCGTAAAGTTGATCCGAAGCAGGCAGAGCGGTACCGACAGCGAACGGGTGAATAAGACTTTTGAGATAAGGGGTTTGGCGTGAGGGAGGGGGAAAGGGAAAGCTCTCTTTGCCAGTTATCCTTCGTTGGAGCGGAGCGACAAATGGGTATGCAGAGCGATTTCTATCAACTGTTGAGAGAACAGGGGTATGTGTTTGGCGTGCCTGGCCAGGCTGCGCGAGGGCAGGAACTGACAACGGCTACGACGATTCTTGCGTTCAAGTACCGCGAGGGGGTGTTGGTCGCCGGGGATCGACGTGCGACAGCCGGTAATATGGTGATGTACGACCGCACCGACAAGGTACTGGAAATTGATCGGCATAGTGTTATGGCGATCGCTGGAGTGCCGGCGACCGCGTATGAAATGGCGCGTATCCTTGAACATTCGTTCAAGTATTATCGACGGACACAGCTTCAGGAGCTTAGCTTTGAGGGGAAACTCAGGGCCCTCTCGAAATTGCTGAAAGACAACGTCCCGGCGGCGCTGGCGGGTACGGGTGCGGTAGTTCCGGTCTTCGCCGGGTACGACTTCGAGCAGGAAACGGCAAAGATCTATTTTTACGATATTCTCGGCGCGGAGTTCGAAGGAGTGGACTATGCGGTATCCGGGTCCGGTTCACCGACCATTCGCGGAATCCTACATTACTTGAATACATGGGGCGAACAGCCGTTGAGCGTGATACCTGAAGAGCAGGCTACCGTTCAGGCATTGCGACTATTGACGTGCGCTGCGGAGTTTGACAGCGCGACTGGAGGAGTCAACCGAGAAGCTGGTCTCTATCCGGTGATCAAATTCATCACCGCTTCCGGCGTGCATACAATGCCGGACGCGCAATTGAAACCCTTATTCGAGGCAAAGGTCAGCCGCCATGTATGAAGAACCATATAAATGGGTCGAAGCGGTTGGTAATCGCCGGACCTATCTCGATGAGCAGTTTAGGGAGGGGGCCCCTGTCGTCGGCGTCACGTGCGCGCGCGGCATTCTGCTCGTGACGATGAGCAAGGGCACACCCAAGTTATATGAGATTTATGATCGTCTCGCCCTGGGAGGAATGGGTCACCCGGCTGATCTTGAGAAGCTGCGCTTCAATCTGTTGGAGATGGCTCACGTCGAAGGGTTCAATCGTTCCGCCTCTGATGTGACCGGAAGCCGGCTGGTGAAGTACGGTATGGCGCCGGCGATCAAGCAGGCGTTCGAAGAGGTGTTCAAAGCCCCCTTCATCGTAAAGATTTTGCTGGCAGAGTTAGGACAGAAAGCCGGGAAAGACGGTTTCTTGACGATCAACTACGACGGGTCTTTTGAAGAAAAGACCCAGTATGCGGTGATTGCTGCGACGTCGGCGGTCGAGCAGAAGATGGCTGACTATCTCCGAGAACAGTCTATTGCGTCTCTCGAGGATGCTGTAGGTGCGGCGATTCGTACATGGGCGGTCGGTGATCAAGCGCAGCGACGAGCACTGGACGATGGAGAGGGCCATGATGAGGCAAGGACCGGCCCTGATCAGCAGGCGACGGACTCTGAGACACTCTATGCCTATCTGCAACAATGTATTGCCGAAAAAACGGTCGAATGCGCTTTGCTCGATCGCCAGGTGCAAGGACCTTCCAAATATCGAACCCTTGGGATCGATGAACTGAACACAGTGCTCCCCAAAAATCTGAGTCCATCACTCTCGTAATGGCATGTTGAATCGTATCTTCGGTTTGGAGACTGAATACGGACTTTTGATCCACGAGGATCGACCGGACCATTCCCCGACGTGGTTTGCGCATAAGATTCGCGACCATCTCTTTCAGGTCCAACGGCGCGGTGTGCTGGACTTGCACCATCGCGGGCATGACGAGCTTCCAGGCAATGGAGGATTTCTCACCAACGCCGGACGAATCTATTTGGACATGGGGCATTTGGAGTATGCTTCGCCGGAATGTCATTCCCTCATGGATGTGGTCGCGTCGGATCGTGCCGGGGACCTTTTATTGCAGCGAACGATCGAAGCTCTTGGGTTCTGTGACCAGGTGTCGTTGATCAAGAACAACATCGACCATGAGACGGATGCGACCTTCGGCTCACATGAGAATTACCTGGTGTCTCGGCGGTTCCCTTTTTCGAGACGCGGGATGGTTCCGCTGGTGACGTTTCTTGTGACCAGGCAGATTTTTACCGGCTCTGGGCGTATCGGTTCCGCAGCCCCTCAGGATTCCTGGATTCAGATGGATCAGTTACTTGTTCCACGTTCGCCTTTCGGCACCCAGCATGGATCGGAGCTACCCTTCCAAATCTCCCAGCGTGCCGACTATATCGTGAACGATTTCTTCGAATGGGTGCAGCACAATCGAGCGATTGTGAATACGAGGGATGAACCGTTGGCCGATCCCAATCAATATCGACGGATTCATCTGCTGCTGGGCGATTCCAACATGACCGAATATGCGACGGCGCTCAAGCTGGGGACTACGGGCCTCGTGCTGCAGCTCATTGAAGAAGGGCATGCACCTCAGGGCTTGGAAATCAACGAGCCTGTGGAAACTCTCCAAGAAATTTCGCAGGATCAAGAACGCCGTTGGTCGGTTCAGCTGCAGTCTCATGAGACTATGTCGGCTCTTGAAATTCAAGAACGATTCCTTGACTGCGCCATGAAGCATTGCAAGGGACAGGATGAGGAAACCGATTGGGTTCTTGCTCAATGGGCATCAGTGCTTCATGACTTACATGGGGATTATCAGAAACTTGTTGGGCGCGTCGACTGGGCATCCAAGCTTTGGTTGTTGGAGACGTTCCGAGAGGCGGAGAATCTTAATTGGGACGATCCGATGCTGAAGAGCTTGGATCTGGAGTATCACAACCTGAATCAGGCAAAAGGGTTGTACTATGGGTTATTGGAAGAAGGCCGAGTCCCTCGATTGACGACGGACGCTCTGATCCGGATCGCAATGGAGGAAGCCCCAAAGAATACACGAGCCTATGGTCGCAGTGCGTTGGTGAAACATCTCCTCAATGTCAGGTCTCGTAGCGAATCAGATCACCTTGCACAATCAGACGGTTTGTTTCCACCTTACGTTATCAATTGGTCGATCTTTCAAGTGCGTGGTCGTGCTCCATTCCCTATGCCGGACCCGTTTAGAACGTATGTGGAGGATGTACGAACCCACCTCGAGAGTGCGATCGGCTAAGCCTCTTCATTGCAATACTATTTCTCTGCCAGAAGGACAGTGAGCTGGGTTCTTATTCACAGGTCCGGCAACGGATGCGTTTCAAGGCCCGCCCGTGCTGCCTGGGCCACCGTTTCTATTTACCATGGCGTATGGCGTGGTACTCCTGTGTGTAGCCGGTTTTCACAAACTGCGCGGGAGCTATTTGTGCGGTAACACTCCTCTCAAGAAATCAAGGATTCGGTTCTCCGCCCAGTACGAATCTTCACCATTGCGGCTCAAGTGAAAAAAACCGCAATGTCCCCCATAGCGAGGCGCTACCACGGTAATTTTGGGATGCTGCTGAATCGTTGGCTCCCTGAACATTGAGTAAGGGATAAATGGATCGTCTTGGGCAGTGATGATGAGAGTAGGAATTGCGATGGTATCCAATACATGGCGCGCGCCCGCCCGGTCATAATAATCGGCTCCGTCTCGGTAGCCGCCGTCTGGGGCGGTATAGCGATCGTCGAATTCACTGATCGTGACGATTTGATCGAGTCGCGAAAGATCCCATTGTCCTGGGAACAGTGCTGCCTTTCGTCGAAGTCGAGATTTTAACCTTGTTACAAAGTGTTGGTGGTATATCCAATTGCGAGACTCTTCTAGTGCGCGAGCGCAGACGGCAGGGTCGATATTCGGACAGACGGCAGCGACTCCCGCAAGAGCTGCCTGAGTCTGTCCAAGCTCGCCAGCCGCCTTGAGCACCAGGTTGCCACCCATTGAATAGCCCACCAGCCAAATCTGGCCGAGCCCATCACGGTCGACCAATTCGTTGATGAGAGCGCGATAGTCCACGCTCAATCCGCTGTTATAAAGAGTTGGGGAGAGGTGTTCGGTTCCGCCGCATGTACGTTGATTCATGCGAATAATGTTGAAGCCGACCCGATAGGCTTTGGCCGCAATACCTCGCATGTAACGAGATTCGCTGCAGCCCTCAAGGCCATGAACCAAAATAGCCGTCGGAGACGATGTACGGTCGATTTGCCAATGACAGTAACCTTTTAGCTGGGTATGCGGTTCTACGGTGAACAGTCGCTCTTCCTGTGGCAACCCTAGTAGCGACGTATTCCGTGGCCAGTACCGTGGCATGAGGGTCATGAGATGGGCATTCTTGAGAGGAAGTGGTGGCCGAAAGGAGGAAGCAAGTTCATGCATGGAAGGGTTCATCATCGCATTCAGTATGGTACCCTGTGCAATACCGGAAGTATCTTACCATTTCCATGGAGGAATCATGCTGACGGCTATCGGGGATGTGATGAGGCGTTGTTATGAGAGAGGGTGGATTACAACGAGGGACGGCAACATTACTCACAGGTCAGGAATATAGACAACAGTCTTTGAATGTGCGATGCTCCATCTCGTCATGAAACGAGACGGGCGCACACTTGATCACGCGACCTTAGAGACCATCCGCACGATGGCCGTGGAACGTGTGCGTGAAGGCGAACGGCCGAGCGAGGTGATCGCCAGCTATGGGTTTCACCGCTGCACCATTTACTCCATCCGGTTGACGGAAGACGATCGTGCACCCGGAACATGTCGTTCGATTGGAGGTCATTATCGATCCTGCAACCGGCCTGCGGGTGCCGAAAGTCAACGAGCTGCAAAAGCCGTCAGGCGAACTGTGGATGCATTGGAATTTGCAGCGGGATTCAAAACGGACACGAACTGTGGTCCATGTCCATGCCACACATGTGGTAGCCGCAATTTATGCAGGCCTAGACTTACAGGCCATCAGTGCCGAATTTCCTGAAATTTCACGTTACACGCGAGTAGGGCGTTCCGTTCCTCCTCTCCCGGCATTGTCCAGGGAATTGGCTGATATCACAGCCAAGTGTTTGAACGTGCGGAAAGATGGGACGCTTGAATTTGATATCGTCGGCCAGTCCAATCATGGGGTATGTGCGGTTGCAATGGACCCTTGGGCAGCCTACGAGCACATTGAGCGACTCGATCATATCTGTGTGATCGTATTGAAGAGCGGTGTTGGCGCGCGAAGAGTAGCTCGTCATCCTGCTTCTGCCTGAAGGTGAGATATTTATGGCGGTGAAAAGGGGGGGCAGAGACTGGGCGGGTAGTTTTAGATTACCTGGCTCCCCAATTTGTACCCACTTCGAACAGTCACCTTCGCATGCCTCCGATAATTGACAAAGCCTTCAGGCTGCCTTGAGGCGTCCAGGTTGCCGAAGCCAGGATTAGATTTCGAACAAATTTAGCATTCTCAATACTGACTCTTTTTTCACAGGGTTTGTGCCGACACCATCACGGGCTTGTGTATTGAGAAGGAGTGAGATCGAATGAGACAGAATGAGCAGAAAGTAGTTCTGCTATACGACCGTTTTACGCTCGACTACTTTCAACCCTCGGAACGTGTCAATGAGTTTGGGACACTTGCCGTTGGCATTTAGTGTAGAACC
>CAZJOQ010000048.1:0-19638 GCA_964547625.1 uncultured Nitrospira sp.
TTGAATGATAAACGGATTTGAGACGTGACCGTTACTGGCGATGTTGTGTGAGGTACGACCGCCAGCCGCCGTAGGCACTGATCTCCCGCTGTCCTTCGACGAGCGCCGGTTCACCCAACACACCGAGAACGATGCTTCCGTCTTCCAGCCGCACCTTTCCGATGCAGAGACCGGGGGGCTCGTTCAATAAGATTCCCACCAGCCCTGCGGCGGGCACTGACCAGACTTCGACCCCGATTTTGACGCCGGTCCCATCGGTGACACGCAGCATCGCGGGATGCTCGTCGTTGATCGTCCAAAGACGATAGGCAGGTTCAGTCTGCGTCTCTCGGACGAACGTCGCCTTGGCCGCTACCATGTTGTGGTTGAGCTCGAGCCCCCGCATCAGTGTCCCGTTGACGGCGAGCAGCACATCGCCCTGGCTCACGTGGCACTCCCTGCGTATGCCTGCCGAAGAGATGCGATGAGACGATCAGCCGTCGTCACCCAGCCGACGATCCCGCCCTGCGATTGGATCATGTGGACCGTGGCCTGTTTGAATTCAGGGAAATAGCTTTCGGTTCCGTCCTCGACCAGGAGGCAGTCATATCCGCGGTCGTTGGCCTCTCGCATGCTGGTTTGCACACAGACTTCCGTGGTGACGCCCGTAAAAATCAGATGGGTGATACCGCGTGCTGTCAATTGCTCATGTAACCCGGTCGCGTAGAACGCGCCTTTTCCAGGTTTGTCGATGACAAGTTCGCCGGTCTCGGGACGCAGCTCGGGGACGATGTCGTTTCCCGGTTCTCCTGAGACCAGAATGCGCCCCATCGGACCGGGATCGCCGATGCGAAGCGTGGAATCTCCGCGCCGTTTCTTGGCGGGTGGACAATCCGAGAGATCGGGACGATGGCCCTCCCTCGTATGAATTACCGGCAACCGTAACTCGCGGAATGTCTTGAGGAGTTTTGCGACGGTCGGGACGATTTTCTGCAGATGCTCGACCGTATTCCCGAGCGCCGCGCCGAAGCCGCCCGGTTCCACGAAGTCGCGCTGCATGTCGATGATGACTAAGGCCACGCGACTACCCGAGTCTTTTGCCGGTAAAGGAAAAGGATAAGGAGACGCGATAACGGTATTCATGTCGTATGTCCTGTCATGTGCCGTCCGATGATCGCCAGGTCGGCGCCGGACGAGGTGGTTTCGTAGACCAGTTGACCATTGAACATCACCACCGTGCGGTCGGACAGCTCCAAGATCTCGTCGAGATCCTCGCTGACCAGAAGCACGGCCGTCCCGCGATTGCGCGCGGCGACAATCTGTAGGCGAATCTCCTCCATGGCCAGAAAGTCCAGCCCAAAACAAGGGTTGGCGATGATCAGAATCTCCACTTCCGCCGACAGTTCGCGCGCCAAGACGGCGCGCTGCACGTTGCCTCCCGAAAGCGACTGAATGGGTGTATCGGGATAGGGCGGTTTGATTTTGTAACGTTCAATCAGCCCGAAGGCGCTCCGACGTAGCGCTGGGCGGCTGATGAGCCAGCCGCCCAGCGCGTGAGGTTCACGGTCGAAATTGCGGAAGGCTAGGTTCTCCGCCACTGTCATGCGTCCCACGCACGTGTTCTGGAGCGGTTCTTCCGGCAGACAGAACATCTTGTGCCGCCTGATCTTCTCGCGAGTCGGTTGAAAAGGCTGATCTTGCACACGGATCGTACCCGCAGTGGTTTGGCGTTGCCCTGCCAGGACCTCGACCAGTTCACGCTGTCCGTTGCCCGATACTCCGGCCACTCCGACAATCTCGCCTTCATGGATGGTGAGATGCAGTCCCCGCACGATCTCCACGCCGATATCATCCTTGACGCGGAGATCCTCCAGGACCAGCTTGGGGACTTTCTTTGACAGGACGGTCCGTTGCTTCGGCTTTGCCGTGACCTCAGATCCCACCATCATCTCCGCCATCTGCGAGACCTTCAGCTCAGAGACTTTTCCGGAACCCACGAATTGACCTTTGCGAAGGACCGTCACTTCGTCCGCAAAGGCCGCCACTTCGCGAAGCTTGTGGGTAATAATCAGGACGCTCACTTGTTGGGCCAGCGTCATGGCCCTGAGATGGCCCAAGACTTCATCCGCTTCTTGTGGCGTCAAAACGGAGGTGGGTTCGTCCAGAATGAGGATGCGGTTCTGCAGCGCGAGTTGTTTGAGGATTTCCACTTTTTGTTTTTCGCCCGCGGCGAGCGAACTGACGCGAGCGAAGAGCGACACCTTGAACGGCATCTTGTCCAGGAACTGTTTCAGCTGATGCTCTTCCTTTTGCCAATTAATGACGGGGTCCAACTTGGCCTTGGAGATCACCAGGTTCTCGAGGACCGTCATATTGGGGATGAGGGTGAACTGCTGATACACCATGCCGATGCCGAAGGTCTGTGCGTCGCGCGGGCTGCGAATCGTGACCGGTTGTTGATCCAACAAAAGTTTCCCCTCATCGGGGTGGTAATATCCCATGATGCATTTGACCAGGGTGCTCTTGCCCGCGCCGTTTTCACCGAGCAGGGCATGGAATTGGCCTGATCGGAGGTAAAAGTTCACGTCCTTCAAGGCCACGAGCGGCCCGAAGCGTTTGGTAATCCCCAACGCTTGCAAATCTGGAGGAACTCCATCCGTCATGAAAGCGCCTCTAACAGAGCGTCCGATTTTGCCACGGCGCCGAACACTCCGCCCTGCATGGTGACCATCTTGATCGCAGCCTGATGATTTCCAAAATCGGTTGCGCCGCAACAGTCTTCCAGTAAGAGACATTCGAACCCCCGATCATTCGCTTCGCGCATGGTGGTATGGACACAGACATCGGTGGTGATTCCGGCCAAAAGCACATTTTGGATGCCGCGAAGTCTCAGCAACATCTCCAAATCGGTCGCCCAAAAGGAGCCTTTACCAGGCTTGTCGATGATGGGTTCCCCGGTTTTAGGTGTGAGTTCGGGGATGATGTCCCATCCCGGCTCTCCTCGAACTAGGATTTTCCCGCAAGGGCCGGGATCTCCGATGCCGGCTCCGATTCTTCGGCTGCGCCACCGCTTGTTTTCCGGTAGATCTGCCAAGTCCGGCCGGTGGCCCTCCCTGGTGTGGAAGACAGGCATTCCAATCGTTCGGGCTTTCGACAGCACTTTGAGGATATGCGCGATCGGGGCACGGGTGAGAGAAATGTCATATCCCATCGTGTCGACATAGCCGCCCTTGCCGCAAAAATCAGTCTGCATGTCGATGATGAGGAAAACCGTATTGTCCGGTCGGAGGTCACCGTTATAGGGATAGGGATAGGGGTCGGATGCCACGTATCTACTCATGGCTCACCTCTCATAGATCTCTGGGTTTGGTGTTCACGATTCATCCTGTATCACCACCTAGCGGGTCACTGTGAGCTCGTGCGGGACTCCCACGAGAGTCCGTCTGGGAGAGCAGGTGATGATCATCACCGCTAAGGTCATGATGTAGGGGATTGCGTTGAAGATATAATATCCGCCTGTGATCCCCACAGATTGTAAGGACGGTCCCAACGCAGCCGCTCCTCCCCACAAGAGCGAGACCCAGAGGCAACCCACCGGCTGCCAACGGGCAAAGATCACCAATGCCACCGCCATCAACCCCTGCCCGCTCGAAAGGCCTTCGCTCCAGTTGAACGGGTAGTAGAGGGAGAGATAGGACCCACCGATTCCGGCCAGGAATCCTCCTTGAGCCGTACTGAGAATCCGTATACGATCAACCGGCAATCCCAGGGCGCGAGCCGCATCAGCGCTTTCGCCGACGACCCGGACCTTTAACCCCCACGCGGTATTCTTCAACATCCATCCCAGCAGGACCGCTACGACGATTCCTAGCAGAAACAAGGCATTGATCTGGAGAGCCGCCTTGAGTTGCGGCACGTCGCTCCATGCTCCAAGATCGATGGAGGGCAATCGGGGAGCTGACGGCTGGATGTAAGGTTTGCCAAGGAAAAAGGCCAGTCCCGTGCCGAACAGCATCATCGCGATCCCGACCGCGATATCATTGACTCGTTGGAAACTGCAGAGCCAGCTGTGTAAGGCCCCAAGTACCATACCGGCCAGGCCGGCACACAAGACTCCCAGCCACGGAGACCCGCTGTGCAGCGAGACGGCGTAGCCGGTCATGGCACCCATGACCAGTGTGCCTTCCAGGCCCAAATTGATGCGGCCGCTCTTCTCGGTCAAACATTCGCCCAACGACACAAAAAGAAACGGCGTGCCGATTCGAATCGCTCCGCCTAGCACGGCGATGAGCACTCCCCACCACCCGACTTCCATCAGGATACCCCTTGTTTCTGCAACTTCGAAAAACGACCGTACAGGGTTTCGCTAAAGAGAATGACGAGGAAAATGATTCCCTGCATGACGAGCACGGTCGCATCGGGTAATTCATGCGTGCGCTGCAATAACCCGCTGCTAGCGCGAATGCCTCCCAACAAGACGGCAACAGGAATGATGGCCAATGGATTATTCCGTGCCACGAAGGCCACGAGAATCCCGGCATATCCATAGTTGGCATTGAGGGTATCATTGGCCCTACCATGGATGGCCGCTACTTCCAACATGCCTGCCAGTCCACCTGCCGCCCCTGCTACACAACAGATGATCAAGATCAGCCGGCCGACCGGCAAGCCTGCGACCTGGGCTGCGCGAACATTGCCTCCGGCGATTTGAGAGGCAAAGCCGAAGACGGTGTGATGCATGAGAAACCATGTGATGACACACGCCACAATGCCGAACACCAATCCCCAGTGAAGATCTGTTCCAGGAATGACGCCGATCATATTGGCCTCTCCGATATGATGCGTCGAGGGATGGTTGAGGCTTTCCGGATCACGGAAGGTACTCGTGACGAGATGGTTCAACAGGGCAATGGCAATGTAGTTCAGCAACAGGCTGCTGATGGTTTCGTTGACCGCGCGATAGTGCCGCAGCGCTCCTCCAATTGCCAGCCACATGCCTCCTGCCGCCATACCCACCAGCGCCATGGTAGTCAGAACGACCATGGGAGGAGCCGAAGGTATGGTGAGGGCAGCGATGGCTGCGAAGAGGCCACCTATGACGACGGCGCCTTCGCCTCCGATGATAATCAACCCGAGATACCCAGGCAGTGCCGTGCAGAGGGCTGTGAGCATCAACGGCGCGGCTCGCACCAGTGTGTTCTGCCATGAAAACGAGGTGCCGAAGGCGGCGCGATACATGGTCTGATAGACCTCGAACGGATCGGCTCCAGCCGAAGCCACAAAGATTCCGAACAACACCATCGAAACCGTCAAGGATCCAACGATGATGAGGAACGGTTCCAGTGCCTTGTTCAAGGTTTGTGGCATGGCTACGCTCAGGACTTGGTTGAACCGATGACTCCTTCGACCAGCCAATCCATGCTTTCCAGCCAGATATCCGTCTGGACATGTTCCTTTCCAGCGGCAATGACGGCGCGACCGCTATTGTCCTTGATCGGGCCCTTGTACACGACCATCCCTCCACTCATGAATTTGTTTTTGGCTGCGTCAGCTTGTTTGCGAACAGCTTCCGTCACCACCTGGTTATAGTCCGAGACCTTGACGATTCCTTCCTTCAAACCGCCACGGATGAGATGGGGCACGGTCTGCCCTTTTCGAATCATCTCGGCATAATCCATATAGACCTTGGCCCAATTCCATTCTGCTCCCGTGAGATACCCTTTAGGGGCAAGTTTGGATTGGTTGCAGTGATACCCGGTGCAATAGATGCCTCGTTTTTCGGCGGTTGTGATGACGACCTTGGGGCTGTCGACGTGGCAAGTAATGACATCGATGCCCTGGTCAACCAAGCTATTGGTAGCCTCCGCCTCGCGGACCGGCAACGACCAGTCGCCGGTAAAGATCACATTGACCGTCGTGTTTGGTTTGATGGTGCGAGCCCCAAGTGTATAGCTGTTGATGTTGCGCAACACTTGCGGGATCGGCTTGGCCGCGACAAACCCCAATTTCCCGCTCTTGCTCATCCCGCCTGCCACGATGCCGGCGACATATTGCGACTCATCGATAAAGCCAAAGTAACTTCCGACGTTCTTGGGGTGTTTGCCTTCCTGGTACAGCCCGCCGCAATGCAGAAACTGGATGTTGGGAAATTGTGGCGCGACCTTAAGAATGTGCGGATCGAAATACCCGAACGACGTGGGGAAGAGCACCTGGGCCGCGTCCAGCTTGACCATGCTCTCCATGGTTTTTTGGACCTCGATGGTCTCCGGGACCTTTTCTTCATCGAAGGCCTTCACCCAATCAAGTTTGGCGACCGCCGCTTTCCCCTCGAAATGTGCCTGATTGTACCCATAGTCGTCTCGCGGACCCACAAAGATGAAGCCCATCTTCACCTTGTCCGATGCGCCCCAGGCTTGGCCGATCCACTCCGCGTTGCCCAACAGGCTCAACGCCCCGGCAGCTGCGGTTCTCTGTAACACTTGGCGTCTCGTCAGTTTGCGTGATTCGGACATAGGTCCTCCCTCCGGGTGAGATGTGTGTGGCGACTTACCAGGATGCTGAAAAAGTCCGCAAGCTGCGTTCTCGCATCGCTCAAAGGCTCAACGTACCGAAGCGTACGACTCGCCATTTCGCTCGCTGCGGCCTTGCTGGACAGCCTTTTTGAGCCTCCTGAGCCTGCTACATTACTGCACGATGAACGTTCCCGTTTCGCCGGCCAGGGCGCGACCGACATTCTCAGGATTGGTGATCAACCCGGTTTGTCCACCCCCTTCTATGAATTCGATCACCGCCTGAATCTTCGGTCCCATGCTGCCTCTGTCGAATTGATTGTCCGCATAATGTTTCTTCGCTTCAGCCACGGTCATGCGATCCAGCCATCGCCGGTCAGGCGTAGTAAAGTTGATGGCCACCTTCTCGACCCCTGTGGAGACCAGCAACAAATCAGCCCCGATACCACGGGCCAGCAGACTTGATGCCAAGTCCTTGTCAATGACAGCCTCGACGCCGATCAGGTTCCCTTCTTCGTCTTGAACCACGGGAATCCCACCACCTCCGCAGGCAATCACGACGAACCCCGATCGAGCCAAGAGGTTGATGGCTGCCAACTCGATGATGGTCTTTGGCTGAGGCGACGGCACAACCCGCCGCCATCCGCGGCCTGAATCTTCTTTGACGATCCATCCCTGGCGACGGGCAAGTCGCTGTGCGGTCTCTTCGTTCATGTGCGATCCGATCGGTTTAGAGGGGTCGGCAAATGCCGGATCGTTTCGGTCCACCATGGTCTGCGTGATGATGGCCACCGCCTTCCGATCGATCTTCCGCTTGCGAAATTCGTTGTAGAGGGCTTTGAGGAACATGTACCCGATGCCGCCCTGCAGGTCGGCATCGGCATAGTCCATCGGCACGGGAGGAACTTCCTCTAAGGCTAATTCAGAGCGGCGCAGAATGAAGCCGACCTGAGGACCGGTCCCATGAGTGATGACGACATTCCACCCGGCTGCGATCATGTCCGCGATGTGATGCGTCGTAATCACCGCCTCTCGACTTTGATCCGGAATCGATTCGTGATTCTTGTCGCGGATCAATGCGTTACCTCCGACAGCAACGACGGCAAGTTTATTAGATGTTCCCATAGGGTTCCTTGGAGTGCATCACGCCGCACTCACCATCTTGGCCAACGCAGACACCGCTTCTGTGAAGCAGGCGAGAGGGGCGCGGGTGATCCCGGCTCCGATTTGACCGATCCCTGCCTCGCGATGAGCAATCCCTGTATTGATGATCGGTTGAATACCGGTATCCACGACCTTTCGGACGTCGATACCCGCCGGTGAGCCTGCAAAGTTCAGCGATGGCAGTGTGAAGGCATTGTTGCGACCAACGGTGATATGCGTCATGGCCATGGTGTTGTCGATTGCGTCCTGCGGCGTACCGCCGACGAACTTCACGATAGCCGGAGACGCAGCCATGGCGAAACCGCCGACACCAGCGGTTTCGGTGATGGCACTGTCTCCCAGATCAGGCGCTGCCTCTGCCGCTGTGTAGCCGGGGAAGAAGAGTCCATCAACGACCGGTGCGGGTGCCGTAAACCATCTGCTCCCAGTGCCGCTGACTTTGATGCCGAACTCGACTCCGTTGCGGGCCATGGCTGTGACCATACTGCTGCCTGGAACGCCATGAGCTGCGTCGAGCATCGCTTTGCACGCTGCCATGGACAGATTTAAGAAGAAGTGGTCGTTGCCGGCGATGAACTCGACGACCGCGGCCATGTCGGCGGCGGGGATGCGAGTCTTCAACAATGCTGAAATGATGCGCTTCAAGAAAAGCGAGGAGGCAGCGGCGTTACGATTGTGCACTTCGTCTCCCATGTGGAGGGCCTGCGCCATCATAGGCTTGAGGTCGACCCCGCCTAGGAGTTCGATGCTGGCTCGCAAGGCTGGTGCGAGTACCTGCCCCATCCATTTGAGACGGGAGATGACGTCTGGGCCATTGGCGCCGAACCTAAGTGCCTTGCCGAGGCCCTCGTTAAAGTTGCAGAACGCCTGATTTCCCTTGGTGGTATTGGTCACCATCCAGACCGGCATGGATGGGCTGATGATCCCGGCCATCGGTCCTACGGCATTGTGGTGGTGGCAAGGCTCGAACGCGATGTCACCGCCGGAGGCCATGGCCTCCGCCGTGGCGAGATTCTCGGCCCAGCCTTCATAAAGAATAGCCCCGACGATGGCTCCCTTCATGGGCCCGCACATATCATTCCATGAAATGGGAGGACCACTGTAGAGGATCATCCGCTCTGCCATGTTGGGCAGCACCTGGCCGGCGGTGCCCACGCCATTCAACACCGGCTGGGCCGATTGGTAGGCATCGAACGCTGTCTGATTGGCGGTTTCAATGGAGAGCAGGTTGACCAACCGGGCCAACGCACGACCGACCTCTTGCTGCCCCTGAGCGGGCGGGGCCCATTCAATCTGAAGCACAGAGCCGCCCGCCCTGGTAATTGAATCGGCGAAGGAAGGCAGGCCGACATTCATGACATGGAGCTGCTCCTGAAACAGAGCCTGTATCACAATCGTCCTCCGACGACGTCAGGCTTCTGGACGGCAGAGGCAGCCATGCGTACAGCCTGAGCGTTGCTCTCCGCAAGGGTCACCCCGACCTCTCGAAGAGCCGTTTCCTGTCTGGACAGATTCTGAGGGTCCGCTGCTGTGCCGCAGACGAATCCCATGACGGCCAGGTGTCTGCCTGCCTTGGAGGCGAGATCGCGCGCCTTCTGAATCACCGGAACCATCTCAGCGGCAGGATCTGGGTGAGATCCGTAGCCTAGGACAATGTCCAGCAAGATCACTGCCACCTCTGGATCGTTGGCTTCCTTGATCAGCCGCTCATTTCGGAGCCGATGGTCAATCATGGGATGGGGGCGCCCGCGAGTGAAGAGATCGTCGCCCAGATCGATAACCGTGTGCTTTTGGCTGGTCCAGACATCGCTCAAACGGTCTCCTGGCTCCACTGGAGTGTTGGAATGGATCTGCCCCAGTTCTTTCTTCAGGAGGAGCGATGCCTCGTAGCAAAAGGTGCCGCCGCTATAGAGGCCCCGGATGTATCGCTGTTGCGGAGCAAGAGGTGTGACGGAAGGAGCCGACACACTCGCTCTCCTGGCTTCGGGAATCTTGCCGTTGGCGAGCGCCACCGCTGCCGCTGCTGCATCCTCGAGCGTCGCGGCGGGGTAAATATTCTCGCGTCGTACCCGATCGGGATCGGCACCAAGAAAATTGACAACCACTGCTTTTCCTGCGCCGCTGGCTGCCTCCAGGACCCTGCTGGCTACTTCCGGCGCCGGAGGTTTGGAAATGAGCACAATCACGGAGGTGGAGGGATCAGAGGCCAACGCCTTGAGGCCCTGCAACATGGAAAGACCGCCGACATCACGGTGCAGATCGTGTCCGCCTGTTCCGATCGCCTGCGAGATGCCGCCGCCCCATCGGTCGACCAGGCAGGTTACCTGTTGGAGGCCGGTGCCGGATGCGCCGACGACACCGATGGTTCCGCGGCGCACCACATTCGCGAAAGCAAGGGGGATGCCATTGATAATGGCGGTTCCGCAGTCTGGGCCCATGACAATGAGATCGCGCTCCTGGGCGAACCGTTTGAGTGCGATCTCGTCCTTGAGCTCGACGTTGTCGCTAAAAAGCATGACATTGAGGCCGAGAGTCAACGCCTTGAGGGCCTCCGCCGCTGCGTACTCGCCCGGCGTGGAGATCAAGGCGAGGTTTGCGCCGACGAGATTCCCGAGTCCCATCTCGATGCTGCGTGGAGAAATGCCGCGGGATTGTTCACGGCCGGTCGACGAAGGGGAAGGTTGTTTCAGCGAGGATTCTGCTGCGGCCAGCGCCGATTCCAGTGCATCGGCTTCTCCTTGAAGGGCAATCAGGAGATCGTTAGCAGAGGCTTCAACCGGTTCCCCCAACAGGCCCGCTTCCACGAGAAGTGTCACATTGTTGGGAGAGGCCATGATGGCCGACGCTTGTTCCACCCCGGGCAACCTGGCAATCGTGGAGGAAAGCTGCATCAACGAGACGGAATCACGGTAGAAATTCCGGATTATTTTTGTCGCCCTGGCCATGTAGACGGTCTCCCATTGACGCCTCGCCTCAGCAGGTTCGCAGCGTTCAACGTCAGGCGGGTGGGTTGTCTCCCGCCGATGGCTTATGTGGCGAACGTCAAATCATGCAGCGTGATGCCTCGTCTCAGGATAAGAACCGGTCGGTCGAAGAGTACTGCCAACTGAATATCTGAGTTCTGAGGTATCAACTTGAAATTGAACACAAGATTGTATACCAAGTCAAGAGCAAAACCATGGTTCGAGTCATAGGCTGAATCAGCCCGAGGACCGGGCATCGTCTCATCACCTGTTGCATCTTTCGATTCTGGTTTCAACGTTAGGCCGTTGACTCGCAGAGAACAGACAAACGAAGAAGGTCATTGAAAATCACATGAGGAGGCAGCCCCTGCCAAACAAGACAGCCCAGTAACATCCCCAACACACCGTCGCTGCCGGACGTATGGCCGACTTGTAGAGCAGCTTGCGCGGCTGCCCTGACGCTGCTCATATCGTTCGCCTGGTTCAGCTGCTGCGCCAACTTCGCGATTGGTTCGGAGACATGGCCGTTGGCTGCGGATCGGAGATAGGCGCAGCTGATCTTATTGGTGTTCCGTGACACGTCCGACAGTTCAGCTCCTAAAGCCGTCAGGAATCGTATCCCAGATGGGTTGGCCCTTGCCGTGCACCATAATCCAGCCATGTAGCCCACGAGGAAATCATCGCCCGATGGCGTGAGGCCATGCCCAAGGCCGATCAGTGATCTGATGGAGATCATGACAGCTCTCAACTGGAGGCAACACGTCGCTTGTAGGAGCGACGGGATCGTGTAATCACCCTTTTGGAGGAGAATCTCCGAAACCGCCGGTATGGCAGGCCGTACTTCTGATAGGAAAAAGGTTCCCAGATTCTCCGATATGCCACCTTTATAGTACTGCATGTTCAATTCAGACCAAGCAACGACCCAGGATTGAGCCTGAGTGGGTCGGCCAAGATCGATGTGCAACTCCTTGAGATCGATGTGCCAGGGACGTGCAGGTCGCAAATCAACCGAAAAATCGGCTCCGGCGACGCGAAGTATTCCTCCCCGACATGCGGCCCATTGTCCGACTCGAAGGGCATGCAGGAAGACAAAATGAGATGAGGTGTCTAAGCGAATGCCGTGAGGGACATTGCCTTTCTGGCATGGAAGTAAGGTCAGCAGCTTGCCAGGCTCTAGCCATAGGTTGCAGGCCTGGCGGAACACACTATGCACGGTTCCGCTGAAAGGATGGGGCGGTACCTGAATGCCAACCGAAAGGGCCTGAAAACGCACGATGGGTACCCCATCGTCCCAAAATTACGGGGCGTTCATTAGGTTTTCATCGAGTAGGCTCTGGCTAATGCATCTTTGATCGCAGCATGGACGTTGTTGCGTCCCTCATCGATGTTTTGTTGCATTGCCGCCCGTGCTCCAGGCGCATCCTTGGCAGCGATGTGCTTCAGAATCTCCAGATGTTGACGGCATGTGCTTTCGGCTCGATCCGCTTTGTCGAAATCGATCATACGAAAAAGCATCAAGCGTTCGTTGATGGTACGAAGGTGCCGCAAGAGCGTCTTGTTCCCTGCAGCATTGGCGAGCGTCTCGTGAAACAGAGTGTCTAGTCTGGCGAGTTCCTCGGCTTTCTTGGAAGATCCGTTCAGCAGGCCGGTCCATGTCTGCTTCAGCTTGACCAAGCCTTCCTTATCATGCTTGTTGAGTGGTCCTCTCTTCGCCAAGCATTCGACGGCATACAGTTCTAAAGCTAAGCGAACCTCATACAGCTCCTCGATCTCATCGATGTTGTGTTGCTTGACCACGTAGCCACGATTCGCCAATTTTTTCACAAATCCATCCGTTGCCAGCACACGGAGCGCTTCCCTCACAGGGCTCCGACTCACGCTGAATTTCTTGCAGAGTTCGACTTCGGTCAACCGATGTTCGGGCGGGTAGTGCCAGTGAATGATCTGTTCCTTCAATGTGGCGACAATCGATGAACTAAGGTTGGATGGTTCTCCTTCCGCGATTTGGTCATTTCGAATCATGATGCTCTTTCGGGACTCCGAGCCTCAGAAATGGACCAGGGTGGGAGCCACATCATCATGTGTGGGCAAACAAACGCAGTTTCATTTCCAGGGCGGCCAGCTGTGTACATTGTATACAATCAGGCGTACCAAGTCTAATGTGTCAGAAATGTCATGCCATCGATCGCTGGCGCAGTAACGAAGACGTCGAGAGTCCAGAGGGGGGATAGGGAGAAGGTAAATACGTAGACATCGTGTCGGTGGTGGACAAGGTGGGTGAGAAGAGCGTGAAGAGTCGGACTTGAGACTTGACCGTCCCAGTGCCGCGAGTCTGCGCGTTTGGCTTACCAATAGTAAGGCCAAGGGTGCCAGTACGGCGACCAGTAGGGGGTCCAATAGGGGCCGGGACCGATGGGGCGGCGGATGCGAGGTGCATCCTCTTCATCCTCAGCCCACACACGAAGGTTGGTGATGTGTACGATCGGGTAGGTGTACTCCGTTTCGTCCAGCGGCATAACAACAGTGCCGGCCAGTGCTCCTGTCACGATGAGGAAGGTGCCGGGCGGGACTGTTGCCGGATCGAGAAAGTCTTTCTGCAGAGCCACGAATCGACCTTCGGACCGGCTGAGGTCCATCGTTGGTTGAAGGGAAGATGCCAGGGGCAGCTGTAAGATGATAATTCTGGTTCCCTCCTTGAGCCGCCGTGCTCCCAATACTTTCCCACCGAATGTGACCGACTGCCCGCTGTAGGATTCAGGCGTTGCCTTAACCTGTGCATAGCTGATCTGGGGTATGCCTGACGGCCGACCGTCGGCCTGATGCGCCGATGTGGCACAACCCGATAGGGCAACGATCCCGGAGAAAAGGCAGATAGAACAGAATTTTCTCATCGGTGCATTATAACAAAGGCGCAAGCAGGCACTCCATCCGTTATAATGGGCCTGGGCGTTAGGCATTGATCTGTGAAAGGAGTAATTGAGATGGGTCGTCGAATGACGTCGATGTGGAAGGACATGCTTCTGGTGGTGGCAGTGATCGGGTTTTTCAGTGCGCCGTTCAGCGCACAGGCAGCTAAGCCCGAACTCAAGGGCAAGTTTGAATTACTCAAGGACGAGCCTTCAACCCACCAGCCAGGCAAAGTGAAAGTGATCGAGTTTGCCGACTTCTATTGCCCGCATTGCCATCATTTCGAGGAGACGGGGGTGCCTCTCCTGCTGAAAGAATTCGGGAATAAGGTTGAGGTCACTATGGTCGGATTCCCGGTAATTCCCGGGAAGCTGCCAACACCGTTCGACATGTATGAGCAGGCAAAACTGATGGGCAAAGGCGATCAGATGAAAGCGGTGCTCTTTCGCACCATCCACAAAGAGAAGCTCGATGGAGTGCTGGATCGTTCGATTCGGTCACTCTTGATCAAAGAGGTGGGCTTGGATGTGAACGTGTTCGAAGCCGGGCTGGAGAGCGGCAAGCCGGCCAGGTTGTTTGAAGAGGGGCGTCGATGGGGAGAGCGGATCAAGGTCTCATCCACGCCGTCGCTATTGCTGGATGGCAATATTAAGGTCGATGGGGTGAACATGACACCGGAGAATGTGGTGACCATCGTCCGGAGCATCCTTGAGGCAGACATGAAGAAGTAACGATTTGTAATGGCGAAGGCGAAAGTAAACGAGATCATTCAACGACTGTTGGAGAACGAGTCCGCCTTCAGGCAGTTTATTCGACGCAGAGTCGGCGAAGCGACTCTCGTGGACGATATCCTTCAGCAAAGCCTTACGCGAGCCATTGCTAGCGCTCATTCATTGCATAAGGAGGAAAGCGCGGTTGCCTGGTTTTACCGCATTCTTCGCCATGCGCTGGCTGACTACTACAGATCTCGGGGGGCGGAAGTTCGTCGTAACGAGGCGTTTCTCCAAGAACTGACCGTTTCTGACAGTCATTTGGAGCCTCCACTTGATGAGGCGAAGGAGACCGTGTGCACCTGCCTTCACCGGCTCCTTCCAGGCTTACGTGGGAACTATGCGGTCCTCATCAAACGCATCGATCTCGATGGCGAATCGCCGGCACAGGTCGCGAAAGAGCTAAACATTTCTCAGAACAACCTCACTGTTCGCCTGCACAGAGCTCGACAGTCCTTACGAATCTCCCTTGAAGGTGCCTGTGGAATCTGTAGTAAACACGGCTGCTTGAACTGCACCTGCGGCTAGCTACCCTCTCCTGTCTCTGCATCTTTCCTGATCTTTTCATCGTGCCGACTGGCTCTCTGTAATATTGCGCGGCCCGGTCCGTCTTTAGGGTGGGGGCCAAACGGGGGAATTATCAAAATAGCGTTTATATTTCCTATGTATTCTATGCAGGGGGTCTTATGAGTGATTCATTAGCATCCGTCAAGCTCAAGGCCGAGAAGGCTTACAATGCCGCCGCAGAATCTTTTGACGCAGAGCCCTTAGCATTCTGGAATCGACATGGTCGACGAACCATCGAGCGAATGAGTCTGCATCGCGGCGCATATGTTCTCGATGTGTGCTGTGGCTCCGGCGCCTCTGCGGTACCTGCTGCACAGGCTGTCGGCCCCGATGGCAAAGTGATCGCGGTTGATCTCGCGGGCGAGTTGCTTAAACTCGGGCAGGGCAAAGCTCAAGCCGCAGGGCTTCAGTCTTTGGAGTTCCGCCAAGGGGACATGACAAGCTTGGGTTTTCCCGATTGCCATTTTGACGCAGTCCTCTGTGTGTTCGGGATCTTCTTTGTCCCGGACACGGAAACGCAGGTTGCGGAACTATGGCGCATGGTACGTCCCGGCGGACGGCTGGCGATTACCACGTGGGCAAGAGATTTTGGTCTCCAGCGTACGAACTCTGGTTGGAAGTTGTGCGCCGTAGGCGCCCCGATCTGCATATCGCCTTTAATCCCTGGGACCGCATCACGACGACCGACGCCGTTTGCAGGCTGCTTCAGAACGGGGGGCCAGAATGTCGAGGTCGACGTTGAGGACGGCTACCAGACGCTGCGTACCCCGGCGGATTTCTGGACAATCGCACTGGGCAGTGGGCTGCGGTGGACGATCGATCAGATGGGCACTGAGCTGGCTCGAGAGGTGAAGCAAGAGCTGCTCGATAGGCTTTCTGCCAGCGGAATAGTTTGGATCGAAACCAACGCCATCTATTCAGTAGCTGAGAAGCAGTTGGACACTCTGTAATATTTGACGACCTGGTCCGTCTGTAATTCTGAACGCGACAATAAGTAACCGTACCGGATAAAATGAAAGGAACGAGACACATGATTCATAAATCATCTAGCGGCTGCTGCGGGACGCAGCATGAAGGACATGACCGCATGACCGAGGATACTCAAGGTCTGTCGCCCACTCACGTTACGCAGCAGATCGACCCCATCTGCGGAATGACCGTCGATCCCGCCAAGGCGGCCGGTCGGTATAACCATAAAGGCACGACCTACTATTTCTGTGGGACATCCTGCCTGGAGCGATTTCGTGCTGACCCAGACCGGGCGTTGAGCAAGAAACCGCTCACTCTCGTCACGATGCCCGCTCCGCGAAAGCCGCTGCCGATGATGGTGCAGGCTACGCCGGGCGAGATCGATCCGGTGTGCGGCATGACGGTGCAGCCGGCCACGGCAGCCGGTTCCTACGAATATCGCGACAAGAAGTACCACTTCTGCGCCCCCCGATGTCTCGACAAGTTCCGAGCCGACCCCGAGTATTACCTGACTCCACCTGATCAGCGCCTTCCAAAACCCGCTGCTGTTTCAGCCGGTGATCACGTGAAGTATGTCTGCCCGATGGACCCCGAGGTTTCAGAGTCCAAACCCGGAGCCTGTCCCATCTGCGGGATGGCGCTGGAGCCGGCGGACGTGACCGTTCTGCCGACCCGTACCGAATATACCTGTCCCATGCACCTGGAGATCGTACAGTCGGCGCCAGGTGTATGCCCAATTTGCGGAATGGCATTGGAGTCCCGCACGGTGACGGTAGAAGAGACCAACCCGGAACTGGTGGATATGACGCGCCGGTTTTGGCAGAGCGTGGTCCTTGGCTCACCCATCTTCGCGCTGATGATTTCTGAAATGATGCCGGGCCAGTTGCTGCAACAACTTGTTTCTGGACGAGCGCTTGTCTGGTTTCAGTTCCTGCTGGCTACTCCGGTGGTGCTGTGGATCGGTCGGCCGCTGTTTGAGCGTGCCTGGGCATCGATCGTCAGTCGCCATCTGAACATGTTCACCCTCATCGGGCTTGGGACCGGTGCGGCATACCTCTACAGCGTCGCCGCTACGCTGGTTCCGGGGATGTTTCCCGACTCCTTCCGCGTGCATGAAGGGGAACTTGCCGTCTATTTTGAGCCAGCGGTGGCGATCATCGCGCTCGTGTTATTGGGACAGGTGTTGGAGCTACGAGCCAGGAGTCGGACCAGCAGCGCTCTGAAGGCCCTCTTAGGTCTGGCGCCAAAAACAGCGCGTATAGTTCGCAACGATGCTCGCGAAGAGGATATTCCGTTAGAACAGGTGCAGGTGGGTGATCGGTTGCGTGTGCGACCTGGCGAAAAGATTCCGGTGGATGGGGTGGTGCTGGAGGGTGCGAGTGCCGTCGATGAATCGATGGTCACCGGGGAGTCGATTCCCGTGGAAAAGCAATCGGGTCACAAGGTCGTCGGGGCGACGGTCAACGGAACCGGTAGTTTTGTGATGCGAGCTGAGCGAATCGGCCGAGAGACGTTGCTGGCGCAAATCGTGCGAATGGTCAGCGAGGCGCAACGTACGCGCGCGCCGATCCAACGGCTGGCCGATGTCGTGGCCGGCTATTTCGTACCGATCGTCATTGCGGTTGCCACTCTCACCTTCGCGATGTGGGCGTTCTTTGGCCCCGAACCCCGTATGGCCTATGCACTCTTGAATGCAGTGGCGGTGTTGATCATCGCCTGTCCCTGCGCATTGGGTCTGGCGACACCGATGTCGATCATGGTCGGCACCGGGCGTGGCGCAACGGCAGGGGTGTTGATCCGAAACGCTGAGGCGCTGGAGACCTTGGCAAAGGTGAATATTCTCGTTGTGGACAAGACCGGCACGCTGACAGAGGGGAAGCCTCGTCTCCTGACGGTGGTTCCGTTACCGGAATTCAGCGAGACGGATCTCTTGCGGCTAGCAGCCGGGTTGGAGCAAAGCAGCGAGCATCCCTTGGCGGAAGCGATCGTGTCCGGCGCCCGAGACAAGGGAATCGTTCCCGCGAAGGCACAGGATTTTCGTTCACTCACGGGGAAAGGCGTCACGGGGATGGTTGAGGGCCGTGTGGTGTCCGTGGGGACTGCCCGGTTTCTGAGTGAATCGAATATCGAGACCACGGCCTTGTCGGCGCAGGCTGAACCATTGAGACGTGAGGGCCAGACCGTGATGTTCGCGGCGATCGACGGCAAGCCGGCAGGGTTGTTGGGGGTCGCCGATCCCGTCAAGTCATCCACGCCGGAAGCCATTGATCTGCTGCACAAGGAAGGTCTGCGAATCGTGATGCTCACCGGCGACAATCGGACGACCGCGGAGGCGGTGGCACGGCGGCTTCATATCGACGATGTCCATGCCGAAGTGTTGCCCGAGCAGAAGGCGGCGATTGTCAAACGCTTCCAATCAGAAGGCCATGTCGTTGCAATGGCGGGAGACGGCATCAACGATGCGCCGGCCTTAGCACAGGCCCAAGTAGGAATCGCGATGGGAACAGGGACTGACGTGGCGATGGAAAGCGCAGGAGTCACGCTGGTCAAGGGAGATCTCCGAGCCATCGCCCGGGCGCGCCGGTTGAGCCGAGGGACGATGCGTAATATCCGGCAGAATCTGTTCTTTGCCTTCGTGTACAACGCGTTGGGTGTACCTATCGCTGCGGGAGCCCTCTATCCGTTCGTCGGGGTACTCTTAAGTCCCATGATCGCCAGTGCCGCCATGACGTTTAGTTCCGTGTCGGTGATCGCCAACGCACTCCGTCTACGAAAACTGGCACTCTAATAACCCTTGGGCCTACCGCTCATCGAAGATGAATGATGAGGTGATATCGAGACGCCTCTTGCTGAAGCGGGCAGGAGCACTGGGGTTGCTTGCTGGACTCCAACCGCTCCTTGCCTCCTGCGCGAGCCATCCGTTGCTAGCCACTACTCGTCCCAGTGCAATCCATTCAGTACTCAGCGGTGAGCAGATTGATCTGGTGATCAGTGAACGGTCCTTTGATCCGAACGGGAAAACTGGGACGGCCATCGCGATCAACGAGACGATCCCAGGTCCACTCATTCGTTTGAAGGAAGGCCAAGACGTAATCCTCCACGTCACGAACCATCTCAAAGAAGTTTCATCAATTCATTGGCACGGCATTCTGTTGCCTTCTCATATGGATGGTGTGCCTGGGGTCAGTTTCGGAGGCATCGAGCCCGGAACTACGTTCACCTATCAATTTCCCGTCAAGCAGAGCGGAACCTATTGGTATCACAGCCACTCGGGTGGTCAGGAATTGCAAGGCATGTACGGGGCGATGATTCTCGACCCCATCGAGCCGGAGCCCTTTCAGTATGACCGCGACTATGTCGTGATCCTGTCTGAATGGAGCGATGAGTCCGCCGAGGACATGCTCGATCACCTCAAGAAATTCTCCGGCTATTACAACTACCAGAAGCGCGACGCGCGAGAGTTTCTCCTCGACGCAGCCCGCCGGGGGTTCTGGCCGACTCTGCGAAATTATGTGATGTGGGACGAGATGCGGATGGATCCGACGGACTTTGCCGACGTGACCGGATCCACATTCACGTTTCTCATGAACGGCCTTCCACCCGCCGGAAATTGGACTGGTCTGTGTCGACCGGGCGAACGAGTGCGGCTGCGTTTCATCAATGCTGCCGCAATGACCTTTTATGACGTTCGTATCCCTGGACTGACCATGACTGTGGTACAGGCTGATGGCCAGAATGTGCAGCCAGTTGCTGTCGAGGAGTTTCGCTTCGGTCCGGCAGAAACCTACGACGTCATTGTCCAGCCGAATG
>CAZJOQ010000049.1:0-19571 GCA_964547625.1 uncultured Nitrospira sp.
TCAGCAGTGCTGGGTTGCAGGCAAAATTGATGAGAAGTCCGACAGGCTGCTAGGGGGCGTATGTCATGGGGCGACAGGTGTAGAGCAGGGCCACAACCTTGCAGAATCAAGGTTGTCGGTACACGAGCCTAGGCAATCAGACAGATAAGAACATGAAGGCCAATCCACACACATCACCCCATAGATCCCTACAGTGCGAAAAGAATACTAAAGATATTCTTTGTGTTCCAAACTATATAAAAGCACC
Organism: uncultured Nitrospira sp.; assembly: GCA_964547625.1. GTDB lineage: Bacteria > Nitrospirota > Nitrospiria > Nitrospirales > Nitrospiraceae > Nitrospira_D. The sequence goes on from CAZJOQ010000049.1 coordinate 248, forward strand.
ACTATTCAATATGTTGGCTGAAACAGGTCAGATCAAGTTCCGGTAGGCGCTAAAATTGCATTTTGCGGCCACGCCATCCATTGGCGATGCTTTTCGTCATCGGGAGACGCGCCCAAATATATGAGATCATGAAAGGATTCTTTATGACTTTTCTGTTTTTCTTCTTGTTGGTGGTACTGCTACCCATACACAGCTGGGCGTTTCTGACCGACACTGCCGTGCATCCACAACCGACTGCGCCCTCCCTGCCTACGGCAGGTTCAAAAGCAACCGACCCGGTGTTTGGCTCCACCATCTTGCGCGTCACAGACGCCGGGGACAGCAGTTCGTACTGCGAGAATTTTTACTCAAACATGCCCTCTCTGAACGTCAACAACACCAAAATCGCGGCGCAATGTCGGGTCGGGGTCAGCAGGCGGCTCAAGGTTTGGGATTTCAATGCGTCGACGATGACGCGCTCCAACGGACGGATTCAAAGCAATTTGCTAACAGGAGCCCAAGAATATTTCACGCAATGGTCTCGCATCACTTCCAACAAATTTACCGTGTGCGCACAAATGAATCTGGCCGAAGTAACCATTCCCACTGGGACCTCGACCATCTGGACGAACAAGGTCTTGCATAACTTCACGGCCGAGTTCCCCGGCGCGACTAAAGTGACACAGCATTCCGTGTCGAACAATGATGATGTGTTTGCTGTGATGTCCAATATCGGAGGCTATGCTGTCTGGAAACGCAGTACAAACTCCATTCTCCTGAAAGTCACCAACGTCACTGATCTCGATGAAGTGGAGATTGACAAGAGCGGACGTTATCTCGTGGTAAGGAGGAGCGGGAGCACGGCTGTTTGGGATCTGCAAGCCGGACCGACTCAAACACAAGTTACGCCGACGCTGTCGTTCGTTCATCGCGCCATGGGAAATAGGATTGTTGGGAACTCATGCAATTACCGTCGGCTGTGCGTGCGGAATCTGGCAACGCCAAACACCGTGACCTTCATCCTGCCAAGAGATTTATGGGCCTACTATACGCAAGATGATCATTTTGCCATGCCTGGCGGCAGTGACGCCTGGATGACGGCAAGCCGCTATTCACGCACTGGAGGGCCTGTGCTGCAACCGTTCGATAACGAGATCGTGCAGATCGCCACTGACGGATCGAATCGAGTGCGTCGGATCGCGCATCACCGCAGTGTCGTCCTGAACAATAATTACGCCTCTACACCCAAGGCCTCGGTCAGTCGCGATGGAAACTTCATCACGTTCACGAGTAATTGGGGGAATCCTAGCGGTCGTAGAGACTTATATGTTGCCCGGGTCCAGTCCGCAACTGCGACCACATTAGCGGCTCCCACCAACCCACGAGTTGCCCGTAAGAGAGCACCAGCCAACTAGACCGGTTGATGAGAATCTTGGTTGGGGCACATCGTACTCATGTCCTTTCAGATTGCCACGCGCGGAAATGTACGACGTTTCGCTCCTTGATTGGACAAGACGGCTAGTATGTTCCTGTGTATAGAAGATTTTCAAAGTAAGAAGCTCAAATATCCATCAGAAACGGAATAGGCTCGTACGCAATCCCATAAACACGATTGGCATGCTCGTTGCTTCGGTGAAGGTCATTCCTATCAAGGATCCGCCGATTGAGAAAATCAGGCGACCGTGATAACACTGGAGGCAAGCCATGCGTGTGCTTGGTCTCATTCTGCTTGGAGTGCTGTGGGCGATGCCGTCATGGGCATTTCTCTCAGATATGAATATCCACCCGATGCCTACTGCTCCACCCTCGTTGTCTGCCGCCGGATCGATCGCTACGGACCCCATTTTCGGAACTCCCATACTGAGGGTAACAGATAGTAGCGATAGTCCTTCATACTGTATGAACGATTATAGTAACGAGCCACCGTTAAACAGCAATAACACCAAGCTACGTGCGATTTGTAACGTTGGGTACAAGCGGTTCAAGGTCTGGGATTTCAATGCTGCGACGATGACCCGCTCGAATGGACGGATTCAGGCGAATCCACCTCCTGGATTACGGGAGTATGAGGCCCAGTGGTCTCGTACCTCTCCGAACAAATTTTATGCGGTGGGTCTCAAAGCACTCTATGAAATCACGATTCCAGACGGGACCAATACGACATGGACGAATACGCTGATCCGTGACTTTGGCGCAGACGTTGTCGGCAGTTATATTACGCAGATGTCTGTGAGCGACAACGACGACGTTTTTGCGTTTCACTATGTCAATCATGGGGTAAGCACGGGCTATATTGCCTACAAGCGAAGCACCGATACCATTTTACTCAACGTCAGTAATGAAGGGACAATTAACGAAGTCGAAATTGACAAAAGCGGACGCTATCTTGTGTCGCTGAAAAACAATGGCGATCTTCACGTCTGGGATCTTCACGAGGCTCCCATTCGGACCACCGTCACGTCAACGCTGTTTTTTAATCATCGGGCCATGGGGAACGGGGTTGTGGCATCGGGCTGTAATACCCGGCGGCTGTGCATGCGGAATCTGGCGACGCCGAACTCGGTGAGCTTCCTGCTGCCGGCCAATTCATGGTCCTACGCGACCCAACAAGATCATTTTGCCATGCCCGGCGGCAGTGACGCCTGGGTGGTCGGCTCCCGGTATTCCTTCACCGGAGGGCCTGTGCGTCAACCGTTCGACAATGAGATCGTCCTCATCGCTACTGATGGATCGAATCAAGTGCGACGAATTGCGCATCATTGGAGTATCGTCATCAACAATGATTACGATGCCACGCCGAGAGCATCGGTAAGCCACGACGGGAACTTCATGGCGTTTACGAGTAATTGGGGGAAACCCAACGGACGACTAGATCTCTATCTTGTTCGTGTCCAACCCGCTGCGGCAACTGATCGGACTCCACCACAAAGCCCACGCGACCTCATCATCTCCCACTAAGATGACAGAACCGTACCGCTACCATCGCGAGTCTCTCTGCATCTCGAACAGACTCCTGTCACTCCTATCCTAGGTCGACTGGGAGCCGGCCAGCTGCTTGCAAAGTTTTTGCGCGATCAGTTGTCCTGCCAGATGATGCCCTGCAAGATTCCAGTGACCGAGTCCAAGGTTAGAATTTTGGAAACCATGCAAAAAGATGCGGTGTTCCTCGGCATAGGCTTGGAACAGCGGAGCGAGAGCAAGAACCTCGAAGCGATTTTCTCCCAAGGCTCGTATTCGATCCTCTGCATAGAAAAGGTCCGACACGCCCAAACGGCGTTCTAATAGTCGTCGCGCTGCTTGATCGGGACCGACTTGAGGGCCACTACTCACCGTGATGGCCATAAAGCCCTTGCCTCTGCCTTCGACCTCTGCATGCATTTGTTTGATGAGATCCTCCGTGACTTGCCATGCTTCTTTCCAGACCGACTCTTGTGGCTCCTCGTACGTTTCCATATCGAGGCCGGCTTCTCCTTGCAGCCATGGTGGCTCCTCCCCTTGCCGGTCAGATATAGTCATTCCATCTACTTGTTGGTCAACGGGGACTGATTGCGCGTATGTCACACGACTCGGTTGCATCATCCGCCGGAGGGCTTCGATCGTTAATTGAAAGATTCTCAAAGAGTCACGTACTTGAGTCACTGACTGCCCCAATGACGAAGAGCGTAGCCGAAATGCCATCACATTGCGGAAAGACGGGTCTTCGACAAGCTGCCCGTCTTTCACAACAAAATAGGGCCTCCGATCGTCCTTTTCCAAAGCTCGAGAATTATTACGAATGTCGTTACCGGGAGTGATCATCAGGAGAACAATGTCAGGCTCATAGGCCCATACTCGATGACGCAGCATGATCAATTCTTGCGCCGTACCATATCCAGAGACCCCAAAGTTAATCACCTCTGGTTCCCGACCAGCGACGGCCTCACACTGCCTGATCTCTTGCTCGACAACCGCCCAGAACGTATCCTCCATCGGCACCTGCATCGCTTCGGCAAACGAGTCTCCCAACACTGCAATCCGTAGAACATGATCTGGCTTGGGTATGACATGTTCACGATCACGAAGTCCCACCGAATTGATTCGGACGAAGGCCTCCCCTTCTCTCTTAAACCATCCTTCAGTTTGTGGGCGTAGCGAAAAACCTAGGGCACCATCGAATTGAGAAAAGATTGGATAGGAAATGCCAACCACTCGTAAGCCAAGTTCAGCCACCAGAAGACTGATCAGAACGCTCCCGAATATTATGAAAAGCGTATAGCTCTTCGACATGATCCAAGATTCGCCGCGACTCAGAGAGTCATCGCAGAGAAGGCACCACGATTTTCATGAGAGTACCCTGATCGGCATTGCCAATCAGGACGCCTTGAGTCGCTTGGTCTTTCTGACGGGCATGTAGTGATACTGGAGCCGCAACCATCGCGACAAGGAGAAGGCTGTGCGCATTATTTAAGAACGTGTGCGTAAAGAAGCTAAACCACAGTGTGGCACCGCAGAAGATAAGGGCAACTCGTCGACCTGTTCCCTCATTCCGCCAGATCAAGGCCAACAGAAGCAGCGGCATAAGAATCGCGCCCAAAATGCCGTGGTCGATCATGTGGGACAAGAACTGATTATGCGGTGGTATATCTAGTCCCTTATGCACCGACCCGGTTCCGCCACCGAAGAACGGCTGTTCGGTCACTCGCTCCCAGGCGTCCCGGGCGACTGATTTGCGAGACCAGCCTGACTTATCATCCACACCGAGGGGGTCCAGGAACCAGGCGAGTCTTTCCTGCGTGTCTGGATTTAGCGAGCCAGCCCTTTCCAGAGTCGTGAATATCTGGTCGGCTTTCGGCAATAACACGATGCCGATAAGGAAGAATGCAATAAGACTCACCCGAATCAAATCCGTCGTGCCGATGAACCTTGCCAGCTTGAGTCCCACCACGGCAATCAGCCATCCAATCAGGCCCGATCGCGAATACGTCACAAACACTCCGCTCCCCACCAGGAGAATGAACACACCACGATACCAAGTGGGTAATACAGTGACTCCCATAATCATTCCCAGAACTAGTGCTTCCGCAGACATATTCGCATTCACATACAAGCCGGCCGAGCGTCCGGACACATCGCTGAAGGTCATAGGTACAAAAAGTTCATAGACATTAATCACCACGCCAGCATGCACCGCGACCACAAGCGTAAACCGCGCGAAGAGGTGTGCCTGGGTATTCATGAAAATAGCGAGAAAACCGAGAATTTCAAATATGGCCAGGATACGCCATCGTACCTCCTGCCATGCCATCTCGGACTGTGAGCCCATCATAAACCAGACCATCGTGACCCAGATGTACCAGAAACACCACGCAACGATCGGGAGTCTGAGAATTTCGGACGTCATCACTTGCCTGACCAACAGTGGCAGGGACAGAATGAGGAAAGCTAGAACCCAATGCCAAGGCACCCCGACTTGGTAGGCCTTATGCAGGTATTCATAAAAGTTGCTGTAAAAGAGCGCCACCGCGCTCACCGCCAAGACGTTGCGGAAGAGGGAGTTCGTCATGACATTATTTCGAACGTTCTGAACGAATCATCAACAAACAGGAGTATTCTCTCGTGACGTGACGGGTTTGCTGATCGGCTGATGACACAGCGTCAGTAGCGTCTGTTCAGTTGTGAGAACAAGACTCTCCAACGTAAAGTGGTCAACAATCCGTCGGCGAATCTCCGCCGCCCGTGGTTTGCGGTCCAGGACTTGGAGCATCGCTGTCTTGAGCGCAGCCGGATCCTTGGGTGGTACCAGCTGACCTGTGTCTCCAATTACCAGACCCGAATCCCCCACATCAGTCGCCACACAGGGGACCCCGCAGGCCATGGCCTCACCGAGTACATTGGCGAACCCTTCCCCATACGAAGAAGAGTTCACCAGTAAATCAAGTGCGTTGTAAATGTCCGCCATCTGCGATTGCTTACCCACCCACATCATGCGGTCGGACAATCCCAGCTCATGCGCACGGTCTTGGAGCGCAGCGCCGTATTCGGATGGTCCATCTCCCACAAACACAAAACGCACCTGGTTCTTTTCTTGTTGCAGGAGCACGGCTGCTTGTAGAAATGTCTCGTGATCCTTCTGTGGATCCAGTCGGCCCACCAGACCAATCAGGACTTCGTCCCCTCCTACTCCCCATTGCACCCGTAGTCGGTCACGCGCTTCCAAATTTGGAAAGAACCGGTTGGTATCGATACCGTTCGGAATTACAACGGTTCTGTCGGCTGGGTATCCGTCAGCGACGTGGTCTCGACGGCCGGCATGCGAATTCGAAATGATCAGATCTGCAGATTTTGAAAGCCAGCAACTCAGGGCATAGCTCGTGCCACACAACCAATCGTAGCGGCTAAAATCCATGTTAGAACCGCGAATGCTCCAGACAATCTTCATCGAGGGCAGAAACGGCTGCACGAAGACCGTCATGAGGTCCACGATGTAGGCATACAATACGTCTGGCCGTTCTGAGCGCACAGTTCTGATCAGTCGCACGAGAAACCCCACCACATCCCACCGTCCTCGCTTATTGAGGGAAATCATTCGAACAGAGGCGTCCTTAAGATAGGCTTCCAGCGGTCCACCACGATAGAACACTGCAACCGAGACTTTGTGTCCGCGCTGATGGAGTTCACGAGCCAGAACAACCAGCTGTCGTTCCGCCCCGCCGTAGTGTAGGGAACGAATAAGAAAGAGAATATGCATGTGATGCTTGGGTTACACAGTAAGGATCATTCTGAGCCTGAACGTTCCTCACGCATGGGATAGCCTTGCGATCCCAGCCAGAAGATCGTCCCATAACTTCATCACTTTATTTAGACTGAAGCGCTCGACAACCTCGCCAGCTCGCCTTCCAAGCCGCTGACGTTCCTCACGATCCGCCATCAATCGCTCCATGGCGATGGCTAACGCCGCCACATCCTTGGGAGGAACCAGTATGCCATCGACCCCGTCACGGATAATATCACGCGGTCCGCCACTGGAACAGTCAGTGCTTACGACTGGAAGCTGACAAGCCATCGCTTCGACCAATGCGTTTGGAAACCCCTCATATCGAGAAGACAACACGAAGAGGTCAGCTCCTTTCAGAATGGTGTCAGGTTCTCGAACTTGCCCAACTAAATGGACCCGATCTCGAATCCCCAAGTCCGCGGCAACGGACTCCAGCCTGGTGCGCTGCGGCCCTTCCCCGAGGATGACCAACGACCAATCAGAATACTTTGCTGCACATCGGCTAAATGCCTCGACCAGGATGTCAAACCCCTTTTGCTCTACCAATCGTCCCATGGCGACGATGGCATGAGTAGATGTGTGAGGTTTTGAAGCTGGTTTGGACTCGCTACTTATTGGGCGCATAGGGTTAGGAATAACATAGGCGGCCTTTATTCCCGGGAGCTTCAAGACCCAATCACGTATGGCGCATGATTGCACCACGATCGCATCAGCATGCCGATAGAATACGGACCGCAATACGCTCCAGGCCGGGCCGATACTATATTCACGGGGATCATTGCGCTCGGAGACGACAACTGGGATGCCAAGGCCCCAGCTTGCCATGAGCGTAAGCACATTGGTCATATCGAGAAAACTCACGATCACGTCAGGACGCGCTCCACGTAATGCATGGCGCAGCCGAGTGATTCTCAAGACGTTCGCACCTACTGCTTGGCCAATATGTGCTGAGTGAAATAAGACGTCTAACCCCACCCGCTTGACACGAGGATGGAGAGTATACCAATCCATAGATTGCTGGCTGATCGTAATGACGGTGACATCCTCTCCTCGTTCCGCCCAGTAGTTGGCCATAACGGTCATCACCCGTTCCGCTCCTCCAGCTGTGAAAGTCGAAATGACCAATGTAATGCGCATCGGGGTTGCAGGCGCTAGCAGCCTGTCGGACTTCCTGTTGCATCTATCAGCAACTCGGCCTTGTCAGGCAAATATGATCGTGTCGTCATAAAACAGCGGTTCAGGTTTCTGTCAACTTGCTTCTCAGACTCTCATCAAGGGTGGTTGCCGTCGGCCTTCAGGCCGTTGCGGCTCTGAGCGCCCCCGCCAAGACAAACAGCCGCTTCAAATTCCACGCCATGGCGACCAGATTCAACTCGCCTTTGACGTGTGCCAATCCGCGCAGCGAGAATTGGCGAAATCTCATAACCGATTTGACAATGCCGATGACCGGCTCCACGGTGCATTTGCGTTTCGCATAGAGTGCCCGTCCCGCCATTGTCAGGAGCGCATGCCGCATCCGTTCTACCGCCGTTGCGCCTGCGTGAAGGGGCGGCGGTTCGGCAACGCGCGCCAGCGGATCGAGATGATGCGCATCCCGCTGCACCGCAATCAGGGGGGTGATTTTGTGTTCACCACAGGCCGTGACGTTGGCCTCGGAGAAGTACCCCGTGTCTGCGACCAGGCTGACCGGTATTCCCAGTTCGTCGGGTAGGGTATCGAGCTGCGTGAGCATCGGTTCGACTTGCTGTTTGTCGTTGCACGCCTGCACCGTGTCGGTGGCCACAATCAGCAGGCTGTCCATGTCCACCGCAAGCTGTCCGTTGTAGCATTGCTCAAATCCGCCCCCGGCGACTTTCATGATGCGTGATTCTTCGTCGGTGAGGTTGAGTTGATCCTTGTCCTGTGCGCCCGCGACCGGGGGACGCGGGGCTCTGCCGCGAGGCGGCTTGCCACGTGTTTTTGATCGAGCCTCACGCTGATCCAGCTTGGCCTGGTAGTCGGCCTGCTCACGCTCAACGCGTTCCTGGGCACGGGCTTCGATGGTGGTTTTCGCGGTGGCAATTGCCTTGAGCCGGTCTGCACGGCGGGCGATCTCTGCTGGCAGGTTGAGGCCGTCCGGTATCGGCTCGTTATCCGCCGCCTCGGCTAAGGCCATGAGCGTCTTGACTTCGCCGTGCAGCTGCGCTTCCAGCTTCTTGATGTGTCCATAGCTCAAGGCGCTGTGCTTGGAGGCGTTGGCTTTGAACTTGCTGCCGTCTAAGGCGATGTTGCCCAGTTGGAGGACCCCCAAGGTGCGGGCGATCAGCAGGACTTGCACCATCAGCCCTGTGATCTCTTTCAGGAAGCGCTTGCGGAAGGTGTTCAAGGTGTCGTGGTCGGGGTGTTCGTCGGCGGCCACAAAGCGAAACGCGACGGAATCATAGGGGGCGTGTTCCAGTTTGCGACTGGACAACACGCCCGTGGCATAGCCGTACACCAGGATGGAGAGCAGCAATGCCGGGTGAAACGGGGCACTCCCGCTGGTGCCATAGGCGCGCACCATGGGTTGTACGTCGAGTTGCTCCACGATTTCAACGATGAAGCGGGCCAGATGCTGTTCCGGCAGCCAATCGTGCATCGACGGCGGGAACAGGTAGTTCATCTCATGTTTAATGGGCTTGAATCGGCTCATACACACTCTCCAGCTTGTTGAGGAATACGCGTCATTATACCGGCGTGCAAGCGTACGGCGTCGATTGTTTGTGCGTTTATTTAATGCGGGAAGTCCGACAGGCTCCTAGGATGCGCGACTGGGGGACACACCGGCACTCTGAGACCGGAGCTGTCGAAACACCATAGCATACAGAAAACACATCGAGATGAGGTACATCAGACTAGCAGTCTGCGGAAAAACTCGGTTTATGCATAAAACAGTGCGATGTCTTCCATGCGGCGGCGCGGTCACAATAGTCGCAGAATGCTGAAAATGGCCGTCCAGCAAGGCGCAGCGAGTGAAGAGGCGAGACGTACGCTTCAGTATGTTGAACCTCTGAATGATGTGAGAGCACCGCTTACGGACTTTTTCAGCAGACTGCTAGTCGCCAGCGCAATCCTGGCGACACCGAGGAGTTGCGAAAGCAGGTAGTTTAAGAAAACCGCGAGGATCAGGCGGATGGAGGTGGCTCCCATCTCAACTCCGTGACTTGTTAGGATCAAGCCACTACCTAGAGTCTCTTTCTAAAAAGATATTCGTTGCATCCATGACCGCGGCCGCAGGTCGTCATAGCCTCAAGAGAAAACCCTCTCGAGTGATAAAAGTGAAATATTTTGTCGGGCGTGGCGACTTCGAATGGATAGCCTCCGACCCAATCGATTGTGTCTCTCCACGGAGACATGCCACGGGCAAGGGGCTTGCCCTTCCAAGAACGGAACGGCTGGCCGTCCATAATATCTACCAATGCTGCCGGTCCCCACATTGCCGCAAACGCCGGGCCAAGGACTAAAAATCGAAGAGGCGAAGGGAGTCGATTGTATAATCTCTTGATTTCTGCCCAACAACGGCTGCGTCGCCCCTGATCATTGTAAATGGCCACACAGAGGCTCCCGCCTTCGTGGATGGGCAGACTGGCATTCTCAAGCGCACGCCACATCGCACCGGTATGGTGGAGAACACCCCAAGAGTACACGATGTCGAATTTCCCAAGGCTAGCGACATACTTACGATCAAGCGCCGATCCCTTCTCGATTCTCCAGTCTTCATCCGAGGGGAAATACCGAACTTTCAGCTCCTGCGTACAGCTAACGCATTGTTCATCATAGTCGAAAGAACACACGCGGGCTCCCAACCGTCGCGCCGCCAGACTGAATAGGCCGCTGCCTGAGCCAATATCAAGAAATGAACGACCTTCCAGTGAGCTCACCGCAAACATACGCCGTAGCGATTCCTCTGCCCTTTGGATTCTACCCTCGTCAAGTATGGTCAAAAAGTGAGCCCAGTTCTCCCCAAACTTGAATCGAAATCTGTCCACATCTTGCAGCATGTGCTCAATCATGGGTGAACTTTCCTGCTTACACCCTTGAATAACTCACCCCAGCATTCAACAATCGGCCCACCACTCAATGAGGATGAAATAGCCAGGGTTATTCTCTTAAGTAATGCCATGCCAGCTAAGCAAGCTCTATCTTCCGTAATAATTGCAAAGCCTGATAGAATAAAAAAGATGAGGCAACGACATACATGAGACTCGTCGCCAGCGCAATCCCGGCAACACCGAGGAGTTGCATGAAGACGTAGTTTAAAACAATCGAGAGGACTAAACTGATAGCAGAACTCCACATCAAAATATGGTTCGCCTTGAGAGACGAGAGAAGTCGGACTGCTAGGATGCCCAGAGCGAACGGAGCGATCTGCAAGAGGGCGAGGGATTGAACCCATGCCACCTGACTGGTGTGCGCCTCTGTAAATGCACCGCGTTGGAATAGGAGCCGGACGATGGGCTCCGAAAATGCCACCAGGATGACCGTCAGCGGTATCGCGATGGCAGCGATCAATCGCGCATAGGTGAACAGGGTATGCCGGATCTCATTCCACTGCCCTGCCGCAACCATCTCTGAAAAGTATGGAAGCACTGCTGTGCTGGCAGCCATAGAGCTTACGCCCAGTAACAGCATGGGAATCTTGTTCCCGTATGACAGGATCGACACACTTCCAGACCCCAACGAAGCAGCCATGATTTGCCCCACCACTTCTGTACCGCCGATCAAGGCTGCGCCGGCGAGCATCGGGGTATATTGATACCACACAGTCTTCAACGCAGGAGTCATACCAGACCATCGGGGAAGAAACCGTAGCCCTTCCCGAGTGACGCCCCATCCAAGGAATGCGGCCTCGCAAACCATGCCCGCCACTACTCCGATGGCGAGCGCATAGATCCTCACAGTACTATGAAGTGCTAGAAAGACCAGAACTGTCATGAGTGCCATGACTACGGGCGTGACGGCAGCAAGGGTAAACCGTTTGTGTGCATTGAGTATCGCTCCCCAAGCGGTGGCAAGTCCGCTCAGGAGCAGGCATGGCAACAGGGTATTGTATAACGATCCTGTCAGGGCGAGTTTTTCGTGAGGAAATTCCACCGCCACCAGACGGAGCAAGAAAGGGCCTACTACAAACAAGATGACTGACGTTGCGAATAGGAGAAAGAGGCTACCCAACAATACGCTCGCATAGAGATTTTCCGCCGCCGCCATCCCTTCCTGGTTTCGTACCTGGATATAGGTAGGAATGAGCGCAGCATTGAGCGATCCGCCAACCAGATTGATCGCAAACGATGGAATCAGAAACGCCATTAGAAACGCGTCGAGTTCGTCACCAACCCCGAACTGATAGGCCACCACCAAATCTTTTGCACCGGAAGCCATCTTGGCCAGTACACTCAGCGCACCCACGGTCATCAACGCACTCAAGATCCGGCGATTGACAGACTGCTCCTGCCAGGTATCCCACCATTGAAGGCCCATTTGCAGCATGTTGTGCATATGACTCAATCCGGCGCTCGAACTATCAATTTTATGCTGTCTCGGGATTCGGGATAATGCGGCAAATGAACCCGGCAGACCGGTTGTATCACCACGCTGAGTACTTTACTGCCAGAGAGCCACGGAAAGCTGCTGCGACTACCACAACGGCGGTTTCACGCGTTCAGAATTGCTCGCCATGTGTTCCATCGATCCAGCCGAGCTGGGCATCGATGGCCTGTATATTGGAGACAAACCTGGTCCCTGTGGTCCATCTAACTCGTTTCGTTCAACCAACAGACCGGACAAACCAACCAATGATCTTCGCATGCTGGTGGACTATTCAGCATCGTGCCAACGCTTAGAGGAAGAAGCCCAGGGGTCCGCTTTCCCTGCCCCTTCATTGTTTTCAGACTTCTCACCCGCATAACAATAGTACGGGTTATAGGGCACTCGGACTTTCTGCAGAACGATGCCTAGTATTTTCCCTCCCGCATTCGTCAGGCGCTCGATTGCCAATTGACAGGCTTCTCGTGTTGTCTGGCCGGCACTCGCAACCAAGAGCACGCCATCGACCTGGGATGCGAGGATCACAGGGTCGGCTACGGGGAGCACTGGAGGAGCATCCAGAATGACATGGTGCCCTTCCTCTCGACAGCGGTTCAACAAAAGTTTCATCTGTTTGGAGTGGAGTAGCTCCGAAGGATTGGAGGGGCGCTCCCCTCGAGGAATCACCGAAAGGTTGGCGATATCGGTTCGATAAATGATCTCTTTCAATTCGGCTCTTCCTGCCAGGAAACTGGCGAGCCCTTTCGTGTCAATGCCTTGGCGTTGGATTCCATGGATGTACAGGTGATCATGGTTTCGAAAATCCGCGTTGATCAGTATAACTCGCGTGTTTTCCAGCTGGGCCAGTGCAATCGCAAGATTCACTGAAAGCGTCGTTTTCCCTTCGCCTTCTCCGGCGCTTGTGATGAGCACACAGGACGGCAACTCGTTGGGGCTGGAGAGCAATACGCTGGTCCGGATGATACGAATATGTTCAGCCGTGACACCTGAGGATTGGTCGGTGAGGAGATACGCCCTCTCTCCAGCTTTGGCTTTTGGCATGAGCGGGATCATGCCGAGAAAGGAGACCTTTGGTAGATACCGCCCCAAATCATCAGGGCCCTTTAGGGTCCGGTCACGCGCTTCCAGGAAAAGAGCGAGTCCAACCCCCGTCATAAGCCCTACCAGAAGCCCCAACATGGTCGTTAACTGCTTTTTGGGCTTAACTGGAATGGACCCTGGCACCGCAGGGTCGGCGAGATACACATTAGCAGTGTGAAATCCAGCCGAGAGGTTGGCTTCTTTCGTCTGTTTCAGAAATATGTCGTAGATATGCTGTGTACTTTCGGCCTCTCTTTCGAGGATTCCATAGTCAACTTCATACTGCTCGAGCCTAATTTTCTCTTGCCTATGACGACTCGCTGCTTCCCTAATGACACGTACCCGGCCGCGTGCTGCATCATATTCGTGTTTCACCGAGTCGAAGATTTTCTGTACCTCTTGCCGGATCCGTTCACGAAGATCCTGCATCTCCGCCTGTGCGTGAATCAGCTTGGGGTGAAGCGGACCATATTTTTCCGCTAACTCAGCAACCTGACCTGAAACCCTGATATCCTGCGCTCGCAGCGTTTGAATCAGTGGCGAACTCAGCACTTCGGTCGAGGCATCCAGGCTTGACCAGTCTATCTCGATCACTCCATTCTGGTCAGTTTGGTTACGCAAGACCGATTGAATTTGCTCCACTCGAGACTGGGCCTCGGCTAGCTTCATTTCCGCCCTGACAAGCTCCGAGTCCAATTCGGTGTTTGTGTGAGCCCTCACTGTCTGCTGCTCACGTCCTCCCATCAATCCATGTTTCACACGAAATAGGTACAGCGCCTGTTGAGAGGCTTCGGCCTTCTTGCGCAGATCGTCGAGATGGGTGGTATACCACTGAGCAGCTTTGTCCTTCGACACCGCATTCAACTCCTGGGTGCGTTCGATGTAGGTCGACGCTAGCGTATTGGCGATGAGAGCGGCAAACTGGGGATCCTCAGAGGTTGCGATCACATGCGCCAGTCTTGCGCCCCGTATAGGCACAATCTCGATAGCCTCAGCAAACCGCTTCAGCAATCGTTCGTCGGTTTCCTCTTTCAGCGTCACAACATCCGCGTCGGCGGCAGACATCATGCCGCCCACCATCGACGACAGGATTGACGGTTTAGGTTGGTATTCTGGCTGTTCGGACAGATGAAGGAGCTGCGCCGTTCGTTGAAACACATGATGGCTTTTCATCAGTTCGAACTGAGTCTGAAAGTATTCTGGGGAAAGGTCGCTCTGACGGGAGTCTCGGCCGTTTTCCAGACCACTCGGTCCTACTTGCTCGACGACCACCGTGGCTTTCGCTTGATACTGCGGCGTCTGCATGAATGACCAGACCGCCGCAACTCCTGCAAACCCCACCGCAATCGCGACGATCAACCATAGACGGCGCCGACAGGCACCGGCATACTCGGCCAGGGCAGTCTCAGGGCCATCACCTTGGACTGCTTGGAGTGGAATCACACCTTCATTGCGATTCATGCAATGTCCCCATTTCAGCAGGTTAAGGTAGAACCCGGTTTGCTCTACAGGCCGATGTCATCTTTCACACCGCAACTGCGTCGGAACAACTTGCTGAGTAGCTGTGCGCCACAAGCGTGAGAAGCGAGACCGCATGAGGCGGTCTGAGGTCTAATAGCTGAAGTGTTCGGAACTGAGAACGGCCGGTCTCGTTTTTCTCACTCATTTCGCCCGTCTTGATCGAGGTTGACAATGGTGATTGTAGCAGTAGCGATCGTGAATAATCTGCGCTAAAAGAGCGTCTGCGCGGACAGCATAAAGGTATTGGCCTGGTAGGTAAACTCAGTTTGAGTCGAGTGTCGGTCCTCAAAAATGTATTGGGCACCTAGCCCGAGCCACTTGACAGCTTGGTAATTCACTCCAACCGCAACATTCTTTAAATCCTCGCTCCTATCGGAGCCGTTTGCCGTGCCGCCAGAGCTAGAACCTTGAAATTTGTCGTGCTCGTACCCAAAGTTGATATTTACTGTCGTGCGGTCGGTCAATGCATGCCTCGCTGTAAGATTCACGCCGGTCGCCGTATAGAACAGAGAACCGCTTGCTACCGTCTGTTGGATCGTTCTGTACAGCTGCAGAGTCATGGTCAATAGCGGTGTCGCTTGCCAATTGACCCTCCCCATGACGTAGAAATTGGAGTAGGTATCTTTGTCCCTGAAGAATTGGTTCAATGGAGGCGGCTGATTGACCTGCGCGCGAGAAAACTGCACATGCTGATATCCGACCAGAATATCTCCTGAAGTCACCTCACTCACATTCCACGTCGCTCCTCCGCTGAAGGTGTAGATGACATTATCCAGATTCTTATTCTGGTCATAGATCGATTGTTGCGCACCAACGGTAGCCCGCAGAGCCATTCTGTCTGTGACGTTGCGAGAGAACATCACATCAGCCCTATTCGTCAGCCTATCTCGGATAGGGCCCTGGTTATTGTTCAGATACGTCCAGCGAAGTGTTTGCAGATACAGCCCCACGCTGGACCGCGCCCCAAAGTACTCAGCTTGACCCGTAAAACCATCGGCTGTCCATTTGTTCACCCCGAGACGTTGCGTATTCACATCATCTACGGCAGAACCTCTGGGATCATGTCCGAGTTTGTGCTCACCTTGGAGATCGACTTTGAGGCCGCCGGGAAAATTGAACTTGACGGCTCCTACCGCGGTCTGATCCTGCACATCGTTCGACGTGGTGCGTGAATAGTATTGAAGATTGGTACGATAATCGATAAGGAAGGAGTGAAATCCTGCGAACGGCAATCGGGCCTGGATACCTGGTGAAAGAGTGGTCAGGAAATCGCTGGTTTTGTTGCTGTTGGTCCTGAACACATTATCGGTGTACATCTGAGCCACCCCCATGTGGGGGTGCAACCTGAGGGGCCCCACCGCCACTCCATCGCCAGGAAGGGCTGCAGGCACGCTTCCCGGATAGATGGAATAATAACCCGTCATGGGCCACTGCGGGGTCAAGTACAAAGATCCCACGAGCGCGGGATTGGCGAACTGAGACAAGAACATCGTCCCCGATGCACCAAAGAGGGACCCTCTGCTGACAGAGGAGTCGATTGGTGGCGCAGATTGCTGCGCCAACGTCGGTTCTGCCGTGGCCAACGCTGCGAGGATGCCTATGGCAGATGCGATTATCCGAACAGAATGAATCGGGAATGCCCACGGAGAGTTCGATGCTTGAATGCGCGCTTGGTGCGTCATTTCTGGACAGCACCGCGTTCAGTGAAGAATTTTCGAACTGGCGATTTTCACCGTAGGCCTATCGAGAGAAAGATTCGCTATAGATTTGTCTGGGCCGACGATGATCCAGTTCAAGATTGCGTAACCGCACGACGATCACGCCGCTGTGATTGCTGAACAGCACTCTCCACCGGTAAAAGGTCTGCAAAGCAAACCCGTGTGAGTAACAGACTACGCTTGATCTCAGATCTCCCCCAACTTCTCTCAATACGATTCCGATTTCATCCACAGACCCCGATACCCTTAGTGCGCCAACATCATCAGGATGATGTGGTCTTTCATGGCCTCTTCACTGTCTAACAGTCTCCCATCACACCCCCGACCAAGACGACACCGAGCGTCGCGTACTCAAGTGTGAGCTTGGCAAATTGTTTTTTCAGCCAACGCAGTTCCCCCTCCAATACGCGTAACCGCTCCCCATCATCCAGTTGTGGCTTCTGGACAAAGTGTGCCGGCCATCGGTAGAGAGTACTTGTAGAAACCCCGTATCGGCGAGAAAGGTCTCCTGCCCTTTTGCCAGCATCTAATTCCAAGACCATGGTCTTTATCTGGCGTCGCCTAAAACGCGCCTTAGGCATTGCTGCCGATCCCCTCTGTCGTCACTTTGCCTCAGCAGGATGAGCGGAGGGGGAACACAATGATTCACTGCACAGGCGCAACCTCGTCGCGTCTAATGTGGATGAGCGCCGCCTGCTGAACGAGGGAGGCGCGGATCACCAACCCATAATGCTTTGCTCGTCTTACGATTTGTCCCCGCAGGCCGACAAGAGGACCTCGTACGACATTTACCCACACGCCTTCGAGAAAATAATCGCACGGTTCGATCATACAATCAGTCGAGGCGACCTGCTGGAGCGCTGCGATTTCTTGGTCCTGAATGGGTTCCGGTTTCAAAATGCCAATGATACGCGCGACACCTGGGGTCTTACGAATAGCCATACTATTACTTAGGGTAAACCTCGCGAAGCAGTATCCACGAAACAGCGGTAATGTTTTCCACACTTTCCGGTCGGACCACTGGCGACATTGTCTGCTCAAAGGAAGAAACGGCTCAATCCCGCAGGCCAGCAGCCGGTCCCGCACCTGTTTCTCGTGATGCGAATGTGTCTGAATGGCATACCACCGAAGATCCGTTTGCAGCGCTGTTACCTTGTCCTCCCTCACGATCGCTCTTCTTGACAGATAGTTAGGTATAGCTTCGCCCCGTTAGTCCCATACTTTTTCTCATAATTAATGGACCGTATTCGCCCTTGGTGAATGTGCCTAAATGGCTCCACATACATGGCCATTCGGCGCTGATCAACTATAGAGGTTTATGGATCTATAACAACCGACAGATGTCTAGTTTTTGTGTAGGCACACTGCGCATCAACCGATAGATGTCTAGTTTTTGCGAGGCACATTACACCACGTAGACGAACCAGCGCGACAATCACACGATCATGTATAACTAACCCACCACAATCATAATAACCCACTGTCGATGCACATGCAGTGAGCAGACATTTTGTACAGGCATGGAGTGGATGAATGTGCTAAACAATAAATTAATATCGAGGTATGGGGCGCTCATCAGTTGAACTTGAGTCTGAACGTTTCCTGGACATGTGGCGAGTCGGCACTCTATACCTCCTACTAATGAGTGGAAGTATTTTCCGACGATAGGTATATATATCCCTATAGCTAAGTCCGGAAGGGAGCCTTTGTGAACCAGATGACAGGGGAATTTATGTGAGCGGTCTGTGAAAAATTTCCTGGATGGGCATTTGGAGGTATTGGTCAGACAATGTCGACCACAGCATGCGGTTTCCATGTGCCCCAGTGGAAGCTTGGTGGGCTGGTGTGCCTTCATTCAGCCTCTAGATCGGAGTGATCCATTCACTAAATTCTCTCTGAGCGGACAGGGCGATCGACATCGATTCGACAAATCTCCCTGAATAGCTACCACCAAATAATGGGGAAGAATTATGACTGATACCGTGGTTTCAGCTCTCACAATCGCAATTATCAGCAGTCACCATGTCGTGTACCTCGGCTTGCAGAAAATTTTCGAATCTAGAGAAACTCCCCGGTTTTTAGTGCACCCCTACCAGCGAATGACGTCTGACGTGCTACTCCCAGAGCATCGTCCAGACGTGGTCATCCTGGATATGGACACCGAACAAGACGTCATCGGCGCGATCAAACCTATGAGAGAGACGGCCTCTAACATCAAAATCCTGTTATTGGGTGGGTTCAAGGACGAGGAACGTATGCGTGAGGCTCTGGAATACGGGGTCGATGGCGTGATCCTGAAAGTTCAACCACCCCAGGTCGTGCTCGCGGCAATTGATGCGCTGTTTTCTCTAATTCGTAGCCATAGCCATGATAAACGGGATAGAGCAGGGATCGAGGATCCGATGACGGTCTTCAAAACCAATGCGGATAGAGGATCACCGGCTGCAGTGTGGCCGCGCGAGTTGACGGAGCGCGAACGAGAAGTGATCCGATTAGTAGGCCAGGGACTCTCGAATAAAGACATCGCATACCAGCTGTCCATTGCTGACAGTACGGTACGTCATCATTTGACCAACATTTTCAACAAGGTAGGCGTCTCGAATAGACAGAAGCTCCTGGTTCACGCGCATCAGATTCGCTCCACGTCGGCCTAACACACTCTTGTATCTTCGAGGTGGGATGCTCATGCTGCGAGGCAGAACGAAACCGG
>CAZJOQ010000050.1:0-19278 GCA_964547625.1 uncultured Nitrospira sp.
ATTCGGTGATTTGAGTGAGGTGGACGCTGAATGGCTCGGCCAATTCGGCAAGCGTCTGGTCGCCTTTGACGGCGGCCATGGCCACCTGCGCCTTGAAGGTCGCTCCGTGATTCCGTCTCGTTCGCTTCATCGCCTCGCTCCTTTGGTTCACCACCACCTGGTGGCGTTCGTGAAGCCAGGCCTCCAGGTATCACGCTGTCCGATTTTCCGGAGTCCCCTCTGGTGCTCCTGTATCGCTTAGCAGCTCGACTCTCCCACTCCATTGTCATACTCGATATGACGCCGTCGGGAATCTGCTCTCGATTACCCGCAACACAGACGGCGTCGACGCGCCGATGATCACGGCAGTGAGCTACTCACGCCACGAGCCCGATTCTAACTGATAGAACTCATGCCGATTGACCCTCCGGCGGCGGCATGCTAAAAACACATCCGCTGTGAGGTATAGCTGTGTGCCCGGATGGCGGAACTGGCAGACGCGCCGGACTCAAAATCCGGTTCTCGCAAGAGAGTGGGAGTTCGACCCTCCCTCTGGGCACCATGATGTTGACTCGCTTTTCAAGATCCAACTGCTTATGTTGTTTCGTGCAGATCAGGCCATAGGATTGATGGCTTCGCAAGGTGAGGCAGTGGGCACACAAGGGCTTGATTACCTCTTGACAGCGACGCGCTATTAGCCTAGGTTCTGTCTTATTTCTCAATAACGTATGCGTATCCTCACCCTGCAAAGTATCGCTTGTAGATCTCTTCAGAAGAATCGTTTGATTTCTTTTCATAGCATCGCCGTCAACTTATTAAGGAGGCAGCACATGCGTACAGTGTTGGCATTAGGAGCCGCAATTCTTTGCGTCGGCTCTCTGAATGTTGCGGTAGCTCAAGAGCGACTCCAGCAGTCATCCGGTGGATCTGCAATGGGAGTGGGAACGGGAGTTGGGGACGTTTCGGGAAACGCCAATCGCGTCCAGGCCTTTGATCGTAGTGCATTCCTCGATCGTCTCTCCCTTCCGGAGACGATCTATGGTCGTGTGCTCGCTGTCGATTTTCCGGCGGGGAAAATGCTGTTGGAAAGCGGCGGAAGCTCTCATGACGAAGGCCGTGCCGGGGCAGGGGCAATGAGCTCCATGACGGTCTACTTCGATGAAAAGACTAACTTTGACCAGCTCAAGGTGTTAAATAGTGGTGATGACATTTCGCTCCAAGTGATTGAAGCGACCGCACCTAATCAGGTATATGGCACCGGCCGCAAGATCGTTCGTGAAGTCTATTTGCTGCGCGGTAATGAAAGACTTGCTGGGTTTGGTGGATTAGGTCAACGTCCAAATCCTTCCACCGAGCGTGGCATCGAAACGAGCAGTGGAAGTTTGACCGGTGGTATGCCGGGGTCTGTGCTGCCCGGAAAAATTACCGGATCGGTTGACACCACGATCGGTGAATATACCGGGTCAGCTCCCTGTTGGAACTGCGAACCTCAACCAGGGTGGGGCTACCAGAATCAAACAAAGTCTGACTATGGAACGGATGCGTCGAAGCCGAATTTGGTCAAGGGAATGCAGTAAAGACAGCCTGCGTCTGTAGGCTATGTAAAAAGGGGGCAGCAAGAGCTGCCCCCTTTTTCTTGAGAACGTATCGGGGTTTTATGGATGAAGATCAGAATGCGTCGAACTTAGAGCTTGATCTACGTGGCGTGATTTGTCCTTACAATTTTGTAAAGACAAAACTGAAGCTCGAAACGATGAAGCAAGGACAGGTACTCTCTGTGCTTCTGGATGAAGGGGATCCTATCCGGAATGTCCCGCGTAGCATCGAGAACGAGGGGCACACCGTTTTGTCACAAGAGCGAGTTGACCAGGCCTATCGAGTGTTGATCCGTCGAGAGGACAACGACTGAACGCGATTCATTGTCCTAACAGCCCGCCTCCTACGTTTTGTTCCTGCAATAACAAGCGTCATGTCTTCACCCGCTCGGCCACCTAGCTTCTGACGTATTTGGCGTGGCGTCCCGCAAAGAATTCGTTCGTCCAACCGTGTCAAGTCGCAGGCAAGCACGACGTGACATCGGGGGGCAATGACGGTCAGCGCCTGTAACGCATGTGCGATTGAGGTCCTACTGCAAAAGACCATGGCTGGAATTTCCCGCTTCAGTGCATCAGTCAGACAGCGAGCAACACGTGCAGGGCTGTTCGGCAGGTGGCCCAAGAAATAGAACGACTCGCAGGGTACTCCCGAAGTCGTGAGGGCTGCGATAACAGCAGAAGGGCCAGGAACTGGGACCACAGGGATGCGATGGGCATGGGCTGCAGCCACGAGCAGATGGCCGGGATCGGCGATCAGAGGAGATCCACAGTCTGATACAAGCGCAACATCGGCACCTTGCCGGAGACGTTGCAACAGAACCCGGACTTTTTCTTTTGGATTACAGGGGCCATAGCTGGTCACCGTTGCGTGAATTTGGTGATGGGCGAGGAGTTGCTGTGTGACGATAGGATCTTCAGACGCAATGATCTCGACTGTCCTCAGAATTCGAATGGCTCGAACTGTGAGATCATCCGGATGCCCGATGGGTACCGCAACAACATAGAGCTTCCCGATTCGGAGTGATTGACATTCCGAAGTCATTGTAGCTCCGATGGTTTGTTGACTCCGTTTGGTTCGCATCGATATAATTTCCGACTTATATTGTTGACTTAGAATCCTGAGGCACTGCGGGGGTATTCCCGATGGCAGCCGTCTGTTTCATGACTACTCTGGTCCTGTACATTGTGGCCACGGTATCGTTTTTTTCTTATTCGCTCCGACGTTCAGAAGCCTTGTCGAAAGTGTCCCTCGGCGTGACGGTCGGTGGCTTCGTTTCCCACACGATTGCTCTTGTCATGAGAATGGTGGGGCCCTCTTCATCGGCACCACCCAGTTTTTCAGACGCCCTGTCCTTCCTTTCTTGGATGATTATCCTCGTGTTTTTGGTGGTCGAGTTCCGCCATCGGATCCACGTTCTGGGGTCCTTCATGGTGCCCTTGGCCCTCGTCTCCTTAGTCTCGGCGGCAGCTCTCCCAGAAGCCGTGCCGACCCTGCAACCCGTCTTGAAGACCCTGTGGTTTCATGTGACGCTCAGCATGTTGGGCACCGTGGGGTTCACGGTCGCCTTTGTTGCCGGAGTGATGTACCTGATTCAAGATCGGCTCCTCAAGTCTAAACAGTTCAACGTGCTGTACAGCAAGCTGCCTGCGCTCGATTTTCTCGATCACCTGAATCAACAATCGATTGTCTTGGGATTTCCATTGCTGACGTTGGGCATCGTGACCGGAGCGATCTCAGCTGACTTTTCCCGTGGGTCCTATGTGAATTGGAATCCGGAGCAAACGTGGGCGCTCGTCACCTGGGTCTTCTACTTCGTCGTGTTGCTTGGAAGATTGACCGTTGGCTGGAGGGCTAAACGTGCGGCATACCTGACTGTCATTGGATTTGCCGGCGTGATTCTCACGCTCGTGGGAGTGGTGCTCAAGGGGAGTAGTTCCTTGTCATGAAATAGGTGTAATGGTCCCATGCATCTGATTGTTGTTGGATTGAGTCATAAGACAGCCCCGGTCGAGATTCGAGAGCAGCTTGCTGTCCCAGAGAGTCGTCTTGGAGAAGCCCTCACTCGACTGTGTTCGTATCCTGGCATCAAGGAAGGCATTCTCCTCTCGACGTGTAATCGAGTCGAGGTGTATTCCGTCGTCGATGACGTGGACACTGGCTATGGACGGATCCAAGAATTTCTCGCCGACACCCATCTCTCCCTGTCGTCTGAACAGCTGACCCCTCATCTCTATTGGCATACCGGGGACCGGGCGATCGCACATTTGTTTAGGGTAGCGGCCAGTCTTGACTCGATGATCATTGGAGAATCCCAAATCCTTGGACAACTCAAGGATGCCTTTGAAATGGCGCTGGCCCATAAGACGACCGGCGTGATCATGAACAAAATCGTTAAAAAAGCGATCTCCGTCGCCAAGCGCGTGCGGACCGAGACGAAGATCTCAGAAATGGCAGTCTCGGTCAGCTATGCTGCGGTCGAGCTGGCGAAGAAAATTTTCTCGAATCTTCACGAGAAAACCGTGTTGTTGATCGGAGCAGGGGAAATGGCGAAGTTGGCGGCTCGACATTTGCTCGCTCACGGAGTGGGGCACGTGCGTATTACGACAAGAACGCCGCAGCATGCGGTCGATCTTGCCGCCAAATTCGGTGGGACTGCGGTCCCATTCGATCAATTCAAGGACGATATGGCGTCGGCGGACATCGTGTTGGTCTCCACCGGGGCGTCGCACTATCTTGTTGGGGCCGAAGATGTTCATCGGGCGGTCACAGAACGGATGAATCGTCCTATGTTCTTGATCGATATTTCCGTTCCCAGAAATATTGATCCGGCCGTTCGCCATGTCGACAACGCGTTTCTTTTCGATATCGACGATCTCAAACATCGGGTTGAACAAAACCTGGCCGAACGAGTGAGGGAGGCTGAGAAGGCCGAACGGATGGTCCTTGAAGAAGTGACCACCTTACTCGACTGGATGAAATCCTTGGAGGTTACTCCGACGATCGTCGCCCTGCGAAACCGGGTTGACGATATTAAGCGAGCCGAGGTGGGAAAAGTGTTGGGTCGATTAGGGCATCTCTCTTCGCAAGATCGAGAACTGGTCGAAGGGCTGGCCACCTCGATCGTGAATAAATTGATCCATCCAACCATGATCACATTGAAGACTGAAGTGAATTCTTCGAGTGGTCCTGCGTTCGTCGAGGCGGCTCGCCGATTTTTTCACCTGGACCGGCCTTCCCCACCTAGTCGACAATCGGAAGACTATGTTGAACCGCCTTGCTGCCTCAACGAACAAGCCGAAGCATTAGAACCTGACGAGCCGGCTCAGAAACCGTCAATGCGTAAACAAGCCCGCTGACCCTCTGACAAAGGGAAAGGACTCTTAGTGCCGACACACCACCACCACCGCTCAACCTTGGTTCTTGGCACACGGGGAAGCAAATTGGCCCTGTGTCAAAGCGAATGGTTTCAATCAAAAATTCAGGAAGCGGCGCCGGAGGTTTGTGTGATGCTGCGGAAGATTCAAACGTCTGGCGACAAGATTGTGGACGTTCCGTTGGCAAAAATAGGGGGGAAAGGCCTGTTCGTCAAAGAAATTGAAGACGCCTTGCTCACGGAAGAAATTGATTTCGCTGTCCACAGTATGAAGGATGTCCCCGCGCAGTTGCCGGATGGGCTTGATATTCTCTGTATTCCACCACGTGAAGATGCGCGTGATGCCTTCATCAGCCGTGAAGGGTGTTTGTTTCAAGATCTCCCAGTGGGAGCCACCATTGGGACGGCGAGCCTTCGACGTCAAGCCCAACTGTTACACGCCCGACCAGATCTGAAGATTACAATGCTGCGCGGCAACCTTGATACCCGCCTGAGAAAACTTAAGGAAGGACAGTTTGACGCCATAATCTTAGCCGCTGCCGGCCTGCATCGACTGGCATGGTCACAGACCATCACAGAGTATCTTCCCCCCATCCTGAGCCTACCTGCGATAGGCCAGGGGGCGCTTGGTATCGAAGGGCGGGCCAACGATGAATTCGTGCGGTCCATCTTATCGCGACTTAATGATCAAGCCACTCATACAACGGTGACGGCAGAACGGGCCTTCTTGCACCGTCTCGAAGGTGGCTGTCAGGTTCCCATCGCTGCTTACGCCACCCTGGCGGATGAACATCTGGCTTTGGATGGCCTTGTCGCAAGTGTCGATGGGAAGACCGTCATTCGGGATCAGATCAAAGGGAGGCCTCAGCAGGCATATTCGCTGGGTGTCCAGTTGGCTGATCGGTTGCTGTCGAGGGGAGGGGATAAGATTCTCAGGGAGATTTACGGATCATCATGAATAGGGTGCGGCAAACCGGTGGCAAGGTGTATCTGGTCGGAGCTGGTCCCGGAGATCCCGGTCTCCTGACAGTTCGAGGGAAGGAGTGTCTGGAGCAGGCAGACGTAATTCTTTACGATTACCTTGCCAATCCAGCACTACTCTCCTACGCTCCAGATCAGGCTGAACGAGTGTACGTCGGACGGCGCGGTAAGGGATCGTATCCAGAGCAAGAGGCCATCAGTCGTCTCCTCATTGAGCGAGCGCGAGCGCAGAAGCTGGTGGTGCGATTAAAAGGAGGCGATCCGTTCGTTTTCGGTCGAGGCGGTGAAGAGGCAGAAGCGCTGGCAGCAGCTGGGATAGAGTTTGAAGTTGTTCCTGGAGTGACCGCAGCCATCGCCGTGCCTGCCTATGCTGGGATCCCTGTCACGCATCGAACGTTAGCTTCTACGCTGACGATTGTCACCGGACATGAGGACCCCCAAAAACCTACCACGGTGTTGGATTGGTCACGACTCGCTGGCAGCCAAGGCACGTTGGTGTTTCTAATGGGCATGAAGAACCTCTCAATGATCACAACACGGCTGATTGAAGAGGGATTGACACCATCGACACCTGTGGCCATCACTCGATGGGGTACAAGGGTCTCTCAACAAACCATCGTCGGCACCTTGGCCGATATCATGCAAAAAGCTGACATGGCAAAGCTGGAGCCTCCGACGGTCATTGTCGTGGGCGAGGTGGTTCGACTCAGGCCAACACTCAACTGGTTCGAGCAACGTCCACTCTTCGGTAAGCGGGTGTTGATGACACGGGCAAAAGAACAGGCCGGCGAATTGGCTTCCCTTCTCGCTGGTTATGGAGCTGAGGCCGTCGAAGCTCCGACAATCAAGATTGTCCCCCCTCTCGATTGGGCGCTCGTCGATCAGGCGATCTCCAAAATTGAGACCTACCACTGGATTATCTTCACCAGTGTGAACGGAGTGGACCGTTTCATGACTCGATTGTGGGCGAAGGAACTCGACTCCCGCTGCTTGGCAGGCCGGCAGCTATGCTGCATCGGACCCCGCACCGCTCAGGAGTTGGAAAAGTACGGAGTCAAAGCGGATCTGATACCAACGGACTATCAGGCCGAAGGAGTGTTGGAAGCACTCGTACAACAGAATCTCAAAGAGACTCGCATCCTGATCCCTCGTGCCGAGGTGGCTCGAGAGCTCTTGCCTGAGGAACTTCGTGCTCGTGGTGCTCATGTCGACGTCATTCCAGTGTATCGAACGGTTACACCCGTTCAAGATGCTGGAGGATGGCGGCAGCAGCTCATGGATCGTCTGATACATGTTGTCAGCTTCACGAGTTCTTCTACCGTTCGAAACTTTGTGGCTATGCTCGGAGGGGTGGACGCCGTGAAGCCGCTCGTGCAATCTGTGACGATCGCGTGTATCGGACCCATCACAGCGAAAACCGCCGAAGAGTGCGGTTTGACGGTTTCGGTCATGCCAAAAGAAAATACGATTCCCGCCCTGGTGGATGCAATTGTCCACCACTATCAAAGCTGTGAGCAGGTTGCCACGGGAGCTCGATCCTAATGCCAACAGAGAAATATCTCGTATTTCTATATCAACAGGGAGGGTGAGATGGTTCCTGTAAAGTCTTTTATGATCCCCCGAGAAAAGTTCGTGACGGTCCCGCGTGACACCGACACACAGACGGCTGCCCGCATCATGCGAGACCGTGGGATCGGCAGCTTATTTGTGACCAATGATCGTGAAATTATTGGCATCATTACAGATACGGACATGATGCGCCGGGTGGTTGCCGCCGGGGCCGACGCGATGAAGACCACGGTGGAGCAGATTATGTCGGCGCCGATCATGACCATCGAGGAGAGCAAAACGCTCTTGGACGCCAACGATCTGATGGCGCAATCTCATCTTCGGCATTTAGGGGTCACACGCGAAGGCCAGCTGGTCGGCGTGATCTCTGTTCGAGATCTCGTCGTCTTCTTGACGAACCTTCCGAGAAAGTAAGGCAGGATATGGCGTTTCCAATTCAACGTCTCCGACGACTGCGGCAGCATGAGTCAATGCGAAGGATGGTCCGTGAGACGACGCTATCCCCGTCGGATTTTATCTACCCGCTCTTTGTCGTGGAAGGCCAGGGTCGCCGTGAAGAAATTGCTTCGATGCCGGGTCAGTTTCGGCTCTCTGTTGATCTGCTGGTCAAGGAAGCCGACGAAATTCTGAGGCTAGGGATTCCGGCTATCATTCTATTCGGAATTCCAGCGAACAAGGATGAGCGCGGAAGCTCAGGATGGGACCCCAACGGGATCGTGCAGCGGGCGATTCGAGCCGTCAAGCAGCAGGTTCCGGAGTTGCTGGTTATGACCGATGTGTGCATCGACGAATATACGACTCACGGGCACTGCGGAATCGTCAAAAACGGCAAAATCCTGAACGATGAAACCCTAGAGTGCCTCACGCTCATGGCTCGCACGCATGCTGAGGCGGGAGCTGATATGGTAGCCCCTTCGGATATGATGGATGGGCGTGTCGCCGCAATTCGGAGGGAGTTGGATCGGTCTGGGTTCTCGGATTTGCCGATCATGGCATACGCCGCCAAATTTTCCTCCTGTTTCTACGCTCCCTTTCGAGATGCTGCGTTCTCGAGTCCGCAATTCGGCGACCGCCAGTCCTACCAGATGGATCCGGCGAATGCACGTGAAGCGCTTCGAGAAATCGAACTCGATGTCGAAGAGGGCGCCGATATCGTGATGGTCAAGCCGGCGCTGCCTTATCTGGATATCATCTCGACGGCTCGTGGCCGCACATTGCTTCCTCTGGCGGCCTACCAGGTGAGTGGTGAGTACAGCATGATCAAAGCTGCGGCGCAAGCGGGGTGGCTCGATGAATCACGCGCCATGATGGAATCGCTCTTGGCAATCAAACGGGCAGGAGCAGATCTCATCTTGTCATACTTCGCTAAAGATGCCGCCAAATTGCTCCACTGATCAAAAATGAAGGTAACCCGAGGATATTCTGGCGAGCCTCTACGACCATACCCAGTGGGAACGATCGGGAATTTCGACGGACACCATCTTGGCCACCAGGCGCTTTTGAATCAGGTGGTACAGACCGCGCGTCGGGGTCAAGGAACGGCTCTGGTGCTGACCTTCGATCCTCACCCCGTGAAAATTCTGGCCCCAACCGCCGATTTGCGCTTCTTGACCGATGAGCAAGAGAAACTTGCTCGTTTCGAACAGGCAGGAATCGATGAAGTCGTCTTCTTGGAGTTCACCCAAACGTTTGCTTTACTGTCTCCGGAAACGTTCGCCGAACGGATCCTCTCCAACGAACTTGGGCTCAAAGAGGTGTTCGTTGGGCAACATTTTTCGTTTGGACATAAGCGAGCCGGCACGATCAATGACTTGACCCTTTTGGGTCATCGATTCGGCTTCATCGTCCACCCGACGGTTCCCGTCACAGTCGCGGGAGGAGTGGTCAGCTCTACGAGAATCAGGCATCTCATCATTTCTGGACAGGTTGATCAGGCCGCGGACTTGCTCGGCCGTCACTATGCGCTCAGTGGCGTCGTCACCTCTGGTGAAGGTAGAGGGCGGACACTAGGATGGCCGACCGCAAACCTTCGATTGCCTTCCGACCGCGTGGTCCCCGCTGATGGAATTTACGCGTCGATCACGATTATCCTACAGAAGCGGCACGATTCTATCTCATATATTGGAACAAGACCGACCTTTGACGGTGTAGAACGTCTCTTGGAAGTAACGATCCTCGATGGAACCCACAATCTGTACGGACACGACATTGCCGTTGAATTCATCGATCGTATTCGAGGAGACGTACATTTCGAGGAGGTGGCAGCGTTGAGCCAACAGATCGCATCCGATGTGGATTCTGCCAAGACGATCCTTCGTCGACATCATGAAGCAATCAGAGGGTAAGGCATCATTGCATCCCGTCATGCATCAATCTCCCCGCAAGGCCTGGCCTCCCGTACTTCACC
The DNA here is from genome assembly GCA_964547625.1 of uncultured Nitrospira sp. Lineage (GTDB taxonomy): Bacteria > Nitrospirota > Nitrospiria > Nitrospirales > Nitrospiraceae > Nitrospira_D. Next base: position 9,906 of record CAZJOQ010000050.1, read on the forward strand.
GTATGGTCCGTACCATTCGAACGAAGAATCTTTTTCACCATGGCCAGCACCTTTTGGTTGCCGTTTCTGGTGGCCCTGATTCCATGGCGCTGCTGTCGCTTCTGGAGTGCCTTCGTTCAAAGTGGTCGCTGACCCTGACCGCTGTTCACTGCAACTATGGACTACGTGGATCTGAGTCGGAGGAGGACCAGGCATTCGTCACGGCTCGTTGTACAGAACGGAACATCCCGCTTCATGTTCGACGGTTTCATCTCCTCGACCGGCGAAAGTCATCTTCCTTACAGGCAGTGGCCCGCGACCTTCGTTATCAGGCATTCGCTGAGATTGCCGAACAGTGCGGAGCGAACCGGATTGCGCTTGGCCATACAGCAGATGACCAGGCGGAAACAATCTTGTTGTGGTTGCTGCGAGGAACAGGGCTCACTGGTCTATCCGGCATGCCGGCTGTCCGAGATCACATGATCATCCGACCTCTGTACGAAACCGGGAGACGGGAGCTTCTGACCTACCTGCAGGATGCGGGAGTCTTGTTCCGGGAAGATTCCAGTAATGCGAAGCCTCTTTATTTGCGAAATCGAATTAGGCGGGAGCTTGTCCCGACCCTAAACCGGCTGGCGCCGGCAAGTCTTGATGCCCTCTGTCGACTCGCGGATATCTGTCGAGAAGACGATCGCTACGTGGAGCACCAAGCCGCCACTCTGTTCTCTTCGGCTGTGAAATGGGAGCCTGGCGGAGGTTGGGCCATCGATCGTAGCCTGTTCTTGAAGTTCCCACGTGCTCTTCAACGTCGCGGCATCCGTAATCTTATTAAAAAGAGCCTCAATCAATCGTACACGCTCGGTCTTCGGACGGTGGATCGAGTCATTAGTATCGCAGCAAAAGGAAAGTCTGGTTCTCGCCTCGATGTCAGTGGCGGGCATGTCATGGTGAACGACCACCACTTGCGGTTTGCTCCACGTGACGAACGGATGATGTCTTATGATGGGCAGCAGCCCGCCATACTTGAAAACTGCATGACGGTCCCAGGTACTCTCATGTGGTCTGGAACGGGTCAGCGGCTTCAGGTACAACTGGAGGCTGGCAGTCAGGCCCTGGCACCTCCAGAGAGAAATCGGATTGCGGTAGACGCTGATCGCGTCTCTCAACCAATGATCGTGCGAAGTTGGTCACCAGGTGACCGATTTCAGCCGTGCGGCATGCACGGACATTCAAAGAAAGTTCAGGACTTTTTTACTGATCTCAAGATACCTCGGTCGGTTCGTTCCCGTATTCCACTGGTCGTCGCGCCAGAAGGAATCGTGTGGGTTGTGGGGTATCGGCAGGATCAACGTTGGTTACCCACGGCTTCGACGGAACGCTGTTTGGTTCTAACCGCCGAGGATGTATCTATAAAAAAGGGGACTGAGTGAGATGGAACGAATGTTTGGACGCCCAATCGTCACCCAGGAGCAAATGCGGAGCCGTATCCGAGAATTGGGGCGACAGATCAGCATCGACTATGCGGGCAAAGATCTGGTGCTGGTCGGTGTCTTGAAGGGAGCCTATGCCTTTTTTGCCGATCTCGCTCGTGCTATTCGAATTCCAGTACGTGTTGATTTCATCATTGTGACGAGTTACGGGACTCGGGCGAAGACCTCTGGGAAGGTGAAGTTAGTGACGGACCTGACCGAAACAATCAGAGGCAAGGAGGTGCTTCTCGTCGAGGACATTGTCGACTCAGGATTGACGGTGCAGTATCTTACGAAGACCTTGGCGAAGCAGAAGCCAAAAAGTATCAAGATATGCACGTTACTGAGCAAGCCGGAACGCCGAGTGGTCGACGCGCAGGTGCATTATGTTGGCTTCAGGATCCAGAATGAATATGTGGTTGGTTACGGACTTGATTATCAGCAGAAGTATCGCAACCTTCCTTATCTCGCCGTGCTCGACCAGTTGGACGAGGAAGAGGCGTAGCTTTTCTCTGGAGCTGTTGGCAATTTGCGGAATGCTATGTTAACATCATAACGAATTTTCAACGTGTTGCTTCGAACATCCCGGCCAAGGAGAACTGGATGAATTCCCGGGTCAAGAACTTGCTTTTTTGGGTAGTTGTCGGCTTGTTCATGATTCTCCTCTTCAACCTATTCAGTGTGCCGACCCACGCGCCAGAAGAAGAAGTGATATTTAGCGATTTCATGGCAAAACTCGATAAAGGTGACTTTGAAAAAGTCATCATCAAGGGTAATCACATCAGCGGTGTTCTTAGGGACAAGACGCGCATCCGGACCTACTCAGCGGATTATCCTGAATTTGTCAAAAATCTTAGGGAAATGGGCGTTCAGATTGAGGTGAAACCACTGGATGAAAGCCCATGGTATATCACCTTCCTGGTCACATGGGGGCCGTTCATCCTCTTCTTGGGGCTCTGGTTTTTCCTGATGCGCCAGATGCAAATTGGCGGAAATAAGGCGCTGTCCTTCGGCAAGAGCCGGGCGCGCATGCTCACGGAGGAGAGGAAAAAGGTTACATTTTCTGATGTGGCCGGTGTTGACGAAGCTAAAGAAGAAGTTCTCGAAATCATCGAATTCCTGAAAGATCCGAGAAAATTTCAAAAGCTCGGTGGGCGAATCCCTAAAGGGGTACTCGTCGTCGGTCCTCCGGGAACCGGAAAGACCTTGCTGGCGAAAGCCATTGCCGGTGAAGCGGGGGTGCCGTTTTTTAGTATCAGCGGCTCTGATTTCGTCGAGATGTTCGTCGGGGTGGGAGCCTCTCGAGTTCGTGATTTGTTTGAGCAAGGGAAGAAGCATGCCCCGTGCATTATCTTCATTGATGAGATTGATGCCGTCGGCCGGTTGCGAGGCGCCGGCCTCGGCGGTGGCCACGATGAGCGGGAGCAAACGCTTAATCAGTTGTTGGTTGAAATGGATGGCTTCGACACGACCGAAGGTGTTATTTTGGTTGCCGCCACAAACCGTCCTGATGTGCTCGATCCTGCCTTGCTGAGACCGGGTCGTTTTGATCGGCAGGTTGTCGTCAATCGTCCGGACGTCCGTGGGCGTTCCGAGATTTTAAAAGTGCATACCAAAAAGGTGCCGGTCGCAACCAATGTGGAGATAGAGAAGATTGCCAGGGGAACACCCGGATTTTCCGGAGCTGACCTGGAAAACCTAGTAAACGAAGCGGCGCTGTGGGCGGCTCGGCAGAACAAGAAAGAGGTTGAAAATATCGACTTTGAGATGGCCAAAGACAAGGTCATGATGGGTGCCGAGCGCAAGAGTATGATCCTCACCGACGAGGAAAAGCGAGTGACGGCTTACCACGAAGCGGGCCATGCCTTAATGGCAAAGCTCTTACCAGGAACAGACCCTGTTCATAAAGTGACGATCATTCCGAGAGGTCGAGCCTTGGGAGTGACCATGCAGCTGCCCACTGATGACCGGCATAACTATTCTAAGGAGTTCCTCTATAATACCTTGGCAATTCTAATGGGTGGACGCGTTGCTGAAGAGCTGGTGTTCAAGCATGTCACGACCGGAGCTGGTAATGACCTTGAGCGTGCAACCGACCTTGCTAGAAAAATGGTCTGCGAGTGGGGGATGAGCGAAAAGTTGGGGCCTCTGACGTTTGGGCAAAAGGAAGATTCTGTATTTCTTGGTCGAGACTTTACTACCAAACGGGATGTCAGCGATCAGGTCGCGCTTGAAATAGACCTTGAGATCAAACGCTTTGTTACTGAAAATTATGAGCGGGCCAAACTCGTCCTGACTGAACAAATGACAAGCCTCAAAGCTTTAGCAGAGGCGCTCCTTGAAAAAGAAGTACTGGATGCGCCAGAAATCGATCAGATTCTATTACAGTCCTCCTCTCAAACCGTTCCTGCCTAAAAGTATAGAATTTAGCGACGGCTCTCATGGATGTGAGGGCCGTCGCATTCAAGTACCGCTAGCGCGCCTGGATAGTAGATTGGATCCATGTGACGCAGGCCTTAATTTGCCAACCGCCATTCGCGCTGTACAATTTCTAGGTGAATAGTTGGAGCGAGCCTCACCCAAGCCACTGCCTTCCCGGAATTGGTTTCTGGCCAAAGGTCGCAAGCTTCACTGGAAGTCTCGGCCACTGATCATGGGGGTCGTGAATATCACTCCTGACTCGTTCCATGATGGCGGCCGGTATGATTTGCCGGAAAGAGCGATCGCTCATGCATTGGAACTCGTCGAACAAGGAGCGGATATTATTGATATCGGGGGGGAATCAACGAGGCCTGGCGCAGTCGGGGTGAGTGAGAACGATGAACTGGTTCGAGTGATCCCGGTACTGGAAGGCTTAATACCTCAGGTATCAGTTCCCATCTCGATTGATACGACCAAATCTCGAGTGGCTCGTCTTGCACTCGACACCGGCGTATCGATTATCAACGATGTGAGCGCCCTTCGACAGGATCCAAACATGGCCGATGTCATTGCGCGGTCGGGTGCAGCTGTTGTATTGATGCACATGCAAGGCACGCCGCGGACGATGCAACAATCCCCTCAGTACCTAGATGTCGGAGCCGAAGTGCTGAAATTCTTTGAAGAACGTGTAGCGGCCGCACTTCTCGCTGGGATCGCTCGAACCAATATCATTCTTGATCCAGGATTTGGTTTTGGTAAACTGTTGTCTCACAACCTTGACCTATTGAGAGGATTGTCATCTTTCATGATGTTGAATTGTCCTTTGCTCGTTGGGCTGTCTCGGAAAGGTTTCATCGGAAGCATAGTGGGAAAAGCTGTAGACCGCCGCGAATGGGGAACAGCAGCGGCCGTCGCACTGGCTGTTGATCGTGGTGCTAAAATTGTCCGTGTTCATGATGTTGCGATGATGATCGATGTTGTAAGAATGGCTGCCGCCTTGAGCCCACTCTGGGCAACCCAGGAACAGGAGCACGATGCGTAAATTATTTGGCACAGACGGTGTCCGCGGGGTTGCTAATCTTGATCCTATGACCAGCGAAATGGCAATGCAATTAGGGCGAGCAGCCGCTCATATCTTTATGCGCCGTGCTGGTCGTCATCAGATTGTCATCGGTAAGGATACTCGGATTTCAGGCTATATGTTGGAATCTGCTCTTATGGCTGGGATCTGTTCAATGGGTGTTGATGTGCTCTTAGTGGGGCCTATGCCTACCCCCGCCATCGCGTTCTTAACCAGGAGTTTACGTGCAGATGCGGGAGTCATGATTTCTGCTTCACACAACCCGTATCAAGATAACGGCATCAAGTTCTTTTCGAGTAATGGGTTTAAGCTACCTGATGAAGTTGAAGCTCGGATCGAAAAGCTGATCATGTCTGACGAAATTCGCCATCTCCGTCCGACGGCAGACCTTATCGGTAAAGCGTACCGCATTGACGATGCGGACGGACGGTATATTGAATTTGCAAAGCGATCCTTGCCTAAGGACTTGGACTTTCAAGGAATCAAGCTTGTGGTCGATTGTGCCAATGGCGCTGCGTACAAAGTGGCTCCGACTGTCCTAAGAGAATTGGGCGCCTCTGTAGAAGTAATCGGTGACAAACCTGACGGAATGAACATCAATTCTGGATGCGGGGCGGTCCATCCTGAACTCCTTCAGGAAACCGTGATCTGTCAGAAGGCCGATATCGGTATTGCCCTCGACGGTGACGCCGATCGAGCGGTCTTTGTCTGTGAGCAAGGGACGGTTATCGACGGAGACCATGTCATGGCAGCCCTAGGGCTCGATCTCCAACAAAATGGACTTTTGGCCAAACAGACGTTGGTTGGAACCGTGATGAGTAATTTTGGGTTAGAGCTGTCGATGGCCAAAGCAGGCATTACACTGGTCCGCACACCGGTTGGAGATCGATACTTGCTCGAACGCATGTTAGCGGAGGGGTATAGCTTCGGTGGAGAACAATCCGGGCATTTTATTTTTCTGGAACACAACACCACTGGAGACGGCTTAGTTTCAGCACTCCAAATGTTATCCTTGCTGAAGCGAACCAAGAAACCCTTGTCAGAATTGGCGAAAGCAATGACTGCCGTCCCGCAAGTATTGGTAAATATCCAGGTCAAACAGAGGCCGGTCTTAGAGACGATTCCTGATGTTGATCGAGCAATTCAAGAAAGTAATCGACGCCTGAACGGAAGTGGACGTGTTGTTATCCGATACTCTGGTACCGAGCCGTTATTACGAATCATGGTGGAGGGTGAGCAGGCCACGCTTGTGAATGAAATTGCCGACGATCTTACCAGGGTTGTACGAGAACATATCGGATGAGCGTTCTCGTACATGAGGAACGCTCATGCTCCCATCGCTCACGGTCGCATTTCTTCTTGGTCTTCTTGGCGGATCCCAGCTTCCCTTTTTCCCGCTCTTCCTCTTCGCGCTGTTCATTGGCGCCGCCCTTGGGTTCAGCATCGTCGAACGAGCTGGTTACCTTGATACACACCGTGCGCTGCTTCTGTATATAAGCCTTCTATCTGGGCTCGTCTATTGGAGTATCACGACTCCGGCACCACACCTTCATCCACCTTCATCGGATTTTCATAACGGAATGAGTGCTACCATTACCGGGCGGGTCGTGATGCCCGTTCAGTACGGTGTAGGGCGTCTGACCATCCTTCTCGAGACCGACGCCATGCTGATGACATCCAGGCGGATACGCGTCGTATGGCGCGGCGCTGACCTGACGCTTCACCAGGGTGATCGTATTATGTTCCAGGGAACTCTTCACCGTCCAAGGGGGTTCTTAAACCCATCCGGCTTCGACTACGCAGCCTATATAGAACGTCAAGGCATTGATCTTGTTACCACGGTGAGCGGTCCTCACGCGATCACGCTTATCAAAACTCTGCTCACGTGGCGATGGAGTTTCTGGAGTCAGATCGATCAGTGGAGGGACGCCATCCGGCAGGCAGCCGTCCACACATTGGGGCAACCAGCGTTGGGGATATTTCTTGGCATGATCATCGGTGAACGCGGTTACCTTGAGCAGGACATGCAGGAATGGTTTATGATTACAGGAACCGTTCATCTGCTCTCGATCTCAGGCTCACATCTCGGGCTGGTCGCCGTGGTATGTTTTTGGACCGTGAAACGAGGCATTCTATGGCTCCCTCCTTCATTTGTGTTGGCTTTATCGCGAAGAATCACTCCCTCAAAAGTTGCCATTCTCTTCACTTGGCCAGCTGTCGCACTGTACGCATTGCTTGCTGGGGCCGAATTGGCGACCATACGCTCCCTCATCATGATTACCTTAGGAATGGTGGCGGTCTGGCTCGGACACGAACGTCATCTTGGGCACGCAATGGCAGCGGCTCTTCTCATCATTGTTTTGCACGATCCTCGAGCGATCTTTGATATATCCTTTCAGCTCTCCTTTCTGTCCGTACTAGCAATTATCGGTATGATTTCAAGAATCCGATCAGGAGAAGAAGAGGACAGCGACCTCCATCGTAATTTTCAATACTGGATCAGAGGTCATGTGCGTGAAGCTCTTTTAATGAGTGGTGCTGTGACATTAGTTACCCTTCCTCTGGTCGCGTTTTATTTCAATCAAGTTCCATGGATGGGGATCATGACGAACCTCATTGCTGTCCCGTTTACCGGTTTTGTGCTAGTACCGCTGGGATTACTGATCTCACTATGGGCAATCGTGGCAGATCACGATGTGCTCATCCTGGCGAAGGGGCTGGAGCAGTTATTTAACTGGATGGTAGCGGGACTTCGTTGGTGCGCTGGTATCCCCGGTGGAGAGTGGCATGTGGCGGCTCCATCAATTCCCACGATGGTGCTATTTTATGCGGGAGTCCTGTTGGCCAGCATCCATGCGGCACCACGGCGCCTTCGAATCGTGGGTGCTGGCATCATAGTTGTGTTGCTCGGCTGGTGGTTTATTGTTCCCGGCATGCAAGGAGACGGTGACCACTGGCGTGTCACGTTCCTCGATGTCGGACAAGGAGATAGTGCTGTCATTGAGCTACCCGATGGCAGAGCGGTACTTATCGACGGTGGAACCCGTCACGAGAGGTTTGATATGGGGCAAAGGGTGGTCGCACCTTTTCTTTGGAATCGGAGGATTCATCATATTGATTTTGTTATTGGGACACATCAACAACTGGACCATGTGGGTGGGCTGGTCTGGATACTTCGTCATATGTCTATTGGACAATTTTGGGGAGGAGTCATTGCTCGTCCTGAGCAATTCGCCCAAGACCTTCAATCCGCTCTTCGCATTGGTGGGATCAGTGAACACGTTGCAGTACTCGGACAAGACTTGTTGAATTCGAGCGCCTGTCAATTGAAGATTCTCAGCCCACCTGAAAGCGTCACGGGGTTTGATGTGGCCCGTCTCCAAAGCGGGACCTCATTGAACAATCAGTCCATCGTGTCAAGACTTCAGTGTGGTGTCCACTCCATTCTGTTCGCCGCTGACATCGAGACTGAGGGATTGAGCCGGTTAACGTCAGAGGGCCGCCTTCCCGTAACTTTACTGAAAGTGCCTCATCATGGAGCGCACAGTTCCCTTGATCGGGACTGGATCCGCCAGCTCCGCCCACAGTATGCCGTCATCTCAGTCGGGGCCACCAACCCGTATGGGCATCCAGTGAGATCGGTGGTTCAAGCGTACAAGGACCAGGAGACTGCGGTATACCGTACAGACCGTGACGGAGCAATCTGGGTGACCGGGCGACTATCGACATCAGAATTTACTGTGAGCCGTATGCGCGATCTCGTTATTGAACCCATTGATCTCCTCAACTGCCCATGGCGTTGTGAATACAGCAACTGGTACCGCCTCTTATTCTCATCCAGCTGACTGATGACCCACCAAACTTTCGAGCATTCATGGGTCTCTCTCGTAGGTTCTTTCCCTGGCGTACAAGACCGGCTAGGAATGAGAGTTTTTGGCTCTTTCTGGCAAGAATGATAGAAGAGTACACAAAAAGTACCAATCTTTTCGCAGTCTTATCATAATGCTAGCAAGGCATAGCATGTGCACAGGACTCGTTCCACACTAGCGCTTTGACCGAAAGGAGTCCTGATCATGGCCAAGCTTGTTCGTATAGTCATTCAGCTTCCGGTCGAGCTCAAGGAAAAACTGGATGCCCTCAAACAGCAAGGATACACGACAAGTGGCTTCATCAGGGCCACGTTGGAACGGGAGCTTACTCAGAAGTCAGCAACTTAGGCGACAGAAATAGCCCTAGAACCCGCATGAATGTTGGACTTACTGTTGTTTAAATTGCTGACTTCTGAGTAAGGAAGAAGCATCTTTCATCCTAAAAACGTACATTACCCCACCCCCGCTAGCCGATTCGGCAGCGGGTTGAGCCAATTGACCCGGCCTGGCGGGGCCAGACTCGCCGGTTTGTGGGTCTGCGTCAGACCCTGACG